>JBKCJG010000048.1:0-96316 GCA_046301895.1 Flavobacteriia bacterium
TGATGCAACAGGAAGTGCATTGCCTTCAAATGTTCCGTCCCATGGCTTCGCTGAATACTGCCCTTTCTCAGACTGGAAGATCATGTTCCCCCAACGGTTGTAAACCGTTACAACATTGTTCGGATAAACACCATCAAGGTCAACAACCTCCCACGTATCGTGAACACCATCTCCATTTGGTGTAAATGCCGTTGGTACGATGATCTCACAATCCTCGATCGTGATCGTCACACTACTCGAAGGGCCTTCACAACCATTTACCGTTTCTGTTACATAGTATATCACTGTACCCAATGACTCTAGAGGTGCAATACCAGAACCCGTCCCATGAACTGAATTCAATGATGCATCAGTATACCAGGTATATGTTCCACCGGTTCCTGAAACTGTCATGTTTACAAGATCCCAGCTAGAACAGTAAGTTGAGTCTGTTCCAGCTGTTGGTTCACCAGGAGTTACATTCACAACGACAACTACCGGCGCAATATCCGTACAACCTGCATTGGTTGACTGAATGTAGTAGGTATTCGAAGACCCGATCGCTGATGGAGTTGCCAAAGAAGAGGTTGCCGCAGCATCATTCCAGTAGGTCAAATTAGTTGCATTCGTACTTCCTGAAGTCACAGCCGCTGCAGTAATGTCAACAGTTGCCGGAGAACATACTGCTGACGGGTTCGTGATAGCAAGTACCGGAGTCTGGTTTACTGTTACGTTAACCGGCTGTATATCTGTACATGCACCATTTGCAGATTGAATATAATACATCCCTGAAGTTGTAATAGCTGAAGGGGTCGTAACAGCCGTTGTTGCCGCTGCATCGCTCCAGAAAGTCATGGTGCCAAGGTTCGTGCTTCCAGCCGTTACAGCTGCAGCGGTGATATCAACCGTTGCAGGAGTACATACCGCTGCCGGATCTGTTACCGTGATCGCAGGTGTATTGTTCACCGTGATCAACACTGTTTCTTCATCCGTACACGTTCCATTGATCGCATAGATATAGATCGTTTGCGGGGAAGTTACTGATGAACCAACTGCTAACTGCACACCACCACCGTTCGGTGCAGTATAATAACCCTGTGTCGTAGCAACACCGGTAATTATGATCGCAGGAAGCGTATAGGTATCACAAACTGTCTGATCTGCAAGGTCCGTAATAACAGGTGCTCCCGGGTTGATCAACGTCACTGTTGTTGCATTGGTACCGGTACATCCGCTGGAAGTGATCGTTACACTAAAGTTATTGTATGCTCCTGCGTTCAGACCTGAGATCGTGATCGTTCCTCCTGCTGTACTCGTGTAAGAAGCGGCTGCCACTGGAGAACCGCCATCACTGTAACCAACTGTATAGTTGGTTGAAGCAACCAACCCAGAGATCGTGATCGATCCATCAGAAAGGTTACACAATGAAGGATCTGTTCCTACCAGTGTGAAAGTCGGTGTCGCATTAATTGTCGCGACAACAGGTTGAATGCTTGTACATCCGGCATTCGTTGCTTGAATGTAATATGTATTTGAAACGGAAACAGAAGCCGGGGAGGCTAATGTATTTGAAGCTGCTGCGTCACTCCAATAGCTCAAGGATCCAACATTCGTACTTCCTGCAGTTACCGCCGAAGCAGTCAAATTAACTGTTCCAGGTGTACAAACCGCAGCAGGATTGGTGATCACCAATGTTGGTGTCTGATTAACAGTAACATCAACTGGCAAAATCACAACACATCCTGAATTATCAGCTTGAATGTAATACGTATTTGTCACAGAAACAGCTGCCGGTGTTGCAAGCGCAGATGTTGCAGATGCATCCGTCCAATACGTCAGGGTTCCTGTATTGGAACTTCCTGCAGTAACGGAAGCTGCTGTTAAATCAACAGTAGCAGGCGTACAAACCGCTGCAGGATCAGTGATGATAAGCGTTGGAGTAGTATTAATCGTTGCTGTAACAGCTGCAATATCTGTACATCCGGCATTCGAAGCCTGAATATAATAGGTCCCTGAAGTATTCACAGAACCAGCGTTAGCAAGTGCTGAAGTTGCCGCAAGGTCTGTCCAATAGGACAAAGCAACAACATTCGAACTACCCGACGTTACTGAGACTGCTGTGAGATCAACAGTAGCAGGTGTACAAACTGCAGCAGGATCCGTGATCACAAGATTTGGTGTCTGATTTACAGTCACTGTAACAGGAGCGATATCAGTACATCCAGCATTGGTAGCTTGAATATAGTATGTTCCTCCAATCGCCACCGCATTCGATGAGGACAATGAAGTGGTGGCAGTCGCATTCGTCCAGTATGTGAGTGATGCTGAATTGGTGCTTCCAGCAGTTACAGCCGCTAAAGTCAGATCTACAGTGGCTGGAGTACAAACCGCAGCAGGATTATTGACAACAAGGTCTGGTGTTTGGTTAACGGTTACTAAAACTGGAGCAATATCCGTACATCCGGCATTGGTTGCTTGGATGTAATAGGTTCCGCCAATTGCAATTGCATTTGGTCCGGCTAATCCTGCAGTTGCACCGGCATCTATCCAATAAGTTAATGTTGATGCGTTCGTGCTTCCTACTGTGACAGCACCTACGGTAATATCCACAGTTGCAGGAGTACAAACAGCCGCCGGATTATTTACAACAATGTTCGGTGTTTGGTTAATGGTTACCAAAACAGCTTCAACATCAAAACATCCCGAGTTATTTGCCTGAATATAATAAGTACCTCCGGTTGTAACAGCATTTGGTGTTCCTAATGCTATTGAGGCTCCACCATCGGTCCAGTAAGTCAATGTTCCAGGGTTCGTACTTCCTGCTGTTACCGCTGCCGCTGTAAGATCTACAGTTGCTGGAGTACAAACCGCTGCAGGATTGGTGATCACCAGGTTTGGTGTCTGATTGATCGTAACAACAACCGGAGCGATATCCGTACATCCGGCATTCGTTGCCTGGATATAATATGTATTTGATACACTTATTGTAGATGGAGCGGCCAACGATAAAGTCGCCGCAGCATCATTCCAATAAGTCAATGAATTTGCATTCGTACTTCCAGCTGTTACAGCTGGAGCTGTAATGTTTACAGTTGAAGGTGAACAAACAGCCGTCGGATCAGTGATCACCAAATTTGGTGTTTGGTTGATCGTCACAACAACCGGCTCAATATCCGTACAACCGGAAATACCACTTTGTATGAAATAGGTACCTGACGTTGCTACAGCTCCTGGAGTTCCTAACGGCGAAGTCGCTGCTGCATCCGTCCAATAAGTCAGGGCTCCCAGGTTCGAGCTACCTGCGGTAACAATTGCCGCTGTCAGATCTACCGTAGAAGGAGAACACACAGCTGCTGGATTGTTCGTTACGACATCCGGCGTTATTACAACTGTGACTGTAACAGGAGCTATATCAATACATCCTGCATTGTTCGCTTGGATATAATAAGTTCCCGATGTCGTTACAGCAGATGGAGTTGTCAACGGAGAAGTGGCACCTGCGTCAGTCCAATAAGACAAGGTTCCCACATTCGTACTTCCAGTCGTAACAGCAGGAGCCGTTATGCTTACAGTTGCCGGTGAACATACCGAAGCAGGATTGGCTACGGACAAAACAGGAGTCGCATTTACCGTAACGTTTACAGGTGAAGGCAAACTCAGACAGTTATTCAATGTGATGGTAAGTGTATATGTTCCACTTGCTGCAGTGGTTGCAGAAGCAATTGAAGGATCCTCAATATTCGATGTGAACAAGTTTGGACCGGTCCATGAATAGGTTGCACCACCCACTGTGTTTCCAGTCAGGTTAATTGCAGAACCGTCACATATAACCGGAGTTGTTGTTCCTGCAGTTGCAACCGGAAGCGCAGGGTCTACCAACGTAACAGGACCAGGCTGAGATCCCGTGCAACCTGCCAGATTCAAAACAAACGCAGTATAGCTACCTGCATTAAGACCGGTGATGGTATAATCACCATTTGCATCAGTCGTAATGTTGATTGGACCGACACCTGTACCGTTGTCTGTATAGGTTAAAGAATAAACAGTAGATGGAGATAACGTACCGGTTCCTTCGATGAGAATAGAACCTTGCGTACCGCCACAAGTTGTAGGGTTTGTCAACAACGATACACTAAATACCGGTGATGAAGGGTCTGATAGGGAAACAGCTGCCGGAAGGGAGTTACAACCACCAAAAGCGATCGTAATGTTGGAATATCCTCCTGCATTTAAACCGCTTATAACGTATGTTCCTGCGGCAGTAGATGTGATTGAGAGAGGTCCTACAAGCGTTCCATCATCAGAATAACTCAAAGAATAACCTGTTGACGCGCTCAAGCCACTCAATGTGATAGAGCCGTTAGAAGCACCACATGCCAAAGGATTGGTAAATGACGTTGTAAATGTTGGAATAGGGTTAATCGTTACCGGAACGTTAATTGGCAATCCAGCACATGCTGAAGCTGTTGGTATTACGGAATAAGTAACGGTCACCGGCGAAGAAGTTGTATTTGTTAAAACGTCTGAGATCGATGCACCAGATCCACCTGCTGTGGTTTCACCAGTTACACTTCCGTTCGCCACAGTGGACCATGCGAATGTCGTTCCTGCAACATTACTGGATAAAGCTACACCTGTTGCATTTCCTGAACAGATTGTCTGTGGATTTGGTGTAGCCGTGACAACCGGTGTTGGATTTACCGTTACCGGAACATTCACTGCTACTGCAGGACATCCGGCAGCACTTGCGTTGACTGTATAGGTCAGGTTAACCGGAGATGTTGTCGTGTTCGTCAATGCATCCGTGATAGACGCTCCGCTCTGTGCTGTCGTACTTTCTCCAGTTACACTTCCGTTGGCAGTTGTGATCCAAGTGAAGGTGGTACCCGTTACGTTGCTTGTCAGGTTAACTCCTACGGATGCTCCTGAACAGATCGTTTGTGGATTTGGTGTTGCCGTGATAACCGGGGTTGGGTTTACCGTTACCGGAACATTCACTGCTACTGCAGGACATCCGCCAGCACTTGCGTTGACTGTATAGGTCAGGTTAACCGGCGCTGTTGTCGTGTTCGTCAATGCATCCGTGATAGACGCTCCACTCTGTGCTGTCGTGCTTTCTCCAGTTACACTTCCGTTGGCAGTTGTGCTCCAGGTGAAGGTAGTACCCGTTACGTTGCTTGTCAGGTTAACTCCTACGGATGCTCCTGAACAGATCGTCTGTGGATTTGGTGTTGCTGTGATAACAGGTGTTGGGTTTACCGTTACCGGAACAACTAAGGGAGTACCCGCGCAACCAGCCGCTGTTGGAGTAACCGTGTAATTTAATGTTACTGGCGAAGCCGTTGTATTCGTTAACACATCCGTTATAGTAGCTCCGGATTGAGACGTAGTACTCTCGCCTGTTATACTGGCATTTGCCGTAGTTGACCATGTAAATGTAGTACCCACTATGTTACTTGTCAAAGCCACCCCTACTCCATTTCCTGAACAAATAGTCTGCGGATTTGGAGTCGCTGTTGCTGTAGGTCTTGGATTTACCGTAATAGTTAGTGTAGTCGTACTTGAACAAGAACCGTTGTTCGCAGTAATTGTATATACAGCAGTCTGAGAGGTGGTGCCTGAATTTGTCAATGTTTGATTGATCAATGTTCCCGAACCATTGGCAGCTCCTGAAATATTTGCTCCAGCTACAACTGTCCATGTGTAAGTCACACCCGGATCCTGATTGGATGAAAGCGTTTGGTTCACACTTCCACCGGAACAGAATGAGGTATTCGTTACAGGGGCAATTGTAGGAGGTGTGCAGCAAACAAATCCTGCATTATAAACAAACGCCTCATCACCGGCGCAACCCACAGCTGTATATGCTCCAATCTCAGCATCTGCATACGTTTTAATATTTACCCCGCAATCTGTCGTACCGTTTGAACAATTAGATGTAGGGCCTGCTGTTAATTGAAAACATACAGTCCACGTCCAACCATTTCCATCTATATTACACTGAGCAGGACCATTAGCATCCCCATCTCCCCAACTGGCATCAGGATCCGGCCCATTAACACCGGCAGGACATCCGCTACAAACAAAAAACCAACCAGCGCCAACATTTGTTCCGGATGGTAATGAGCCTGATGCTCCCAGATTATTATATTGGACCGCTCCATTAGGCCACCATGACCAAGTACCAGCGGAATTTCCTTGAGTGATTAAAGCGGTTGTCACTACCGGCATTCCTTGAGCATTGAATGATGCTGGTGCCCAGCAATCCCCAAAGGTTGGAACAATACCTTGCAACCAGTTACAATTTTCTTTGCGATACTGGTTTACAGTGTAACAAAAATTTACAACCTCCCCAGGAGAATAAGGACCACCAACTGGTGTCACCGGGTCAGATGAACTCGTTTCAAGAAGCTCATCACCAACATTACATAGGCTTAAATCTGGCAGCAAAGTAAGGCAAAGATTAAAATTACCTTCCGCTCCCGAATTATCCGTAACAGCAACCAAATAGGTCGTGTTGGCCGATATGCCAACCGTTTCAAGGATAGCGCTTCCACCTATATTACAACCTTGATACGTCCAGCTTCCTGTTAAACAACCATCCGTTGTAAAAACAGCATATTGTAAATTGGACAAAGTAGAACTGCTCAAATCAATCTCTAGATTTGCATCACCGACCCCGGATGTTACCTCAAACCAGGCGGTTGGATTTCCAAATTGCAAACAAGCGGGAACGCTTCCAACGAAAGTCGGGCCATCAATAGCCCCTGTATTACAGCTGCTTACGCAGGACTGCACGTTTGTTGTTGTTGGAACTACTACTGCATTCGCGCAATCATCACTGAAAGCACCGCATCCTGCCGCAACCGTTTCGGTGCAAATGGTAAATGCACCAGGGGTTCCATTTTCAGCATTGGATACAACAACGTAGTACGTATTTCCGGGAACTAAACCATTCTGGGTAAGGTTTACGGTACCAGTGCCACAAGCATCATTAATTTGGGTAAAAATATCCGCGCAACCCAATGGTCCCGGTGACAACAAAGTGACCTCTATTGTACCGGCCCAACCAGCTCCCGCTGTAACGTCAACAGATAAAGAAGACTCCGAGGCAACAAAAGAATAAAACACATCTAAATGATTTCCTCCCGGACCACCAACGTTCAGCTGACAACCTATTAGACCCGTCCAATTATCGGTGGCCGCAACCGTTGTACCATTTACACAAGTTCCATCATCTAAAACAGTCTGAGAACCAGTACACGCGTCATTTGCAGGTTGAGCAAAAACGTTTAGACTAGACAAAACTAAAAATAGGGTTAAAATTCTTTTCATTATTCTTTTGTTCGGTGAATGAGTATATTATTTCAATCTTATTTGACGATAACGAATGGTTTTTCGAAAGGTCCGAAACCGTTTATGTCGAGTTCTTTCTTACTTGCTATAATGAGTGTACTCCCATTTGACATTGGTAATTCAACCCTTTCATTTTCCTTGCGATTAGACGCAACATATTCAAAAAAAGAATCCGATATGGCAATCTTGAAGTACTCACTGAACTTCAATTGAAAATCACCTTTGAAATCCTCAACTTCAGGGAATGATTCCTGCTCATTATTCGTCTCTACAAAAACTTGATGACCCTTTGTTTTTTCCGTTTGAGAATGTACGGATAGAGAGATTACTATTAATCCAAATGATAGAAGTAGTCGTTTCATAAATAGCTGTTTGAGGCAAATTTAGTTCTTTTTTTATTGTCTGAAGCGAATACTAACCAAAGAACATGAAAAAAATGAATCAAGTTCACTCCATACAATCGCACGGTGGATCGAACTCAATGCTTACCCAAGGCAGCGATTCTTTGAATTTCATTTGAAAGGTCGGGCCATATCTCACTCCCTGCAGGTCGATCCGCTTTAGATTTTTCATATTGACCAGCGAGGGTGGAAAACTCATGACTGGAGTGTCCCAGAGATCAATAAACTCCAATTGTCCCAGGTAGCTGATACAATCCGGAAGTTGATCAAATGTATTGCGGTTAACGATCAATGTTTTTAACGCAGACAATTTGCAGATCTCAATCGGAAATATGGCTAAATCGTTCTTGGATAGATCAAGGTGCTCCAACTTACTGAAGTCCCCGATAAATTCAGGTAATTCCGTCAGCTTGTTTTTTCCGAGGTCCAAATGCATGAGATTTTTAAATTTCTTCAACTCATTCGGAACAGATATTATCTTTAGTTTATTGAATGAAATTGCAAGCACAGTATCAGGATTGGCATTCCTGACCTCTTCCCACGAATAGACCGTAAGAATGGAGCCCTGACCAAAGAGCGCCGCACTAATTTGCAGTACTATGCTGATAACGAATAGCTTCTTCATCTTTTTTCAACTGGGCTTTCAATTCATCGAGCGATCCAAACTTCATTTCTTCTCGCCATTTTGACAAAAAGCATACCGTAATACTTTTGCCATAGATATCGGCATCAAAATCAAAAATGTGCACCTCTAATGTTCTGTTTGGGGTTCCTCCAACGGTTGGCCGAATACCAATGTTCATCATCCCATTGAAACGCTCGCCATCACTATCGACAGTTACCCTGTACACCCCGTTACCAGGTACAAGTTTCATGTCACTGTTCACCAGAATATTCGCTGTTGGATAACCGATAGTTCGGCCAAGCGCATTGCCGACAACAACCGTTCCGTTCAGCTGGAACGGATCTCCCAGAAAATGATTTGCTTTGGATAACTCTCCTTCCAATATTGCTTGTCTGATCTTAGTAGAACTAATATTCACGGCATCAATCTCCTGTGCTGGTATTTCAATCACTTCAAAATCATAGGTATGCGATACCTTTTTCAAAAACTCGATCGATCCTTCTCTGTTCTTTCCGAACTGGTGATCATATCCGATCACGACCTTCTTCACCTTCAACCGGGTGACCAAAAAATCTCTGACAAATTCCAAGGCCGTCAATCTGGAGAATTCATACGTAAACGGATAGACAATAACATTCTGCAAGCCTATTCGTTTGAGTTTATCCAGTTTTTCTTCCTGTGTTTGGATCAATTGCAAACCATGACTATCCGGAAACAAGACCATTCTCGGATGCGGATAAAAGGTAAAAAGGACCGATTCACCTCCCACAGCCATCGCTTCCTTGTTCAGTTGATCGATGATCTTTTGATGTCCGAGATGCACACCATCAAAGGTGCCAATTGTCAAAACGGGACATGGGATTGACTCTAAAGAACTGAATTCACTGAATATTCTCACTCGCTACTATTTACCCTCAAAACAGGCGCAAATTTAATGATGTCTGTAGATTTTTCGCACTAATGAGCCATAAAAGAAATTCCCATAAGTTCTAATACTTCGATTTTCTTGCAAACTTCAATAATTAAACTACCTTTGTGCCTGTAACTAAAATAATTACAGAATATGAAGAAAATTTACATGTTTGTTTTTGCTGCAGGTTCTATTCTTGGGACTTCGACTGCAAATGCACAATGTCCTGCAGGACAAGTTAACGTAACAGTAGACGTTACTACAGATCAGTGGGGTTATGAATGTTTTTGGGATCTGACTCCATCAGGAAACGGATGTGGAAACGGTGCGCTTTTTACTTTTGGAAACGCAGCAGAAGTTGGCTGTGCTGGTGGTGGTCTTCAAGTTGCTACAGCAGGTGGATACGCCAACAACGCAACAACAACTGAAACTCTTGGGTGTCTTACTATTGGTGACTGTTTTGACATTAATTATGTCGATGATTGGGGTGATGGAGGAGCTACTTTTACGGTGAACTTCGATGGTATTGCTGACCAAACATTTGTAGGCGATCTTGCTGGTAATGTTTTCGCGTTCTGTGTAACAGGTGCTTCAGTATATGATGCTGACATGACTGCTTCTGCTTATGAATACACACAAGTACCGCTTTCACAGGTGGGGAACATTGTGGGTGGTGGAACGATCACTTCACTTGGTGCAGGAAACGTAACCGGAGCTACTATGACTGTTAATGTTTTGCAGGGAATGACAAGTGTTTACAGCGCGACAACTACTCCTCAGACAATTAACTCTTTGGCTTCTGCTAACGTGACTGTTGCCGGATGGACACCAACAGCAATCGGAACTTACCAGGTTGTTTACACTTCCAGCATCACAGAAACGGATGAGGATCTAACAAACAACGTATTCTCTTACACGGTTGAAGTAACAGATTCTGTATTTGCTCGTGATAACAACGTATCAACTGGAACACTTGGTATCGGTGCAGGAGAATTAGGATACTTGGGTAACTCTTTCACTGTTACAACGGCACAAGACCTTACATCAGCATCGGTTCTTATTGACAACACTGATGGTTCTTTGACAGGATCTACCTACAGCATTGATGTATTCGCAACAGATGCTGCAGGAACACCAACAGGAACTCCTATTGCAACAGGGTCAGGTACTGTGACGGCTACACCGAATCAGTGGTACACAGCAGGTTTCTCACCAGCTCCAAACCTAGCTCCTGGAAAGTATGTTGTAACACTTAGAGAAGAGGCTGCACTTCAGACTCAGATCGGTACGTCTTCAAGTATCTTCACTGCAGGAACTGCATGGGTATCTTGGGCTTCTCAGCCATGGGCGTTGTCTGAAACATTTGGTTTCTCTGTGACGTTCATGATCCGCGCTAACTTGAATGACCTTGCTGCGATCAGCGAATTGAATGAGACAACATTGAACGTATATCCAAATCCAGCACAGTCTGAATTGAATGTTGCGAACATGGAAGTTGGTTCAACTGTTGAAGTATACAACAACGCAGGTCAGTTGGTAATGTCAACTGTAGCGAATACTGAATTGGTTACTTTGAATGTTGCTAATTTAGAAAGTGGAATCTATACTGTAAAATCTGTGAACGGATCTACTGTAGGAGTTTCTAAGTTCGTTAAGAAATAATCGGATCTTTACAGATCAGGAAAGCTGCCCATTCGGGCAGCTTTTTTTTTACCAAAAAAGCACAACAATATCTTTTTATTCGTGTTTCTTATTGTATCAATCCCTTAAAATTGGTATTTTTGCAGAGAATTTGGGTTTTATTTATAATTAATCTAAATAAAGAATCACATGATAACGGTAACAGAATCAGCTAAGAAGCAGGCTCTCAGATTGATGGAAGATGAGGGTAAAGAAGGTCTCTTCATACGAGTAGGCGTTGATGGCGGTGGTTGTTCAGGTCTTATGTACCAATTGACTTTTGACAATCAAGAGAAAGAGGGGGACAAAGCTTTCGAAGATAACGGGATCAAGGTCGTTGTCGACAAAAAAAGTTACTTGTATCTCATTGGCACTACTCTGGATTTTTCAGGAGGGTTGAACGGAAAAGGTTTTGTATTTAACAATCCAAATGCAGGAAGAACCTGTGGATGCGGTGAGTCCTTCTCCCTTTAGTCATTTTTCTAATTTACTTCGTAGTTCAGATGGGATATACAGAAAACGAATTGGCTAAAGACCTGGAGAACCAGGATTATAAATTTGGATTCGTTACCAACATTGAGGCAGACAAAGCACCGAAAGGTCTGAATGAGGATATCATTCGTTTCATCTCCGGAAAAAAGAGCGAACCGGAATGGTTACTGGACCACAGATTGAAGGCATTTGCCATCTGGAAAGAAATGACCGAGCCTTCATGGGCACATGTTCATTATGACAAACCGGATTTTCAGGATATTACGTATTATTCTGCTCCAAAGCAGACAAAGAAATATGAATCCTGGGATGATGTTGATCCTGAAATGAAGGAGACCATGGCAAAGTTGGGTATCTCACTTGAAGAACAGCAGCGTCTTACGGGTGTTGCCGTAGATTTCGTGATGGACTCTGTTTCAGTGGCAACTTCATTCAAGGCAAAGCTAAAGGAACTGGGGATCATTTTCTGTTCATTTTCCGAGGCTGTTCAGGAGCATCCGGAGCTTGTCAGAAAATATATGGGGACAGTTGTACCTGTCACCGATAATTTTTACGCAGCGCTTAATTCAGCCGTTTTCACAGACGGCTCCTTCTGTTACATTCCGAAAGGAGTTCGTTGCCCGATGGAGCTATCTACCTACTTCAGGATCAATGAAGGCGGAACGGGTCAGTTCGAACGCACGCTTGTCGTTGCTGATGAGGGCTCCTATGTTTCCTATCTGGAAGGTTGCACTGCACCGCAGCGTGATGAAAATCAGTTGCATGCTGCAGTAGTTGAGCTGATCGCGCTGGAGAATGCCGAGATCAAGTACTCCACGGTACAGAACTGGTATCCCGGGGACAAAGAAGGAAAAGGCGGGGTATTTAATTTCGTCACTAAACGGGGAATTTGTGAGCGCAATGCAAAGATCTCCTGGACACAGGTTGAAACAGGTTCTGCTGTTACTTGGAAATATCCATCGTGTATTCTGAAGGGAGACAATTCGATCGGTGAATTCTATTCTGTTGCTGTCACGAACAATTTTCAACAGGCCGACACGGGCACTAAAATGGTGCACCTTGGAAAGAACACCAAGAGTACAATCATTTCGAAGGGTATATCAGCCGGAAAGTCGCAGAATTCATACCGTGGTCTTGTTCAGATCCACAAAAATGCCGAAAATGCGCGGAACTTCTCGCAGTGTGACTCACTGCTCATGACAGATGAATGCGGAGCGCATACCTTCCCGTATATCGAATGCAAGAACAGTACTGCCAAGATCGAGCATGAGGCCACGACTTCAAAGATCGGAGAAGATCAGATCTTCTATTGTCTTCAGCGCGGCATCAGTGAAGAAAAGGCAATCAGTCTAATCGTGAACGGTTACTGCAAGGAGGTCCTTAATCAGCTTCCCATGGAATTTGCAGTAGAAGCACAGAAATTATTAGCGATCAGTCTGGAAGGAAGTGTTGGATAGAAATATCCTGAATTGGCAGATTACAAATTGAAGAATACAGATTAGGATCGTATGGGAAAAATTAAAAGTTTTGAAGATTTGGAGGTTTGGCAATTGAGTATGTCTCTTTGCACCGAAATCTATGAACTTACAAATACAGATCTATTCTCAAAAGACTTTGGCCTTAAGGAACAAATTCGTCGCTCTGCAATTTCGATACCGTCAAATATATCCGAGGGTTTCGAACGAGACAGCAAAAACCAATTTCTTTATTTTTTGTCGATCTCAAAAGGTTCATGTGGAGAATTGCGCACTCAACTGAACATTGCTTTCAATCTGAATTACTTGGAGAAAAAGAAATTTGAAGAATTAAAGAAAAAATGTATTGAAACCAGTAAACAATTATCCGGATTCAGTAAGTATTTAAAAAAATTTGAAAATAAATAAAGTGCTCATGGAGATTCAATTTGCAATTTGCAATCTGTAATCTTCACATTAAACAGGTTATGATAAATATTAAGAATTTACACGCATCCATCGACGGAAAAGAGATCCTTAAAGGATTGAACCTGGAGGTAAAAGCAGGTGAAGTACATGCCATCATGGGACCAAACGGTGCCGGGAAAAGTACACTTGCATCTGTTCTTGCAGGAAGAGAAGAATACGAGATCACAGCAGGCAGTGTTGAATTTGACGGTAAAGACCTTCTGGAACTTTCGACAGAAGACAGAGCGCGCGAAGGTTTATTCCTTGCGTTTCAATATCCCGTTGAGATCCCGGGCGTGTCGAATGTCAACTTTTTGAGAACTGCATTGAATGAGATCCGGGAATACAGAGGAGAAGAACAGATCTCTGCAAAGGACTTTATGGCTATGGTCCGTGAGAAATCAGCGATCGTTGAGCTGGATGCAAAACTGGCATCTCGTTCGGTAAATGAGGGATTTTCCGGGGGTGAAAAGAAGCGAAATGAGATCTTCCAGATGGCGATGCTTCAGCCAAAACTTGCGATCCTTGACGAGACTGATTCCGGTTTGGATATTGATGCCTTGCGCATTGTAGCAAATGGCGTGAACAAACTTAAATCACCGACGAATGCTACGATCGTGATCACCCATTATCAGCGCTTGCTTGATTATATCGTTCCTGATTTCGTTCATGTCCTGTATAATGGTCGCATTGTGAAATCAGGTCCCAAAGAGCTTGCGCTTGAACTCGAAGAAAAAGGCTACGATTGGATCAAGGCTGAAGTAGATGCCCACTAATACCGAAAGCTGATCACCATGAACGAGATCATACACGAGAACAAAATCGCTGCATTCACTGAAGGCTTAGAAAAAACAGTTCTACCTTTACCGACTTCGCTCGTTGAGCAAGCTGAACGAGTATTGCTATCGACCGACTTCCCAACAACTCGCCAGGAAGCCTGGAAATATACGCGTGTTGGCAGAATCGCTTCGATTTATGCGAAAAAGAAGAACGGCATCATCACTGCATTACCAGCAGCATTCACCATTGATGACAATGCAATCACCGTTGTTTTTGAAAATGGAAAATTGATCACCGATCTGTCAACGGCCTCCTACACTGCCGGGCTAACGATCAAACCATTATCCTTGTGCAATGCCTCTGAATTGCGTACTATCGGGAAGAACGTTCAACTAGACGCAGAACCTTTTAATGCCCTGAATACCCTATACATGAACGACGGGCTGTACATACAGATCGCTGAGAATGCTCAGATAGACAGAACCATTCAGATCATTCATGTGACAACAGGCATAGAGACCGTATCCAATATACGTCACGTCATTCATAGCGGTAAATTCTCCAAGGCATCTGTTATTCAGGGTTATTTCACTTCCAATGCAGAAAGTTCGTTCACGAATGTTGTTACTGAAGTTGACGTGTGTGACAATGCACATTTAACGATCGATAAGATACAATATGAAAAAGAAGGAAACTTTCATATTGCAACCGAGCAAGTTGAGCAGGCAAAAGATTCACACTTTACGATCAATACCCTGACATTAAACGGAACACTTGTTCGAAACAATCTGAACATTAAGGTACATGGTGTCAACTGTGAAACCCACCTCAACGGCGCCTATTTGTTGAAGGACAACCAGCATGTGGACAACCATACAACGGTTGATCACAGCGCTCCTCACTGCGCATCCAACGAGCTTTACAAGGGGGTGATCGATGGCAAGGCCACAGCAGTCTTTAACGGAAAGGTCTTCGTGAGGAAAGATTCACAAAAGATCAATGCGTTTCAATCGAACGCAAACGTTCTGCTTAGCGAGAACGCCACGGTGAATTCTAAGCCGGAACTTGAGATCTATGCTGATGATGTTAAATGCTCGCATGGATCCACAACCGGACAGTTGGATGAAGAAGCGGTCTTTTACCTGAGAGCTCGCGGAATATCAGAGCGATCGGCCAGGCAACTAATGGTTTCGGCGTTTATCGGAGATGTTCTCGAAAAGATCGAGAATGAGCAGGTCTTGAATTTCACACACCGCATCCTGAAGGATCGTTTCGGGTGGGATTTTTGATCCATTGAATTACGCATTTCGCATTACTTTGGGCGAAATTGCTAGTCATTGAAGTAGCTGATGTCATCGTCATCAGATTCGTTAAAGTCTTTCACAAAGAGTGCGATCTCACTCATGATCTGTGCCTTTTGCGGATCTTTCGGATCAGTATCTTCCAAGTAATCCTTCAAATGTAACTGGGATTCCAGGATGTGACGCTCTTCAAACGGCCCTTCGAGGTTCTCGATGATCGTTAAACATTCCAACGCTTCCATGAAATCACCTTCTACAGCGAGCGCCACGAATTCGGGCAAGTAATAACTGTAATCAAGTTTGCTGTTCCAGAGCGTCGATAACAATTCCCTTCTGACAGATCTGAACCGTGGGTCCTTCACGAGCTCGATCATCACATCAGCGGCCTTTGAATCATTCAATGTTGACAGGAATTCCAGGATCTCTTGCCGTATTTTATCGGATACATCCTTCATGAGCATTGCTGAAACGGACTCAAGAATGCTGATATCGCCATTGATCTGAAGCGCTTTCAATGCTGCACTCATCTTGTTTTCATTCCCTGAATTAAGATCACCAACCAACCGTTCGATCTTCTGTTTTTGCTTTGATGTACCTGATTCCTTTGACACGATGTACTTTTTTGTCAAAGTTAATTAATTCCGCACATTGAAACAGTTGTGAGATTGTTGAATATCTTTGCTGCATGTTCACGAAACGGTTTTTTTTCCTGCTGGTCATACTTTCAGTTCTGCTGTCATCATGCGGCATCGAAACAGCTAAACCTTTCCGAAAGCAACATCTTTTTATTGCTTCTGACTGTCTTGACATCAAAGACACTATTCTGTTCAAGGGCTTTGAAAAGTATGAACAGATAGAGATCCATATCCGACATTATCGTTCGGACAGCCTGAAAGCCCTTCTGAAAAGAGAGGGTGTCAATACAGAAATTGATGCCGTAATACTCTCATCCGTTTACGATATGCACCAGCTGAGTAGGGCCGGTCTGCTGCAATCACAGAAAGAAATCACATTTCCGAGCAACGTATCACTCGATCACAGATCGGCATCCGGAGATTACTGTGGTATTGGAATAGATCCCTATGTTCTTTTCAGCAAAGACGACAGTTTGTCAAGGGTCCGTTCTTACAGGGATCTTGCGAACAAAACGAAATGGTGTACCGATCTCGAAGGTCCTTCGGACTGGTTTCCATTCTATGCCGCTATCGCTCAAAAGATCAGCCCAAAAGAAAAATACACTGCTTTAGACTGGATCCGTCATTTTCTGGAGAATAAAGAAAAAGGGATCAGCGAAAATGACAGTACTACCCTTTGCAGTGTTGTATTAACAACCTTCTCACACACCCGTTCCAACAAAACCTTCACATCCAAGAAATTCAAGGATCATCGTGTGAACTTTGCCAATCAGGCATTTGGGGGAAGTTATTTCAACATGGCATGTTACGGCATCGTAAAACAAGCAAGGAACTACACGAATGCCCTTTCCTTTTTACACTATTTATTTGAGGAACCCGTCAACAAAAGACTGAATTTCCGTTTATCGATGTTCCCGGTGCTTGATACGCGGGATAGTTCCGTTCCGTATCAGAATATCCGATATGCAACATACAGTGTTTCTCCTCTCCGCCTGACTTCCAACTATGATCGGGTAATCACTATTCTGGGGATCCTCAACTGAAGTCACCGCTCATAAAGTCCGCAGAAGAACAGCATGCCAGTGAACACTTCATTTCATGGAAGGTCAACACATTGGGGACACATTTAGCGCACTAGTTAAAACCATTGACGAACGACTTGAGGGCGGAAAAAAAATAAAAGGCAAATCTATAAGCCGGGTCCTGTAAACCAGCCGAAGCCGGAACGTCTATCATTTATCTAGCCCTGTCATCGCTGACAGGATCAATCGACCTACCCTCCGGGATCGGGCGAGCAACCCTCCCGATCTGTATGCCTTTCAGCACACAGACCATCCCCGGTATACATGGTCTTTCAGTCCGTAAGGTTTACCTTGCCTCCTTCATCACTGCCGGAGCGGTGAGCTCTTACCTCACCTTTTCACCTTTTCCCCCGACAAGTCGCGGGTAGTTTTCCTTTCTGTGGCACTTTCTGTTGCCAGCCGAAAGCTGACACCTTCCTGTTAGGAAGTACGGCGCTCTGTACTGCCCGGACTTTCCTCCTTTCCGATCAATCGGAACGGCGATAGACCGATTTGCCTTTGGGCAAAGATACGAATAAGATACCGTTATTGCTTGATGAATGTTCTGGTTGAAGTTCCCGCGTCTGAAATGACCTCGATCAGGTAGGTTCCACTTTCGAGCGCGTCAATCTGCAGAAAGGCAGTACCTTGTCCAAGCATCTTTTCAGTTCGGACTCTTTTACCTGACAGATCCATTATATTCAATTGATCCATTGCCTCGGCAGAAATAATATTCAATACATCCGTTGAAGGGTTTGGATAGAGCTCAAAAGACATTGTTTCCTCCTGTATTCCTGCATCCAGTCCCAAATATAAATCCCTGTATTCAATCGATGTGATGACCTCATTTCCGGCGATCTCATTGGATACAATTTTCAAAACAGGTTCCCCTTGACCATTCGCCCACCACTCATATTCGTGAACAATTGGCAGATCCAGCGGGATTGTTTGTTCGCCGAAAATTGGAACTTCTAACGTGATTTCATCTTGCTCGGTGATATCATGTTTGATTCGGATCACATCAAAAGACCCAAGAGGAGTTGTCAACGTTCCGAAGCCATCCACCAATGAAGTCCGCTGTCTTGCCTGCACCCATCTAGCATTGTACACCGGGTTAAAGTCAATGTTGGTATACCCTCTGGAAGAGTACGCGTCA
The DNA here is from genome assembly GCA_046301895.1 of Flavobacteriia bacterium. Taxonomy (GTDB): domain Bacteria; phylum Bacteroidota; class Bacteroidia; order Flavobacteriales_D; family Crocinitomicaceae; genus M0103. The sequence continues at coordinate 18,299 of JBKCJG010000048.1, forward strand.
TTATACGCCAACGGTAGTAAATACCTTGTTTCGATGGTGTCTGATCTGAAAGGAATCGACGTCGGACCAGAACCGAAGTCAACAGTCATTGCCACACCCAATGTCTGAACGGAATCATTTGCGGTCGTGAAACGGGTAAAGCCAAATATATCTGTAATTTGAACCGGTAAAAAAGAGGTAACCTGATCGATCGGCAAGGTCGTGTTCTCAATGTAATAATTGGCCTGGTATTTTGCCGGTGCTAAACTTCCGAATAGGAACGAAATAAAACCGGGTGCACCGGTCAAAGGACGGAAATTCTTTAAGCTTTGCGTAGTTGCCGTCAAGGATGAAAAGTCCCAAGTTGCGTTCGGGCCGGTAATGCTGACATCATACCCAGAATCAAAAGCCTGGCTCATTCTTACGGTATCACCTCCATGAGCAAAGTCGGCTTCGGTGATCGTGATCCCGGTTTGACCATAAGCCATTGCGGAAGATACCAAAGCGAGTAGTAGAAATCGTTTCATCGCTAACATTTTTTGTTAAAGTTACTATAAAGTATTTATTCTAAGACAGATCAATCTACTTCTATCCCAAATTGCATTGTCCCAGAAAATGGTACAAGCTCACCTGTCGTGTTATTTTTAAGCATACAATCTATCTCTGCCTCAATTTTCAAGACAGGATTCCCAGATGAATTCTCCTCATACCGAACCCTGTCAAGAATATGAAAGTCTGCGCCATTGTTCGGAACGTTCATGGAGGTATATTCCACACCGTTTTTCCTGATCGTCAAGGTGATCGCGTAATCTCTGAAATAAGCTGACTGACTGTTCTCAAAAATAGAGAAATCATCCAGATACCCTCCACATGCCGTACCATCCAAAAGCACCTTTTTCGTTCTGACAACCCCATTGGCATACGTAACGACCGCCTTTACCACATGCATTTCGTCCCCAATCTCATCGATTAATTTAATCTCATCAGAAACAAAATTGTCATCCATGTACCATTTCACCGAAGCAACCGGAACATCCAACTCTTCCAACCATACCTGGAGGTCACCACCCGGCGAAACAAAATGCCTCATGATGCTGCTCGCATTTTTTTGGTAACCAACGATCACATCATTGCACACTATTCCCTCGTTACCACTGACGAAGGAGACCTCCGCACAGACCATATACCTTCCCGGCTCATGGATGGTCATGGTATTCAATCCAACGAATTGACCATTCACGTACCATTTTATCTGATCAATGTAATTACTATTTGGAAAAACCTGTTTAGAAAGCTGAAAAACAGGCTGCTGAGGAATTCCAGCAAAATGTAAGTCATCCGGAAGATTGTCTGCCCATAACTCATCCGGAAGATCGATATCGCCATCGAAGATCCCCAGTTCGACTTCAGTGTTACCGTCCGACAATTTCCCGGAGAACAGCGAGACATTTTGCACTGTTTGAGTGAATGTTGACATGTAGAAATTGTTGTCTCCGGCAACAGCTGAAAACATTTCTGTACCCAAGGTACCTTCTACCAGGAACACAGGATCATTTGGTTCGATCGCGTCCTCCACCTTCTCCTTTTTGCAGGATTCAAGGCTAGCAAAAAGAAGCAGCAGTATCACATATGTGTATCTCTGTCTCATTTCTTCCAATCAAACGTTCTGCGAATAAATACCTGGCCTTCAACAGGCATCTTGACGCGGTTCCCAACAAAACGATCAGAAGAAAGCGGCTGTAATAGCTGAATTGCCGCACGAGCACCGATCTGTGTGTTCTTCTTTACAAAATAGGAGTAACCCACTGATGCCGTCATACCGAACTTACTGAACATACCAACATCAGAAACACCTGAGCGTTCGACGGTCTTCACACCATCGATCCATTCCGTTCTTGTCAAACCTGTGCAAAGACCATACGATGGTGCGACCCCAATTCCAACAGTATGGCGTCTCAAAGTATAATTCAGGTGAATCGGTAGTTCCAATGCAAGGAAGGAGTTGAATGTGTATCTATTGGCATACGTGCTGTATCCAAAACCGTAGATCTTTGTTCGCTCCATGATCTCCAGGTCTCCTAATTTGAAAGCTCTTAGTCCCACCCCAGCGGTAACATTCCATTTTCCACAAGAAGCAGAGACACCACCACTGAAGAATAGGCTTCCATTCACTGAGGACGGGTTTGTCGCAGCCCATCCTTGAGCGATGCTTCCACCCGTTTCCACATACCATCTCAATTTCCGATCTCTATTCCCATAGGATTCAGCAGGTACTAGCTCTCCGATCGAATTTCCTGTACTACACCTATTCAATTCCAACCTACCGATCGTCTCACTGTCCTTTTGATCCCCTACAGACGTTTCATTCATTGACGAAGATCCGAGAATTGTCAGTTGCCCCAGATCCCGTGATAAGGCAGGATCGAACCCTAACGATTCCTTTTCTTTACTGCTTATAGCTACAGCGGTTTGCATTCCTTGTTTTCTTTCTTCGATCGTCTTGCTATCTGTTACACGTTCTTTTTCACCGTCCCGTACAGCAGCATTGGAAGCCGTTACCATTGCACCAGATTGATTATCAAAGGTTTGTTTCTTGATGCCTGCCGTTACATTGCTCACGTCACGTGCTCCTTCATAGACAGTCCATACCAGGAAGAAACTGAGGAACATACTGCCTGAAAACCACCAAATGAGGGGTTTTCGGGATCTTTTGATCGGCAATTGACTTTCAATCTCCCTGAAATAATCCGGATCAAACTCGACATACTGCTGATCAGCAGCATCGCGGAACAAGTCATCTATTTCATCATCCCTCCAACTCATATAACCATTCGTTGATGCTGATTTTCCATTTTCTCCAATTTTTCCCTCAACAATTTTCTGGCAGTTGAAAGATGCCATTTTGATGTTCCTTCCGACATCCCCAGTAATTCCCCGATCTCCTTGTGATTGTATCCGTCGATCACATAAAGATTGAACACACGACCACTGATCACCGGCAATTGGGCGATGAGTGTCAGCAGGTTTTGATACCCCAGATCACTTTCCGCTTCATTTACCGAAAGACTAAGTTCCACATCCAGTTCTCTTTCCGTTTCTTTCGATGCGATATGATTCCGGTAGTTCTTCTTCTTCCGGTATTCATCTATGAGGGTATTGATCATTATCCGTTTGGACCATGCCGCAAAATTGACCTTTGAATCAATTGTATCCAATCCTTTCAGGATTTTCATAAAACCAACGTTCAAGGAGGATCTGGCATCTTCTTCATTGTTGTGATAACGGGAGCAAACGGGCATCAACTTCCTGAAACAATGTTCATAGAGGTGTTTTATCGCTTTGCGATCATCAGCGACGCATGCCATGAGAAGCTCTGCCGTGATATCTGTGGACCTCTCCAAATATCTTATTTTGAAGTAACTATGCAATTTAACGCTAATTTTTCAAAATCATTCATCCTTTCACTCAACAAGAAGATCATTTTACTTATCTTGTCATACAGATAAAACGATCCAAGATCGCAAACCGTTGGCACTAATCTTGAAACCATGAAAATTCATCTGATCAGGCACGCAAAGACAGAACCTACTTCCCAAAGCGGAAGAGATTTTGACCGCAGGCTTCTACCGAAAGGGGTTGCTCAGGCGAATGTTCTGGGGTATTATTTTTCCCAGCATTCCATCCAGCCCTCCTACACCTATTGCTCAGATGCGGTAAGAACACGAGAAACACTTGAGATCATAAGCCATGGGAATTCCGTTGGGAAGATCATTCATTTAAATGAGCTCTACCTTTCGGACCGGGAAATATACTTGCAGATGATCTGGAATCTAAAGCACAAAAAGGATCTTCTTATTGTAGGGCACAATGATGGGATCTCCTCTCTTGTAAGCTATCTGCTTGAAGCGCATTATTTAATGAAGACCGGCCATTATGTTTGTCTTGAATTCGAGGCCGACAGTTGGGGGGAGATCTCGCGGGGGACGGGAAGACTTATTGCTGATTTTCGTCCTTCGATCCATGTTCCTGATTAGCATCTTTGTTCTGTGGAACATAGTGATAGGTAATGTAGAATCCTTTTTCTCTTCTTTCCCGTTCTTCTTCCGCTAATTGAGCCAGTCGAACACGTTCCAGGTACATCCCTTCAAGATCGGGTGGGTCAATTCCCATTTCTTTTTCGATCTCGTATTGGTATTTCGGTCGCTGTGGGCCATATCCTCTGTACACATATGCCAAGACAATTCCGAGGCAAAAACCCATCAGGTGTCCTTCCCAGGAAACCTTTTCCTCCATTGGAAAGATGCCCCATATCATGCTTCCGTAGTAAAAAACAACAGAAAGTGATATCGCTTGCAACGGCATGTATTTTCGAATCAATCCGGAAACAAACAGAAAACTTGCCAGCATGTAGATCAGTCCACTGATCCCCACATGGTAGGATCCTTTATTCTCCGCGTAGATCCAAACAAGCGCACCAGTTATCAACCAACCATACAAGAATACCTTCAGCGCGATCTCACGGTAGAAAAAGATCAGCGCGGCCAATAACAGAAAAATGGGCACTGAATTATTGACGATGTGTTGAATTTCATCTCTTGAATGGATCAAGGGCATGAGAAGAACACCGATGAGGCCATCCCTGGTTCTTGGCAAAACACCCAACTTGTAAAAATCGAACGAGAAGAGGTGTTCAGCCCAGTAGACCAACCACATTGCAATCACTACCAGGAATGCATAAGCAACTGCTTCTCTGCCAGATCCAAAGGGGTGTTCTTTGCGTTTCATCGCGGGAGTTTGTCAAATGACGTGCCCATAAAAAAAGACTGACAAGATGTCTTATTCGACCCCACTCTTTGGGTCGAGCGTTTTCTCCGAACGATTTACTTCACCTTTGAGAAGTGAAGGGTTCTCTTTGGCATGTCATCTGTTTTCAAGACCATTTCCGCTTCAGTCAATGTGACTATCTTGTAATATTCTTTTTCAGACAGTTCAAAATACAGTGAATCTTCCGTTGAGCTCATTGTCCAAACACCATCCGTAAAGGTTTGTTTTCCGGAAAAATTCGGAGACTCCAATTTCACTCTATTCTCATCCGAAAACTCAAAAAAGGTTTTATCCTTGAGTCTCTCGAATTCCTCTTTCATCTGGGCTTCGAGAAAGGATTTTGCATCCCCCGGAACTTCCGAAAAGTATTCAGAATAATCGATCTCTTCCAATTTCCAGCGTCCAGTTATCTTGTCGGCATTCGTTGAACACGAGAAAAGTACGAGCAATAAGGATAGGGCACTGATGTATCGCATAAACGTGTTTTTAGACAAAGATAACTCCGGATTATTGATAGTCAATGAATCAGATACTATTTTAATCTTGTATCAGAATGATTAATTTTACAATTATGGACGAGATCGTAAACAAAGTACAGGACAGTGGATTGATCCAAATGGATCTTGCAGATTTCAAGCCATCCAAGAGCATCACAGGCATTGATATTGCTGATCAGCTATGGCAGGGACTCATTCTCAAAGAAAAAGATTTCAGAGCGTGGATAAAGGCACATGACTGGGACCAGTACAAGGGAAAGGCTGTTTATATTCACTGTTCTGCAGATGCGATCGTTCCCACATGGGCCTACATGCTTGTCTCGTCTCAACTGGTTGGGATGGCGACAGATATCCTTGTTGGCAATCGGTCCGATCTCGAAAAGTTACTGATCAAACAGAAGATCGATCAACTCCATCTGAATGACTATCAGGATGGTAAGATCATCATTAAGGGCTGCTCGGACATTTCCAATCCCGATCATGCCATGACGGAACTACTTATCCGTTTACAGCCCGTTGCAAAAAGCATCATGTACGGGGAGCCTTGCTCGACGGTACCGTTGTACAAGAGAAAGAATTGACATTGGCAATTGTCAATTGTCAATTGTCAATTTTTCGGATTCGATCTTTTGGAAGTTGAGTTTTTTTGAACGGATGATCTCAACGAATTTCGGTAAGAGCAGCTTCAACCGATCTGCGGTCTTGCTATTGTCATGCAGTACAAGTATATCACCATTGCCAATGGAATCTTTTGCATTTGCAACGATGGTTTCAAGAGGAACACTCCGGTCAAAATCATAGGATAACCAGGTCCACATGATTATTCTGTATTTCCTTTTCAACCGATAAGTCTGTGATAGGGATATTCTGCCGTAGGGAGGTCTGAACAGGTCGGAATCGATCCAATGCGCAGCTTCATTGACAGATCTCATGTATTCTTTCGTTGATACCCGAATCCCTTTGAGGTGTTCCATTGAATGATTTCCCACCGCATGACCTTCCGTCAGAATTCGATCATAGATCTCCGGGTATTTCCTGACATTGTCACCGACACAGAAAAAGGTTGCTTTGATTCCTTCAGAATTAAGAAGGTCGAGTACCCACGGGGTTATCTCGGGATCGGGGCCATCATCAAACGTGAGGTAAACCGCATTTTCGGACAATGAAAAACCCCACGTTTTATTCGGAAATAACCATCTGAAAAAACGTGGGGTTCTGTATAGCTTCATGTTGACTTTTCTAAGGCTTTGTCGTATCCTGAACCGGCATTTGCTGCATCAATTGCTCCAGGTCCATCTCCTGTCCAGCGGCAGATGGCGGAGCAGGTTTACCTTCCAAGTATCCGTAGTGCACTCCGATCGCTTCAAGATAATCCTGAAGTTCAAAGAGCATTGAGGCGTATTTTCCGGCTTTGGATCCACGACGTGTACTTTCTCCGTTATCGTTTGCCTTCGATTCAAGATCGCGGTACATCTGAGGGAATACCTTTTTGTACAAGTCGTTGATCTTCGCATTTAATCGTTGTGCAAATTCTCCGTTTCGGTTACCATATTGCGGATCGATTGATGCGAGGTACATTTTGAAATATGCATCAAGCGCAGCATAGAGATCTGCCGTGTTCTGTTTGCTTGCAGAGAATACCACATTGCTCTTCTCAAAATAACCAAAGATCGATTCCAACTGACCAGCAACTGTTGCACCAACCTCTTCAGCAGACTTTTTGTCTCCGGATTTGTAGAGCATCACTACATAGTCGTGTAAGATTCCATCCGAATACGCTGTGACCTGCACACCTCCGTTGGTGTATTTCTCGCGTCCGTTCGGATTCGGTTCGCCATAGTCGATCACGATATCGGCAGGCATTACTTCCAACGATCGTTTGATCAGGTTCTGCGCCTTCTTTTTGTAATCTGCAATGCGTCCATCGACACCCTTCAGTGTTGCTTCCAGTTTTGCTGCCTCAGTCCCCATACCATTCTTACGAAGGATCTCAATATTTCTCAACTTGTTCACTCTTGACTCGTCTTCCTGAGATGCCCGCGACAAGAAGTCATCGGCCAATGAAGCAAAATGCAAACGATACTGTGCAGTGTGGCGACGCGTGTAATAGTCTGTTAATACATCCGGGTTGTTCATCGCTCCATACTTGTACATTGACATCAGATTCGCATACATCTTATCAGAGAAGCGGTCATTCATTTCGTTCAACGGACTCAACTCGAAGGCCATTCCATTCTGTTTCACGTAGCCTCTTGTGTAAAGTGCGACAGATACATCCGATCCACCCGGGCTCGAGAAGTAGATCCCACGTTTCCAATCGTTGTTTGCCAACACATCCAACATCATTACCTGCTCACGAGTCAGGCCTCTTGCTTCGAAGTTAAATCTCAGTTCTTTCAGGCATCTCTTCTTCTGAGCAGCAGTAATCACCCCTGATTTCACGGCGTTATCAACATTTACAGGCAAAATGAAACCAGTACTTGGGAATACCCGCACCAAACGCGTACCATTGAATGCGATCAGGTTCTTATCGTCCCTCACAAATTCCATTGCCTCCTTGAGGTTCGTTGTATCCCATGGCTTTTCAAAATCCATTATCAGATTCTGGAATGCCTGTGCCTGACCTTCCGGCAACGTGATCAACCCACCCTGAATACCCGAAAGGATCTCAAACGCAGCGCGGTATTTCGCATAGATGACTTCCGGAAGATCGGTGCCTTTATTCGTTGAAAGATCCACTTTCAGCGCCTCAATTCGGGACATGACATTTGGCTGAGAGGACGTAACCCCTGTCATAATACCCGGAATTTGTAAATTGAATGTTTCAAGTGATTGAGTGACAGCCTGCGCATTATTCTTCACGCGCATTTTGATCACCTCTTTCAAGATCTCATCGTTTGCGTTCAGATAGAATAATTCAAATAGATTCGTAAAGATCACCTGATCCGTATATCCCGCATACATTAAGATCTGGTCTTCACGGAATTTGATCGGTAGCGGGTCTGATTCGTAGGCGCGCATTTTCATTTGGTCTGTATACCAATCTGTTTGCATCAACGAAAGGTTGCACACACGCACGTCTGTACGTTTTTCTTCTACTTCCTGCATGTACCACAATGGGAAGGTATCGTTATCACCATTTGTGAACAGAATACTGTTCGGCGCACAAGATTCCAGGTAGTTCAATGCGAGGTCATCAGCTGAAGTCTTCAAGCTTCTGTCATGGTCGTCCCACCCTTGCATGCCCATTAAAACCGGAACGAACAGGCCGATTAAGGTTGCAATTGTAGCTCCCTGAGCATCACTCTTCAAGACTTTTTTCAATCCCATCATAGCAGCGATGGCACCAATTCCAAGACCTGCGATGATGAGCCAAGAGATGGTATTCGGCATTGAAGCTTCGCTACCGGCATCCACCAATCCGAAGAACAGCAGGCCACCACCACCAATGATCAGTGCTTTGATCAGCTCCTTCTTTTCGAAAGACCTGAATGCATCATAGAGTGCATAGACCCCGACACCTATCCACAACGCAAAGAAGTAGAAAGAACCGGCATATGCATAATCCCGTTCTCTTGGTTCGAACGGTTTCTGGTTCAGGTACACAACGATCGCCAATCCCGTGAACAAGAAGGCCAGCAGCACGACAAATGCATCTTTCGGTGCGCGGTAGAAATGGAAGATCATCCCAACCAGGCCAAGGATCAACGGCAAGAAATAGAACTTGTTATTCGACGGGTTCTGAGAGGTGAAATACGGAGCTGCTTCGCTTTGATCTCCGAGACGGGCATTATCAACAGCACTGAAGCCGGACAACCAGTTACCTCGCATGTTGTCACCGTGCCCCTGAATATCGTTCTGACGTCCGGAGAAATTCCACATAAAATAACGCCAATACATCCAGTTCACCTGATAGCTCATGAAGTACTGCATGTTCTCACCGAAGGTTGGAAGTCGTTTTCCGTCGTTACCTTTATCCGTTGGTGCACCATCATTTGCATCATACCCGGACCACTTGATGTATCCGTCGACACGTTGTTTTTCCGCATTCCAGTACATCCGCGGGAAGAATGTATTCTGCGCATAGGTCGGCACCGAGTTCATTCTGTCGGTGGCATTCGATTCAAAGTATTTTTCTTCGACAGAACCGCCATTCTCCTGCGCATATTTCTTTGCGTTGGCTTCCTGTTTAAATGCTTTGATGACCTGATCTCCTTTGGTAACAATGAATCGACGCAGGTAGAACGGCGATCGGCTTCCGTACAATTCCGGGTCATTTTCCGTAGAGTTCCAATGCGGACCGTACAACAAAGGCGCTGAACCATATTGTTCGCGCTTCAGGTATGCGTGCAATGTTACCAGGTTTTCAGGGTCATTTTCATCCAATGGGGTATTTGCGTTAGAGCGGATCACGATCACTGCAAAAGAGCCGTATCCTATCAAGAGAAGGATCAATCCCATTACCATATTGTAAGACATTGAATTACCCTTGATCCTAGATCGTCTTACCACTAAAACAAAGACAATGGTTAGAACAGCGAAAAAGAATAAGGTCCCTGAAAAGAAAGGAAGTCCAAGAGAATTTACGAATGCAACTTCAAATGAGGATGCCATAGAAACTGAACCCGGAATTACACCTTCTTGAATAAAACCAAGTGCAACTACTGACAATATTCCAACAAGAATAAACGAAATTGCTTTGTTTTCTGTTCGAAGGAAAAATAATAAAAACAGTAACCCGACTATCGGTATTAATGCCAACCAAGCCAAGCTGCTGAAAATACCCAAAACAAGGCCGGAAATTCCGAGCAAAATGGCAAAGCTGTGGAAGAACTCTTTTCCAATATTCCCATATCTGAAGTAAACAATATAGGCAATCGCCGGCACCACCAGGATTCCCAATAAGTGAACACCAATTGCTAAACCAAGCAGGAACATGATCAACAAGAGCCATCTATTTGGAGACAGTTCGGCGGAAAGTTTTCCACCCTGCAATTCAGCCATTTCTTCGTCCCATTTGAGGATCGCCCAGAAAATAGCTGCGGTGAACAACGACGACATGGCGTACACTTCCCCTTCAACAGCAGAGAACCAGAACGATTCTGAGAAAGCATAGGCGAGCGAACCGATAATCGCACTTCCAAACACGGCTATTTTGTCGCCGGATGACAGTTCCGCTTTGTCTTTTAACAGCATTTTTTTAACCAGCAGCGTCAGGGACCAGAACATGAACAAGATCGTCAAAGAACTTGAGACGGCAGACAGGCGGTTAATCCAAACAGCCACGTTCTCAGGGTCCGCAAAGAATGAGAAAAGTCTTCCAAGCACCATGAACAACGGAGCCCCAGGAGGGTGACCAACTTCAAGTTTGTATGCTGCCGTGATGTATTCACCGCAGTCCCACAAACTTACCGTATCTTCGATGGTGATAAAATAAACAGCTGTGGAGATCAGAAACACCAACCAACCCAGGTATGTATTCCACTTCTTGTAACTCATGTGTGCGTTTTTATGAATGTTCTGCCAAAAATGGCTACTCAACAAGTTGAGCATTGCGAATTTAAAAATATATAAGGACGGAGCACCGCAGAACAAGTTAAAAATGCCAAAATCTTTGTCACAATGGACCTGTGAAGAAATTTTTAGGCGAATATTTTTTCCAAATTCTACGTCAAATTAATTTTTGTTTCTATTTTTGCCCTCGCAACTGACCCATGGTGTAACTGGCAACACGTCTGATTTTGGTTCAGAAGAGTCTAGGTTCGAGCCCTAGTGGGTCAACAGAAAAAGAGCGAGAGTGAGAGCGGAGAGCGTCACTCTCGTTTTTTTTGAACTCCTTTTTTTATTTTATTCCGAATCGGATTTCGTTTGAAAAACCACGGGCATTGCGCCTTTTCCCGATGCATTCGACCGAATACCCATTGATTTTTCAGGCTTTAATTCCTCGTTAAAAGTTCGATCGTATTCAAGTAGTGCTTTTATTTACAACGTTTCCACCCCCCCTTCATTTTTCACCTTCCGCAAGAAACGGGTAGTATGCATGGATTACTATATTATGCATTTCTAACCTGTCACAACTTTGGGTAATGACTACAATTAAAGATGATCATGTACTATTTTTTCAATTTATGGAACACATTCACACATGATGGTGCTTCTTGGTACATATCCCTCTTGATCTAAAATTTCAAAAAAGCGATCAGAGAAGCATTCAGTGTGTTAGCGCAGATGTATTAACTTTGTGAAAAAATTCCGCATGAGTGAAAAACGCACAGAACTGAGCCAATTGGGCGAATTTGGATTAATCGATCATTTGACGAAGGATCTGTCAAACACTCAGGAAAGCACTCTTTTAGGTGTTGGTGATGATGCCGCTGTTATTTCCATTTCAGAAGAGGAAGCGATGCTGCTCTCGACGGATATGCTCGTGGAGGGAGTTCATTTCAATCTGATGTACATGCCTCTGAAACACCTGGGGTATAAAGCAGTTGCGGTAAATGTATCAGACATTTGTGCGATGAACGGTATTGCCGAACAGATCATTGTCTCGTTGGCGGTATCTTCCCGTTTTCCCTTGGAGGCTTTGGAAGAATTGTATGACGGAATCCGTTATGCCTGCACGAATTACAACGTGGATCTGGTCGGAGGTGATACCACCTCATCCGTTTCAGGTTTGATCATCAATATCTCTGTTGTTGGTCGCGCAAAACGTTCACAGATCTCATACAGAAGCGGTGCAAAAGAGCACGACCTGCTTGTGGTAACCGGTGATCTTGGGGCAGCCTACATGGGACTTCAGGTCCTTGAGCGGGAAAAACAAGTATTTGAATCCAATCCGGACATACAACCGGATCTTGATGGGCATGATTACATTATCGAGCGTCAGCTAAAACCTGAAGCGCGGAAGGATGTGATCGGATTCCTAAAGGAATTGGGCGTCGTTCCAACATCAATGATCGATATATCTGACGGGCTTGCATCCGAAATACTTCATATCTGCAAAGCGAGCAAGGTTGGGTGCCACGTTTACGACGAGAAGATCCCGATCGATGCCAAAACTTCCATGACGGCGATCGATTTCAACCTGGATCCAAGTACCTGCGCATTGAACGGCGGCGAAGATTATGAACTTCTGTTTACCATTAAGCAGGACGATTATGACAAGATCAAAGGCAATCCACACATGACGGTTATCGGGCACATGACGAATGAGCAGGACGGCATTTATTATATTGACAAGAATGGTTCAGCCATTACCCTCAGGGCACAAGGCTGGAATCATTTTGACTGATCTACAAGTCCTTCCACTTTTCGAAATTTCTTGTTGAACTTCTCTTTCAGGATGTCGGTGAACGATCGTTTTTTGAACTTGGCTTCCGCCCAAGAAATGAAATCAAAATGCTCCAAGGATAATCCTTCAAAGGAGTCCTCTTTGATTGCGGACAGGTCATTATACAATCCTTCCCACAAGATCTCTGCGTCGATCTCATTATTGCATTTAATCCGCTTTGAAACGAATTGCAGGAAGACCCTTTCAAAGGTGTACAATCGATTTCTTGTCTTGAGAAAGCGCTGGGTATTTTTCATCGCATAAGGCAACAATTGCCTGTGTTTCATTTCAAGATGTACCAATAGGTCAAGGATCTGTGTGTAAGACAGGATATCCTCGCTATCGTCCAGATCCGCATCGTTCAGGATCGCATTGATCCATTTCAGTGCTGCCGAATGATTGTTCAGTCCAAGTTCTACCGTCGCTATTTTGAATTGAATGAATGCTTTTCGGACCGGAGAGATCTTTTCTCCAAATTCCATCAGGCCTCTTTCAATAGCGGGAATAAGCGCATCAGCCTGACTGTAATCACCTCGGTGCGTTAATAAACTCAATTCGATGCTGTATGTAGATGCAAACAATTTGATCTGCATGTCCTCGTTACTTGAAAGGTCAAAGCGAACGGGGATCGCTTTCAATTTCTTCAGGTATTCTGTGGAGTCGTGATGATATCCCAAGGTCTCCGAAACAAAGATCGCATTTGTTAAGAGCGAAAAATAATTATTCAGATTCGGCCCGGTGACTCCATCTCTTTGATCGAATACCCGGTGATTGAGCTTCAGGTAAACATAGCTTTTTTCGAGGTCACCTACCGCAAACCAATAGGCACTGCGGATGTGGTTGTACAAATAAGCGGTTTCAAATGGAAGATTTTCGACAGGGAGATCTATAGGTAATTTGTCATAAATGGCAGAATAAACAGCATATTCCTCCTCGGATCGGGCTTTCCCCTTGCGGGATAAATGAAAGAAAAGATGGCTTTTGATCTGCCAGAGCGAATTATTCCTTGCAATTTCCTGAAGGATCATTTCGTCCTTTGAACGAACCTCTTCCAATTCATCGATGGATGATTCGAAATAGCCGTTATTCTCAATCAGTTTCTTTTGTTTTTTTCTGATTTCCGCAAGAAGGATGAATTTCTCCTGTTTTTCGGCTAGTTTTTCAGCACTTCTTAAAATCCTGCCACATTGGTCGTACAAGGATTTGGTATACAGGATATCTGCGCTGTGCAATAATTTAAAGATCTGAGCATCAGAGGACGATGCAGAATGGAACGCATCCAGTGCACTCAGGATGTGATCATACAATCTTTTTTTGGTGATCGAAAAACGGTGAAGGAAAGGTTCTCCCGCAAACTCCTTGAAAAGCAATTCTTCATTGTATACGGTTTGTTTTTCGATGTAATCAAAAAGTCGAACGTAGTTGTTCTCATCGCCGATGGTGTGCCGAGAAGACAATAATTTAAAGTATCGTTTTTCTGATTTTGAGAGTGACCGAATCAATTCGAACAAGCTCTCTTTCACTTTCGTAGACATGTATATTTTCCTGCGGTATATTCAGCTAACAACGAAAATATAAAAAGGTTTCAAGAAAGTTTCAATAAGATTTTGATCTGTATAAAAGATTGATTAAAATGTATGGAACAGATCCCATTGTATTCCAAAAAAAAAGCCCCGCTTCAGCGAGGCTTCCAATTTCTATCCGGACATTAATTTCGTCTTCTTGAGTTTTCGTCACGGTCGTTGTTCGGATCGGTAATAGTACCATCATCCACAATTGTTCCTTCATCGACCGAACCACCATCTGAGGATGATCTCCAAACGGGAAGTGCGTCAGAATCAACGTTGTTCGGCTGGATATTTTCCTTACTACAAGACACAGTCAACAAGCCCGCCGCAACAAATGCTATATAAATAACTCTCTTCATCTGTGTGTAATTATTAAAACAAACATAAGGCATTAAATCTACTAATCCAAATTTTCCACCTGAAATTTGAGTGTAACGCGTGTTCCTTTGATTGAATTGTCGTTATCAGTTATTTGAACGGGGCCATGCAATTCGAAGGATCTGTTCGTTAGTTTTTGCAGTAGCTCGATCCTTTTCGTAGTGATCTCCATTCCTTGTGAGCGATGATCACCGTCGTAATCTGCTTTACTCTTTATGCTCGTATCGATTCCGATACCATTGTCTTCAATCTGAATGGTAAGCATGTCACCAATGAGTTTCAGATCAACTGTGATCAGTCCCTTCTTCGATTCATCCGGCAGAATCCCATGGATAATACTGTTCTCTATGAATGGCTGTAACATCATGGCAGGAATGATCACGGTTTCGGTATCAATTGTTTCAGGACAATTGATCTTGTATTCGAATCTATCCTTGAAACGCATTGATTCCAGGGACATGTAGAGGTCAAGCCGCTCCAATTCCTGACTCAGCGGCACGAGGTTTCCATCATCTGAAGAATCCAGATTCTTCCGAATCAGTTTGGCAAAGTTGGTTAGGAAACGATTTGCAGAAAGTCTGTCTTGTGTATTGATAAAATACTGAATTGAATTCAGTGAATTGAAGATAAAATGTCTGTTCATACTGGCATTCAGTGATTTCTGTTCCAGCGTCAAGAGTCTGGACCGGTATTCCAATTTTTCTTTTTCGTTCTTTTCACGTTCCCGTTTCAGTCGGAAGCGGAAGATCCTTAGAACCAAAAATCCAAGAAGAAGTGACATTCCACCGATGAACCACCAGGTTTTGTAGAAAGCCTGTTTTACTGTGAAGGCAAATTGCACCTCCCGGGATATCAATCCTCTTGAGTCCACACAACGTGCGTGCAACACATAATCACCAGCTGTAAGGCCATTGTAGGAGATGGTATTGTTCGTTGTTAACGGAGACCAATTCTCATCCTGTCCTTCCAGCCAGTATTGGAATTTCAATCCGGTATAATTTGCCAATGCGATCCCATCCAGTTCAAATGTCACGTTATTCTTTGAATAAGGCAACTTCAGTTCTAATGGAAGTCCGTTCTTATCCATTCCTCTGGAATATTTCTCAAAAGAAGTTTGCTGGAAATTGATCAGGATATTCTTGACCAACAATTGAGGGGCGGAAAACCCTTCAGTAGTTTGGGAAGGTAGATAACTCACCATTCCGGATGCCGTACCAAACCACAGACGACCTGTTCTATCCAAGAACGCAGAATTCAGATTTGTTTCAAGGTTCACTATTCCTTCCGCTATCCCAAAGTTGATAATCTCCGGGGCTTCCTGATCCAGTTTTGTAAAGACAAAAAGTCCATTATTCGTGCCGACGAACAAACGACCTTTCTCAAATTCAAGAAAGTTGATGTAATTCGAGGCAGCCTGCTTTGAGAAATTCACTTTCCTGATCTTTCCATCTTTCAGGCTATACAGTCCTTCCTGCGTTCCGATCCACAGGGTGTTTCGGTCGTCTTTCACAAGAGAATATGCTGTTAGCCGGAAATTCAGGACGCGCTCCAGGCGTTTACCACGAATACGGTACAATCCATTGTCTGTAGCGCAATATATTTCAGTTCCTACCTTACAAAAGTCACGAACCGTAGTGTATTCCTCGATGTCAAGCGGTTTAAAGGTTCCCTTTTGATAGATCGAAACACCATCGCTTCCGCCGACATAAAAGGATGCAGGACCGATCCTGAACAAGGCCGTGATCTTATCTCCAGGTAATCCATCTTCCGTGTAAAAGATCTTCTTGACCTGCTGATCCTTCATTGCGACCAGACCAACACCCGTTCCGAACCAGTTCATTCCGTCTACGTTTAACAAGGAAGTCCAGACAGTTCCGCTATTTTCGAGATTGAAGACCTTGATCTGTTTTGATCTATCCAGCATCATCAGGCCTTTGTCAAATGTTCCGATCCAGTAATTGCCGGCGGCATCCTGGTTGACATTCAGGATGAGATCGGACGACAAGCCGCTTGCTTCGTTGTAAAAAACGAATCGTTCGCCCGGAAATCTCAACAACCCCTTTCCATCACTTCCAAACCACATGTTGCCCTGATGATCCTCAAAGACGGTGCGTATACTTTCCGTCAGCAGTCCATTTGATTGATCAAGCCGAAGCGTCACTTTTTCGTCTTTCACCCTGAAAACGCCACCAGATGAATTGACCCAAAGGTTTCCCTGTGAGTCTTTCAAACAGCCACGCAGTGTGAAGGATCTATCAATCCCTTGTACGACCGTAAAGCGATCATCGTTCCTTGAATAACGGAGCAACCCGTCATTGTAGGTTGAGACGTACAGATCATTCCCAACATCACACAGATCCGACACACTGAATGGATCGAGGCTCCGGATATGATCGAATGACTTCAGGTCCTTTGTCTTTAGAACACCTCCCCGTGTCCCGATCCACAGTTCATTCCTGATGATCAAAAGGTCCCTTACACGAAGATCGTCCTCTTTGTGCAGTTCCAGTTCGATCGGATCCTTTCCTCCCAGGGCAATCGGTGTGCTCTCGTTCAAAGTTATCCTGGCAAGCCCTCCGCCTTTCAATTCATACAGCCCACCTCCGTTCGATGCAATGATCAGTCTGTTCCTGAAGAGCACAACATCTGTAGCGTTCGTCATTCTATCGATCGTTTCAAATGACCATTTCTTTATGATCCCTTTTTCGAGTCGAGACACTCCTCCTTCATGTCCGATCCAAAGCACATCATCAATAAAGCCGAGAAATGATATCCGGTTGTTCAGCAAGCCTTCTTCCGTTGAAAAGGTTTGGAATTCCTTTCCGTTAAATTTGGCGAGCCCCCCAAGCGTACCGACCCACAAATAGCCGTTTCTATCCTGTGTTATGGCTGTTACCTGTGATTGCGGCAATCCCTGAACGGTATTATAGGACAGGAATGAGTAACGCTGTGAATACAACGGCAAACATACAGTGAGAAAAAACAGACAGAACAGGATCCTTTTCATCAGGATTCTTTCAGCATTTTCACAAAATCGGTCACCCTGTTTCGTGCAACCGGTATGCGCAAACCATTCTTGAGCACTGCAAAATGACCGTCATCATTGAGGTATTCAGCTAAAAGGTCAAGATTAATGATATGCGATTTATGTACACGAAAGAACTTCTTCGGGTCCAGAATGCTTTCGTATGTTTTCAGCGTTCTGGTGTCCAAATAGCGCGTACCGTCTTTAAAATAGATCGTTGTACAGTTGCCGCTTGCCTCCAGGTGTGAGATCGAATCATCCTCAACGATCTTCAATCCTTTCGTGTGGCTGATTGCGATTCTGTTATTTGGTTTATTACGCAGCAGGGTATCCGAAAGGTTGCGCAACGAACTGAAATAGGTGTTGAAATTCTGAGGTTCTTCCGTGAAGACCATTTTCGTTTCTTTTAACTTTTCCACGGCGGTTTGAAGTTCCTCAATATCGATCGGTTTTAACAAATAGTAGACTGCACTTGCATTAAAGGCCTTGATCGCATAATCCTTGAAAGCAGTAACGAAAACAACTAAAAAGTCTTTTTCCTCGAGCTCGTCCAACAATTCGAAACCTTCAGCGCCGGAGGGCATGCGGATATCCAGAAACACAACATCCGGCTTGGACGCTTCAATGATGGCTTTCGCCTGACTCTTTCGCGAGGCTTCACCGATCACTTCAATATCCGGACAATATTCTTCCAACAGCATGACAAGGTTCTTGCGTGCAAACTCCTCATCATCAACAACGATCGCTCTAAGTTTCATAGTCGTGGTTTTAACCGGAAGAAGGAATTTTCTTCCATTCTTTCGAATATAGTATTTAAAATAAAATTAATGTTTCTCTTCAATTGATTTAAAATGGAAGATCCATCCTATCAAGATGAATAGACAACCGTAAACTAAATGCAGCATACCGTTTACATTTTTTTCGAACGGAAGTAGAACCATCCGACTAATTTAGTGTTAATTGATCGGTTAAAACTACTTGCTTATGTCAGGATCATTCCATTATTCTACCCACCGGCAACGCTGGATCTTCAATGACAACGGAAACTAAGGTTTCCGTTTTTTATTTCAAAAAATCTGTAACAAGTTGCAAAACACTTTGAGGTTCCTCGACATGTGCCATGTGTCCGGATTGGTGTAACACGACAGTTCGTACATCGAGGCCATTCAGTTCTTCTTTCATTCTCACTTGAGAGATCAATGGATCATGCTGCCCCTGGATGATCAAAACCTGATCGGGCGTTGTTTTCAATACCCCGGATCTATCGGCACGGGCTCTCATCGCCAGTGATGCATAAGCAATTCCAACAGCATCCATTCTTTTCGCTTCAGAAACAAGATCGGTTATAACAGCATCTTTGCGGTCGTGCCGGTAAAAAAGTCCGGGGATTGCTTCTTGAATGAAAAGGTCCTTTGCGCGAAATACCATTTCCGCAACACGCACACGGTCGCGCTTTTTGTCTTCGGCATCTTCCCAGAAATTAGAATTCAACAGCACAATCCTCCCACATTTCGGATCGATCCTTTTCAGTTCCAATGCAACATAGCCTCCCATCGAATGGCCAACAACATCATAGGAAGTGACATTGCGTTTCAGGAGTACTTTATGAACCTCATTTGCCATGAACGAAATAGTCGGCTCCTCTGCATTGTCTATCAGATCAGATCCCCCGTGACCGGGAAGGTCGATGAGAATACTTTGAAAAGGCGCATTTTCCAGGTCGAGGGATGACCACATGGTCAATGATTCGAGAAAACCGTGTAAAAAAACAACAGGATGCCCATTTCCGAGCACCCTGTAATTCAAGTTATCGTGTTGATCCATTATGCGTTCATTAGGCTCTCGATCTCATCAGCTTCCAAGGGGATATTCTTCATCAAATTGAACGGTGCCCCTGTCTTTTGAACAACGAGGTCATCCTCTAAACGGATGCCAAGCCCTTCTTCAGGGATGTAAATCCCCGGTTCACAAGTAAACACCATTCCCTCCTTAATCGGCTCGAACCAGATCCCCACATCGTGCGTATCCAGTCCAAGGAAATGAGATGTTCCATGCATAAAATACTTTTTATAGGCAGGCCATTCCGCTTTCTGGTTCTTAATATCCGTTCGATCGATCAAACCGAGTTGCAGTAACTGATCTTCCATGATACTACCGACTTCTTTGTGGTACTCTGCCATGATCGTTCCGGGCGTCAACATTTTCTCCGCCTCCTTCTTTACATGAAGAACAGCATTGTATACTTGTCTCTGGCGGGCCGTAAAACGACCGTTCACAGGAATACAGCGTGTCAGGTCGGATGCATAATTAGCATATTCAGCACCAACATCCAAAAGGATCACATCACCGTCATTACAGATCTGATTGTTCTCAATATAATGCAAGACGCAAGCATTTTTGCCTGATGCAATTATCGGCGTATATGCAAATCCTTTCGACCTATTGCGCAAGAACTCATGAGCCAGCTCAGCCTCGATCTCATATTCCCAGACACCGGGCTTCACAACTTTCAGCAATCGGCGAATACCCGCTTCGGTGATGTTGCATGCCCGTTGCATCAGCTCCAATTCAATCTGCTCTTTCACAGAGCGAATGCGGTGCATGATCGGAGCACTTTTTCTCACCGCATGTGCCGGATAATCTGCCTTGAGCTTTTTGATGAATCTGTCTTCCCGTGTCTCTACCTCTGTATTGGCACGTAAATGTTCGTTGGTGTTGAGGTAAACGGTTGACGCATCAGCCATCATTTGTTTCATTATCGTGTTGAACTGTTCCAACCAGTAAACTGTCTTAATCCCTGAAACCTCAAAAGCCTGTTCTTTGGTTAGCTTTTCACCTTCCCAAACGGCAATCAGCTCACTCGTCTCTTTTAGGAACAGGACCTCGCGATGGGCTTCATTCCGTGCATCCGGAAAGATCACCAGGATGCTCTCCTCCTGATCAACACCAGATAAATAAAGAATATCCCTGTGTTGTTGAAAGGGCATTGTGCTATCAGCGCTGATCGGATAGATATCATTGGAATTGAATACCGCAAGAGCATTCGGTTCCATGTGCGCGGTAAATTTGGCCCGATTGGTGCAATACAATTGTTTGTCGATCCTGTCGTATTTCATGTCAACTATTTTGGGGTTGAAGTTACGATTTTTCACTTTAGACATTGTATTTCAATAATTTTTATAGATCGTAAATTGCTTACGATCTACCAGCTGAAATTTGTACCATAAACGATTTGAATTATGCAAACACCGGCACAACTTTTTGAAATTTCAGAGATCGCATTTCTCACATTTGCAAATGAGATCACCTTGCGCGGCACGATCCACAGGGGTACTTTACGCTATGAAACAGAACTATGTCTAAACTCCAGTCAACTGAACAAAGTCATCAACGCCTTACAACATTTGAATCCTGAGGCCGATATCACAGGATCCTTCATTGATCAACATGACGGATATGGCAATACAGTCTATTTCTTTTACGGAGATCAACTGGATCAGCGGATAATCGCGCTTGACCATCTTTCTGAACTGAAAGAAATTAAAAGGATCAGGGCATAATTAACACGAAGTTTTCATCGTGGAGGCAACCTTGATATGTATATTTTCGTATATTCGTTGTAACATTTTAATACCTTGAGTTGTTTTAAGGTGTTTGAACCATCTTTCGAACTATGAAAAAAATAAAATTGGGTTTTGCCATTGCTCTTGCATCCTTGTTGGGATTGAGTTCTTGTATCGACCATGAAGTGATACCAGCGCCGGTTCCAATGGTCGAACTAAACTGTCATTTTTACGGTGTGATCAACGGGACACCTCTCGAGCTTACCGAGAATGTACTGGGTTATACCGGACAGGCAGACAAGAACCTTATCCTTCTACCTTCTCCGAGTTACTCCAGTGCCGTATACACTTTCGAATTGTTGACTGCTCAATCGTTCAAATCGGTGAAAGCATCTTTAGGCAGTGTTTTCTGGGACCGCGGTGTGAGTACCGATCCTACCGAAACGCAATTCGATTCTTTCCACAACAACAGTTTGACGCCTGCATTTTCTGATGGGGGGTCCAACGGTTTTGAGTTCATGTACAGAGATCCGGCAGGAGTTGAATGGTTTTCGAAAGAAAACAGCGTCAATGTTCAAGATGTTGTCTTCTCGAATATTAGTCAGGACACCGATACAAGTGGTCACTATTCTCTGTTTACTTGTAATTTTGACTGTTACGTCTACCATCAGGATGCCATTACGCTGGCTTGGGATTCAATTCCAGTTCAGAATGCCGTCCTAAGCGGGTGGTTCCAAAAATAATTATTAAGCCGTTCTTGCAGCGGCTTTTTTTTGTTTCAAACCAATGGGGCAGACTCTTAAAATAGCGATACTCGGAGATTATAATTTCACTTACAATTCTCATCAAGCTACGAATCTTGCATTGGATCATTCCGGGCGATTTCTTGAATTAGACATCAACTATTACTGGATAAAGATCACTGAAGCCGCACAGTTAAAGCCGCAACAATTCGAAGAGTTCGATGGTATCTGGATAGCACCAGGACCTTTTCAGAATATCTTCTTCCTGAATGGCATTCTAAGAGCCATCCAAAACTTGAGGATACCGGTACTTTTAACCGGAGAAAGCATGCGCAGTCTGATTGAAGTGCTGATCAATTCCTATCAATTGAATCCCAATGGAGAAAAACTGATCTCTGACAATCTCGTTGACGGGAATCACTTCGAACGATTACAGATCGTACCACATTCAAAGGAGTTCATACAGATCTATGAAAATCACAACACAACCGAACTTACTTCATCACGATACAGTTTGTACCCACAATTGATACAAACACTCACCAGCGAGATCGTTGATGTTGAGGCATACAATCAATTTGAGGAGCCGGAAGTGATCAGTCTCAAACGACATCCTTTCTTCGTGGCATGCGGCTATTGTCCGCAGGTCTCATCGACGCGAGAAATTCCGCATCCTGTTATCTATACGTTTGTAAAAGCCGCAATGGCGCATTCAGGGATAGAAAGCAGCATCAGCGCCTAATCGAAAAGCGTTTCCTGGTTTGCTTCAAATACTGTATCTATCTGGTGAGGGGGAGTTTCTGCAGCCTTTACCGCAAGTTGATCACATCGTTCATTTTCCGGGTGGCCATTGTGTCCCTTGACCCAGTGAAATGACACATTGAATTGAGGATGAAGCTCGAGGTATCTCAACCAAAGATCTGCATTTTTCTTTCCCTTGAACCCTTTGTTCCTCCAGCCAAATACCCAGCCTTTCGTAATGGCGTCAATGACATATCTGGAATCCGAATAAACCTCGATCGGATATTTGTTGGTTTTCATATTCTCCAAAGCAACGATCAGCGCCAATAATTCCATTCTGTTATTCGTCGTTAACCGATAGCCCTGGGACAATTCTTTTTGCATCTGGTCGAACTTTAAGACAATACCATATCCACCGGGACCTGGATTTCCCTTCGCTGAACCGTCGGTATATATTCTAACTTTCAATCCTTCCTTTTGTTTTCGAAGTTAGGTATTTCCCGGATATCATGTTCGGCAATTTAAACAGTTTAATGAGCATCCATTTCATTGATCTTTCAAGAATTATCCTATAAACAATAATTTGGCGTGGCAATTCGATGCAAGTGCAACTGCTTCATATTAAAGATGTTATCCAACCCATTATTCATCGTTCAAAACACGATATTCGTCGAAAAATTTGCCCTGATTCAGGATTTAGGATTCCAACAGTATATTTTGAAGGTATTCTACGAATGTCTCATTTTCATCGTTGAATAGTTGCTTTGAGCCATTAACCTCTTCGTTCGTGGTTCTTCGGTACCACTGTCTTTACTTGAATCTCTTGAAATACTGAAAATCGTGTTTTGCGATTCTTGTTTGATACGATATATTTGGTACCAGAATATTGACATCTACAGAAGAAATTCAATCAAACTAGAAGTCTTTTTCAGTGAATAGTGGTTAGGTTAGGTTTGGAAAGCGGCACGGTTCTCGGGCCGCTTTTTATTTTCTAATGCATCACACTGGATAACCATCGTTCCATGACCTCATACGTCATTGATTTTCTTAGCGCAAGATCGTGGACCTGTTCTTCCGTAATCTTACCCAGCCCAAAATACTTCGCTTCAGGATGTCCGAAATACCATCCCGAAACAGAAGAAGCAGGCATCATCGCAAGACTTTCAGTGAGTGAAACCCCTGTGATAGCGGTCGCGTCGAGCAGCTTGAACAATCCTGTCTTTTCCGTATGGTCAGGACAAGCAGGATATCCCGGTGCCGGGCGGATACCCCTGTACGATTCCTTGATCAACTGATCGTTGGTGAGCACCTCTGTTTCGGCATAACCCCACAGGTCCTTTCTCACGATCTCATGCATTTTCTCTGCAAAAGCTTCTGCCAGGCGATCTGCCAATGCCTTTAAAAGTATTGAGCTATAGTCATCGTGATCTTTCTCAAACCGTTCAATATGTTCGTCAATTCCAATACCGGTAGTTACTGCGAATCCACCTATGTAATCATTTAAGCCGCTTTCTTTCGGTGCAACAAAATCTGAAAGTGCCAAGTTAGGTTGCCCTTCGGTTTTGCGCGTTTGCTGTCTCAATGTATGCTGAATATTCATGACTTTATTGCGGTCCTCATCCGCATAGATATAAATATCATCATTCACAGCGTTAGCAGGAAACAATCCCACAACAGCATTTGCTTTTAACCATTTTTCCCGGATGATCGTCTTCAACATGTTCCTGGCGTCATCGTATAATTTCGTCGCTTCGGTACCCACTATTTCATCGTTAAGGATATTCGGGAAACGCCCGTGTAATTCCCATGTCTGGAAGAACGGTGTCCAATCAATGTAATCAACGAGATCTTCCAAGGGGAAATCAATGAACTTACTGATGCCCAATTTCTTCGGGACATGACAATCCTCTTTTTTCCAGTCGATCTTCAATGCATTCTTTCGTGCCTCAGTGATCGAAAGCAGCTGCTTTGCTCCCCTGTGTTTCTCGTGGTGTTCCCGAACACGCGCATACTCCGCCTTCAATTCCGCAACAAAGCCTTCCTTTTTCGTGCCCAACATACTTTCAACCACCGTTACAGCCCGTGAGGCATCCAGTACATGGACGGTTTGGCCCTTGGTGTAATTGTGTTCAATTTTTACCGCTGTATGAACCTTGGACGTTGTCGCGCCTCCGATCATCAATGGGATGGTGAGTCCTGCCCGTTCCATTTCTTTGGCGACCGTTACCATTTCATCCAATGAAGGCGTGATCAATCCACTCAGACCGATCACATCCACTTTTTCTTCGATCGCTTTCTGAATGATCTTTTCAAAGGGAACCATGACCCCAAGATCGACCACCTCATAATTGTTGCACCCAAGCACAACACCTACAATGTTCTTTCCAATATCATGCACATCCCCTTTAACAGTTGCCATCAAAACCTTTCCCGCTGAGGAGCTCTTCCCGTCTTTTTCAGCTTCAATGTACGGTAATAAATAGGCCACTGCCTTTTTCATTACACGCGCTGACTTAACTACCTGTGGCAGGAACATCTTACCACTTCCAAACAGATCTCCGACGATGTTCATTCCATCCATGAGAGGACCTTCGATCACCTCTATCGGACGTTTGAACTGCTTGCGACATTCTTCCGCATCTTCATCGATGAATTCGACAATTCCTTTTACCAGCGCATGCGCTAATCGTTGGTTCACTGGAGCATTTCTCCAGGCAAGATCGACTTCCTTCTTCTTGCCGTCGCCTTTGACAGTTTCTGCAAATTCCAGCAGACGTTCCGTTGCATCCGGTCTTCTGTTCAAAAGAACATCTTCAACATACACCAGAAGGTCCTTATCGATATCATCATACACTTCCAGCATGGAAGGATTCACGATTCCCATATCCATTCCGTGCCGGATCCCATGGTACAAGAACGCTGAATGCATCGCCTCACGCACACGATCATTTCCTCTAAAGGAAAAAGAAACATTGGAGACACCTCCACTGACATGCGCTCCGGGAAGATTTTCCCTGATCCATTTCGTTGCACGGAAAAAATCAAGCGCATTATTATTGTGCTCATCCATTCCCGTTGCAACCGGAAAGATGTTTGGATCGAAGATGATATCTTCCCTGGAAAATTTCACTTTGTCCACCAGAATGTCATAGGATCGTTTACAGATCTCTATTCGTCGCTCGAAAGTATCCGCCTGACCATTCTCATCGAATGCCATGACGATCACCGCTGCGCCGTAACGCCTGATCTTCTTTGCCTGAAGAATAAAATTGGCCTCACCTTCCTTCAGAGAGATCGAATTAACAACACCTTTCCCTTGAATACACTTGAGGCCCGCTTCAATGATCTCCCATTTAGAACTATCGATCATTACAGGCACACGTGCAATATCCGGCTCCGAGGCGATCAGGTTCAGGAATTTTATCATTGCTTCCTTCCCATCGATCATCCCCTCGTCCATGTTCACATCGATGATCTGTGCTCCACCTTCTACCTGCTCTCTTGCTACTGCCAGAGCAGCCTCAAAATCACCTTCTTTGATCATTCTCAAAAAGGCACGTGAACCGGTGACGTTGGTCCTCTCACCGACGTTGACAAAATTGCTTTCAGGAGTCACGATCAGTGGTTCGAGGCCCGAAAGCTTTAATGTTGCATTCGTTTTATCTGACATTTCAAATAGCGTAATCAGGATCTGACTTAATTCGCATCAGATCCTGCAGTGTATTCATTGTTTTCTACTTTTCTAGGAGAATATTGTTTCGCAAGATCAGCGATCGCTTTGATGTGATCCGGCGTTGTTCCGCAGCATCCTCCAATGATATTGATCAACCCTTCATCCAGAAATTCTTTGATCTGCGCTGCCATCATCTCCGGTGATTCATCGTACTTGCCGAATTCGTTCGGTAATCCTGCATTCGGATGTGCGCTTACACCAAATGGAGCCCTTTGATCAAGAACCTGAAGATAGGGTCTCATCATTGAAGCTCCCAATGCGCAATTCAAGCCAATTGTCAGGAGAGGCATGTGAGATACCGAGATCAAAAATGCTTCTGTCGTCTGTCCAGTCAAAGTTCTGCCGCTTTGATCAGTGATCGTGCCCGAAACCATAATCGGCAATCTCACTCCTCTTTCTTCGTACACCTCATCGATCGCAAAAAGTGCAGCTTTTGCATTCAATGTATCGAAGATCGTTTCGACCAGCAGGATATCCACCCCTCCATCCATTAGTGCATTGACCTGTTCTTTGTATGCTCCAACGAGGTCATCAAAGGAGATAGCTCGGAATCCAGGGTCGTTCACATCCGGAGAAATAGAAGCTGTTCTGTTTGTTGGTCCGATCGATCCGGCGACAAAACGCGGTTTTGACGGATCCTTCGCGCTAAATTCATCAGCCACCTCTTTCGCAATCTTTGCAGAATGGAAGTTGATATCATAAGCCGCCTTTTCCAAGCCGTAGTCAGCCTGTGCAATCCATGTCCCGGAAAATGTATTGGTCTCGGCTATATCAGCTCCGGCCTCAAAATACTTTCGGTGGATCTCTTTGATGATGTCGGGTCTGGTGAGCGATAAAAGATCATTGTTCCCTTTTAGAAGATGGGTGTGGCCTTCGAACCAACCTTTCCGAAAATCTTCTTCTGTTAACTTGTGTCGCTGGATCATTGTACCCATCGCTCCATCAAGGATAAGAATTCGATCTTTCAGTATGTCTTGTATTGTTTTCATAGTCTGTACTTGTAAACTATGAAAAAAGAGAAGTGCAGTGCACTGTCAACTTATCTTTTCCTGACATTGCGGTCACGATTGGATTTGGCACCTTCTCGTCACCAAGGGTTGCCAAGGTTTCACAGGGCCTATCCCTCCACCTTTCTTCATAAGTTTATTAGAATGAACGTGTGACAAAATTACTTCGAATTTTATTGAAAGCAAACATTTGGCGTAAACTCTTCTTTTTTTCGTAATTTCCAAACCCGAATAGCATCCATGAGAACACTTTTAATTTTTTCTGCAGCGGCCTTATTGTTGGCTTTTGAGTCAGCAGCGCAAGTGACACTTACTGATTCGAATTTACCGATCGTTAGTATCACCCAGCCTATCGGTCAAACCATCAACGACGCCACCCGCATTGTTTGCGACATGGGGATCATAGACAACGGTCCCGGTGTGCGAAATTATGTGACGGACCCGTATAACAATTACAATGGTAAAATCGCCATTGAGGTCAGGGGCTCCACTTCGCAGCAGTATCCCAAAAAGAATTATGGTTTTGAAACACAGGATGCGTTGGGGGGAAATTTTAACGTTCCACTTCTCGGATTACCGATCGAAAATGACTGGATCCTTTACGGGCCTTATCCGGATAAAACATTGCTGCGCGACGTGCTCACCTATGACCTTTCTCAAAAATTCGGACATTATGCTTCCAACTGGCGTTATTGTGAATTGTTGATCGATGGACAATACAAGGGATTATACATCCTTTTGGAACGAATAAAACGTGACAATGGCAGGGTTGATGTTGCAAGGCTTGATGCGGATGATCTTGCCGGGGATTCCTTAACCGGAGGCTATATTGTGAAAGTGGATAAATTAACCGGTGAAGTGGGTTATTCCTGGACTTCGAACTACAACAATGAGGTTGTCTTCCAATTCCATGATCCTGAATTCGATGAACTTCATCCAATCCAGGCCTCTTACATGGAAAATTTTATTGGCAATTTTGAAAATGCGATCTGGGGACCACAATTCGATGATCCGGTAGTCGGTTACCAGAACTACATCGAACGCACCTCCTTCTATGATTTCTTCATCTTACAGGAGCTGGGTAGAACAGTTGACGGATACCGCTCCTCTTCCTATATGCACAAGGACAAAACGAGTGGTGCCTGGAACGGTAAACTTGTTGCCGGACCCATGTGGGATTTTAATTTATCCTATGGCAATGCTGATTATTGCAATGCAGATCTAACAACCGGGTGGCAATATAATTTTGATGAAGTATGTGACTTTACCAGTGCCATCCCTTTCTGGTGGGAAAAATTGCTGCAGTCACCCTCCTACAGGAACGGACTCCGTTGCAGATGGGAAGAGTTACGACAAGGTCCGCTGCACACCGACAGCGTCAATTACTGGATCGATTCCATGGTCAATTATCTGACGGAAGCACGTGTTCGAAATTTTCAGAAATGGCCGATCATCGGAGTATATGTGAACTGGAATGCATTTGTGGGTACAACCTATGCTCAAGATGTGAACCATCTCAAAAATTACATTCAGCAGCGATCAGTCTGGATGGATGCCAATATACCCGGAATCTGTGATGCCTCGGTCAATGAACAGCCATTTACACCCTTGTACCACAAGGTATGGCCAAACCCTATCTCAGAACAAGGTTTTGCCGGAGTCACCTTGTTTGAACCATGTGAACTCAGATTCACGCTGACCGATCTGACCGGACGCCAAGTAGTCTTTATTGATGAGGGCTGGAAGAACGCAGGGGAGCATGCCTTTGAATTCCATGTCGGTAATCTGCTTCCCGGAACATACATCTATACCATTTCAGGTGGAAACACACAACTGGGTTCGGGCAAACTGATCAAACGATAATGTCCTCCATGATCACTTCTTTTCGGGCAGCCATTCATGGGATCCTCCTGGTTCTCAAGGAGCGCAATTTCAGAATCCACCTGCTACTACTAGCTCTGGTGATCAGCGCCGGTATTTATTTCAAGATCGCCGGTCATGAATGGTTGGTACTCTTCTTCATCTCCGCGTTAGTGCTGTCGCTGGAAATGATCAACAGTGCAATTGAACGAACCTGCGACCTTTATTCGAAGGAAAAGAATGAAGCGATCCGTAGGATCAAAGACATTGCTGCTGGCGCAGTGCTTTTAGCCGCGCTTTTTTCCGTTGTGATCGGCATTCTGATATTCGGGAAACATATCTTCCCTCAATAGCCTTCAGGCTGTTAAAAACTCGTTCATGTTTTGAGGTTCATACAGCAACAGCTTTGAAGAATACTCTCTAATTTTGGAACAGATCCAAACGTTTATGCGCATCCTATTTCTGTTTTTTATCTTGCTTTCAGGTCACACTCATTCACAGAATTTCTTCCGGGAAAATTACGACCGTTACTTCCCGAACAACAAGCACCTGCAGATCGA
This sequence comes from Flavobacteriia bacterium, assembly GCA_046301895.1. GTDB lineage: Bacteria > Bacteroidota > Bacteroidia > Flavobacteriales_D > Crocinitomicaceae > M0103. The sequence goes on from JBKCJG010000048.1 coordinate 48,107, forward strand.
ACGTTTGAAAGCAGAAAAAGACAGTTTGATCAAGCTAAACGATAGCTTATCGGAATCTTTGGATAACGCTGCAGAAAAGATCAATTATCTGAAAAAGGAAGTTCTGACCTTAAAAACTGATCTTTTCAATGAGCAAAATAAATTGAAGAATGCAAACGGATCTTTGGAAAAGGAATTGAGCTCACTGCGGGATTCGATGAAGATGGTCCGTTTTCCGATCGTGACCTGCACCGAGCAGACCGTCACAAAAAAGGGGAAAACAGACCCGTTGATCATCAATACCTGTTCCTGGAGAATGTATCAGATCGTTGAGACGGGCACACCCGATTACAAGGGGCGTTATACCTGGACAACTGAATTGTTTCGCAAAAAAGGAGATAGTCTGACGAGGATTACCAATGCGGATATCTTCAAGGCAGACAAGATCGTGGAGCTTGAAAAGCTGATCAACACCCGTTTGGAAGAAGATTTTCAGTCCTTGAAAACAACTGATCCGGACTGTTTCAACCGCAGAAAGAACTATCCCACGTTCAAATTGAAGGAAATGCGCCTTGCGTTCAACGAGAATTCCGAGATCACCTTTGAGATCACATACGGACTCAACGATGCCTGTTTTGCGGTAAATACGGCATCAACAGGATTCAAGATCTCTGAGATCAAATCATTTTTGGTGGAGTAGCCAGTGCTTAGAATAAAAAAGGCAATCATTAAGATTGCCTTTTCGTGGTGATGGACGGAATCGAACCGCCGACACAAGGATTTTCAGTCCTTTGCTCTACCGACTGAGCTACATCACCTAACCGTTATTGTGGGGGCAAAGATAATAACTTAATTTGTTATCCAAAGAAGAGACCTTAATTTTTTTCGTTTTGTTGCGCTATATTTGTTTAAATGTCTGAGGATAAAAGAGTATTGGTGCTGGATGCCGGGAACACAACCCTCAAGTTTGGTTTGTTCACTGAAGGCATCCTTGTGGACACAGTAAGAGTTGAGTACACTGACAAGAAGGCCCTGGAAGAACTCTTTGCACTTTACCGTGATACACAGATCGTTCTGTCTTCCGTTATCAGTGAGAAGGCCACCGCAGAGCTCACCGGACGCTTCATAAATTGTTTCAACGTAGATCAGCGAACTCCCTTGCCGATCGTTCTTAACTATGTAACACCCGACACATTGGGTATCGACCGGATCTGCAATGCAGTTGCTGTGCATGCTGCGTCGGGAAAAAACGCTGTGGCAATAGACATTGGTACTTGCATCAAATTCGATCTTGTTGACGCGAACGGAACTTATCTTGGCGGCTCTATTTCCCCGGGCATTCATCTGCGATACAAATCCCTGAATGATTATACGGCAAATTTGCCACTTCTCTCAGAAACAACACCAGTTCAGCTAACAGGAAAATCCACGGCAGAAAGTATACACTCGGGAGTAATCAATGGTATTCAGGCAGAAATTGAGGCACTGATCAGAAGGTACACAGTTGAATATGGCGACTTAACTTTTTTTATGACCGGTGGTGATTCATCCTGCTTTGATTTGGCGGGAAAAAATAACATCTTTGCAGACGAAAATCTTACCCTTAAAGGGTTGTACCTAATTTATCAGTTCAATGCGCGTTAGTTCCATTCTTCTGCTTTTCCTGTCAATAACCAGCGTTTTGTCTGCACAGGTGACAAATCAGTCACCTTTCAGTTCCTACGGATTCGGTGAAAAGGGAGGACTTGACCACGCCACATTCACCGGTTTGGGCAACAATACGCTGACATATTTTGATTCTACCGTGCTCAATATGTACAACCCATCAACCTACAACACTTTAGGGAAAGGCCAACCACTCTTCTCCCTGGGATTGACCTCGCGGCTGTCATTCATGAGTGAAAATGGAGCGAAAAAATTTGCCACTACCGCTTTTATTGAGCATTTCGCGATGGCATTTACGTTGAAAAAGCACTTCGGTCTGGCTTTCGGTCTGAAGCCGTTTGCACGGAAAGGGTATTCCATTGAAGAGCGCGTAGCAATAGGAAATGATTCGTTGAAATATACCTACTTGGGTACCGGAGGTCCTAACCAGGTGTTTCTTGGCTTCAGTTCCAACCTTCTCAAGATCAAAGGTACAACGTTATCAATCGGTGGGAATTTAAGTTACCTGTTTGGCACAGCTACCAATGAGCGAAGGAGTCAGCTGATCGCTTTGAATAATTTACCGGGAGGTGCTGACTGGAATTCACTGCGTTTCAACTCTGTTTACTATGAATTTGGAGCATATTTCCAGCACGTTCTGATGAAGAAACATTCATTCACCCTGACCGGTGTTATAGAACCAAATCAGGAAATTGAGGTGGAGAAGGATGAATACTTGTTCTACGGAACGCTGGGCAATCCACTGGGATACGATACGCTTTATTCCCAGAAGGACCAGGTTGGCACCATCAATTTACCGACAACTGTTTCACTCGGATTTTCCTACAAGTTCTGGTTCTCTGATGCCAGGGCGAACAATTCCATCAGAAATTCGGAGTTATCGCTGCATGCAGGCTATTCGGCAACCGATTGGACCTCTTTCACCTCGAGCTTTGACGGGAATCAAGGCATGTTGGGTTCTTCCAGGTTGACACTTGGCATTCAATATATCCCGGAAAGAGAATACTATGACAACCAAACATCTTCATCGTTTCTTGAAAAAGTGCGTTACAGAGCAGGCTACTATTCTTCCACTCTACCCTATTCTTTGAACGGAAGCCAATTGACAGACAAGGGATTGACACTCGGATTCGGAATTCCGATTCTTGCGCAGCGTTCACTTTCATCATTAAATTTCGGTTTTTCAGCCGGAAAAAGAGGCACAGCTGTTGACGGAGCATTCCAAGAAGAATACATCGGGATCAATTTTGGGATCACCCTGGCGCCGTCGATCTTTGAACGATGGTTTGTAAAACGTAAACTGGATTAAATCAATGCTGAATCCGAGAATTATATGTTTCATTCTTGTTCTTTGCGCACCAAGCTTTTGTTTTACTCAGAAAGGTGTCAAGACAACATATTCCTGTAAGGAGATCAGCAAACAAATAACGATCGATGAGCAAAACAACAACCACGCAAGAGCTGTTCGTTTTCTCCTTTTCAAGGAAAATGATTGTCCCACATTCATAGCCGAAGACTATGGTAAACTGCTATTCCATTTAAAACATACAATCAGTCTTGAAAAGAACAGTTCCATAAAAACGGCGTACATTGACACCGCATGCATGGTCTTTCAGCGAATGGAGTTAAAACAGCACTATGAGCGTAAGAATGACCTTCTTTGGGCCACTTATATCATGAGATCAAGTAAACCGGATCATGCCAAAGCAGACACCCTGTTTACACGAAATTTCAAAGATGAACGGTCAAATTTCAGTGAATTGCATGTCACTCTTTATTACTTCGCGCTTTACAGTCTTCAGTCCGAAACATCCGGTTCTGATCAACTGCATTACCAACTGCGGATGATCAACACCTTCTATGCGTTGCAGGATCACATGCACAGGACCGGAATGAGCCCTAAGGCGACCCAAAATCTAGAAACGTATCTGAATAATGTCTTGAAAAACTGCAGTGATCTCGTTCCGAAAATCAGCAGTTACGCATTGACGTTGACAGAGACTAAGGACGATAAGATCACAACGCTCAACAATTTACGACAACTCATTGAAACAAAGAATTGCAGCACTTCCGAAGATTACCGTATGATCCTTGATTCCCTTATCCACCTGAAACCTTCAGGCGAGGTATTTTCCAAAAAAGCAGCATTGGTACTTGAACGTATCGGAACGTGCGGAAATGATGAGATCCATCAAAAACTGAATGCGTATTACGCTCAAGCTCTTATGGACGAAGCCACAAAATTGGGCTATCGTGATCCACAGCAGGAATCCTTATTAAAGTCTGTTCTTCCCAGCAAGAATGAACTTCAGAAAGCTGGTATTTCGTCCGGTGAAAAATTCAAGCTGGATTGCTGGAATACTGAAATTACGGTCCCTTGATGAACCCATGGAACTTCATAGCATTTCGTTGTTTCTTCCTGCTGGTATCAGGATCCTTCTTTTTTTTTTCCTGTGTCAACGATCTTGAGTCGATCAAGAAAGTTACCTATGACCCAAAGGCACCTGATGAGGTAACAAAGAATCTTCGTGTTTTTTACACGGATTCGGGATATGCTCGTGTAGAAGTGTTTGCCGTGCTGGCCGAGACCTATTCCAAACCAGAAGCAGTCACCAAACTGAAAGACGGCATAAAGGTCAATTTCTTTGATGCAAAAGGAGAGGTTGTGTCCACATTGACTGCACTATACGGCGAGGTTAACTATTCCAAGGGGACGATGTTCGTCAGAGATTCCGTACAACTCTATAACCATGCAAAAAAGCAGCGAATGGATACAGAGGCCCTCTATTGGAATCAGCGCGACAGTGCAATCTATACAACCTCTAATGTTGTTGTACGATCACCAAAAGGAATCCTCTACGGTGATGGAATAAGAACGAAACAGGATTTTTCCGAATACGAGTTCATTAAGCCATACGGCCGCTATGATTTCAGTAAATAACAACGGGGATAAACAGAGTCGTTCACTTTCAGTATCTTCGCATTCAAAAACAATAAAATCATGCAACTGTACAACAAGATCATGCTCTATTTCTGGTTATTCGCTGCAATTGTGGTCTTTTTGATCACTACATACTTTAGCCTGACGGACGGAATAAAAAAATGGGGTTTCTATTATGTTTTTGCGGTGATCGCGCTGATGATGTTCGTTGTAAAAAAATGGATGATGAACAGAATGGAAAAACACATTCAGTTCTTAGAAGAGAAAAAGCGTGCTGAACAGGCAGCAAAATAATACCATTCATCCCTGAAATAAGACCTCCAACATTCGTTTCGTGTTCTAAACACAATTCGCTTCACGGGATGTTTCTTTTACCTAATTTTAATCGTGTAACTTATTGGTAAACTATACCTTGACATAAGATGAGACGAGTTGGCATTCTGATAACAATCTTCCTTTTGCTGGGCACTTCAGTGATCGGGCAACAGTTGCTGAGTGGTAACATCTTCGACGAACAAAACGTTCCGATCCCATTTGCCAAGATTTTCGTTAAGAACAGTGCCGAAATGCGAACCGTTACGGATGCCAACGGTTACTATGAGATGCGCCTCTTCCCTGGGGAATATTTTCTCGTGATCAACGCAAGCGGTTACAATGAGCGCGAAACCTATGTTGTTCTGAATGAAGCTCCTGTTAAACGAGATATACAACTCTTTCCGATCACCGTTAAAGAACTCCAGGATGTAGAAGTTTCCGTTAAAAAGAGTAATCCGGGCCGAGAGATCATGCTGAAGGTCGTCAACAAACGGGACAGTATCAGCCCTTGGAACTATTCACACACTGTTGACGGATATATCAAGGCAACCGAAAAGATCGACAAGAAAGTAAAAGAGGACAAAAAGAAAAATGATCCGTCTCAAACAACTGATCCTAACCGAATTGAGGACCCTTTCGAAACAGAGCGCAAAAAACAAACGGAACTTGCCGACAACATGAACCTTGTAGAAGTTCAGTTCAAACGCTATTTTGCTCCACCGAATAAAGTAAAGGAAGTGCGCAATGCTTATGAAAAAAGAGGGAATGAGCAAAACCTGTATTATATTACTACTGTAAAATCCAACTTTAATTTCTTCCAGAACCTACTTCATCTCGACGATCTGCACCAATCACCGGTAAGTTCACCGATCTCCGGTCCCGGTATTCTATCTTACAAATACCGCTTGGAGGATCAGTATGAAGAGAACGGCCGAAAGATCAGTAAGATCAAGATCATTCCACGAAGCACTGCCACAACAACATTGGAGGGGTACATCTGGGTAATCGATTCCTTGTGGCTGGTTCAAAAACTGGAACTCACTCTGAACAAAGGGAATTTGCTGGTTTATGACCGTTTTACGGTCCGTCAGACCTTTGAACATCCCGGCGATTCAATCTGTGTTCTTGTCAAGCAGGAACTTGACTACGGCGTAAAATACAAGGATCAGACCTCGAGTTGTAAAACGATCGCGGACTTCAGTAACTATTCCTTCAACCCTGAATATACGAAAAAATTCTTTGGCAATGAGCTTTCAGTCACCGAGCAAGAAGCCTATGACAAGGATACCTCCTTCTGGAATCAGGCGCGGAAGGTAACATTAACCCAGGAGGAACAAGCCTTTATTCTAGCGAAGGACAGTATACGTGACTATCAAAACAGAAAGGAATACCTTGACTCCGTTGATGCTGTGTTCAATAAAGTCACCTTTTTGAAGGTACTATGGTTTGGGATCGACCACCGGAACAGGGAAAATAAATCACAGTGGACACTCAGTTCGATTGCAGCTACAGCGAGGCCGCTCTATATCGCAGGACCGAGAATTGCCCCCAGCTTTTACTACTTCAAGAAATGGGAAAACGAACATGCCATTGATTCATACACCGAAACTTCGATGGGAGTTTTGAATGCCGATCTCAAAGGACGCACCTGGTGGCGTTACAGGTATGCACCATTCCATTTCGGTACGGCAACGTTTTCGTTTGATCACGACTTTGATGCAATTCGGAGTTACGACGCGATCACGCAAATCTACAAACGTGAGAATTTCATTGAAGCTACAAGCATGAGCGTCGGTAATGAATATGAACTGTTCAACGGATTTTACCTCAATGTCGACTTTGACTTTTCTGAACGTCGCAGTCTAAAAGGATACAATTTCCTTACGATGTTCGACGAAGATCTTCCCAATACAGATCCGACAGAGTTCCAAACTTATCAGGCATTGATCGGAGAGGCTACGGTTACGTATACACCGAAACAAAAATTCATGCGGGAAGCAAAAAGAAAAGTGCTACTCGGCTCCAAATATCCGAGTTTTTACATGACTTACGAGCGTGGGGTCCCGGGTATGTTTGGCAGCGATATCGATCATGAATACGGCAGAGCGGGAATCATGCAAACATTCAAGATCGGGACATTGGGAACTTCCTCCTATCATGTCATGACGGGAAAGTTTCTAAGCGCCAAGAATCTTCAACCGGCAGACTTCAAATTTCAGCGACGCAGTGATCCGATCTGGTTCTCTAATCCACTGTATTCCTTCCAGGGATTTGATACCTCTCTTCCTTCAAAGGATGTTTTTTATGAGGGACATTTCGTACATCATGACAACGGCGCGATAATCAATAAGATCCCATTCATGAAAAAGACGAGTATTGGTCTCGTAATGGGGGTTGGCGCATTGTACGTAAAAGAATATGACTGGCAACATTATGAAGCATTTGCCGGTTTGGAACGAAGTTTTAAATTTTCACGCCGGAGACTTCGGATCGGGATTTACGGAGTCATCTCTGATGGCAACCAAATCAAACCGAAAGCAAGCTACAAAGTCTCCTTCGCACTTTTGGATGACCGAAACATGAAGTGGAATTTCTAAATGTTATTCCATCAATAGTCTAGACCACTTTTCCTATCTTTGCCCAAAACGATCGGAACATGTACGGAAAAATCAAAGAGCATCTTCAAGACGAATTAAAGGCCATAGAGGAAGGTGGCATCTACAAGCGAGAGCGCATCATTACCAGCCCACAGGGAGCCCGTGTAAAAATTAACACCGGTGAAGAAGTAGTGATCATGTGTGCAAACAATTATCTTGGCTTGTCTTCACATCCTGAAGTGGTTCAGGCTGCAAAAGACGCACTGGACAGTCATGGTTACGGGATGTCTTCCGTACGATTCATCTGTGGCACACAGGATATTCACAAAGAACTGGAGGCAAAGATCGCCAAGTTCTACGGAACAGAGGACACCATCCTTTATGCTGCCGCATTCGATGCGAACGGTGGAGTATTCGAACCACTTTTCTCGGAAGAGGATGCTATCATATCGGACGAACTCAACCATGCTTCGATCATCGATGGGATTCGATTGTGCAAAGCACAACGCTACCGATACAAGCATTCCGATATGGCAGATCTCGAAGAGCAGTTGAAAAAGGCTCAGGCACAACGATTCAGGATCATCGTGACAGATGGCGTGTTTTCTATGGATGGCGATATCGCCAGAATGAATGAGATCTGTGACCTTGCGGATAAGTACGATGCCTTGGTAATGACTGACGAATGTCATTCCGCAGGTTTTATTGGAAAAACCGGTCGAGGAGTTCCGGAATACCACCACTGTATGGATCGCGTAGATATCATTACCGGAACTCTTGGTAAAGCGTTAGGAGGTGCAATGGGAGGCTATACCACAGGGAAAAAGGAGATCATAGATCTGTTGCGTCAGCGTTCTCGTCCTTATTTGTTTTCGAACTCTCTAAGTCCAGCTATCGTTGGAGCATCCAACAAGGTTTTCGATATTTTGAGCCAGACAACCGAGCTGCGCGACAAATTAGAGTTCAATACTACCTATTTCAAAGAACGGATCATTGCAGCCGGATTCGATATTAAACCGGGAGATTCACCGATTGTTCCGATCATGTTGTACGATGCCGCGCTTTCTCAAAAATTTGCAGATTCGCTTTTAAAAGAGGGGGTGTATGCCATCGGATTCTTCTACCCGGTTGTTGCAAAAGGCCAGGCAAGGATCAGAACCCAGATCTCTGCAGCTCACAGTATCGAAGACCTCGATAAAGCAATTGCCGCTTTCATAAAAGTTGGTAAAGAACTTGACGTAATCCGGAAATAAATACGCAGGATTTAACCCGCTTTCTTTTTAGTTTATTAAATTTGTTTATGACTGAACGAAAGCGGGTATTATGTTCCCTTTTATTGCTGGCACTTTTTGCTGCACAGCTGGTCTATGTCTGTTCTGCTTTTGCCCTTGATCCAAGTGACAAATACAACACTTCTCTCAGCCTGGAAGAGGAAACGGAAGAAGATTTTCCCGATTCTACGGAAGAGGAAGACAACGAATCTGAGTCAGATTATTTCGTGACACAGTCGGAGATAGTTGTGTTCGTTCAGGATGAAGAAACCCAAAGACATGTGTTCAGGATAAATCTACTATCCCTTCTGATCCATTTGGACACAGCCTATTCCCCTCCGGAATTAATGCTCTGATTTTCGCAAAATTCATCATTAATTCAACATTTTATGAAACGAGTATTTTCTAATTGGAAGCAGGATCTTCCAGCAAGTTTAGTTGTGTTTCTCGTTGCTTTGCCGCTCTGTCTTGGAGTAGGACTGGCATCAACGAGCGCAAAAGATATCGTGGGAATGCCCAATATCTTCTCAGGTATTATTGCCGGTGTAGTCGGCGGTGTGGTTGTGGGCTTCCTCAGTAAGAGTCGCATTGGTGTTTCAGGACCAGCAGCCGGTTTAATCACGATTGTGATCGCGGCGATCACAACCTTGGGGAGCTTTGAAGGGTTTTTAGTAGCCGTTATGATTGCGGGTGTACTCCAATTGATCGCCGGTTTTGCGGGGTTGGGGATCCTTGGGAATTATTTCCCGTCTTCCGTTATCAAAGGAATGCTCGCGGCAATCGGACTCACCTTGATCCTTAAAGAGATTCCACATGCAATGGGATACGATAAAGACTTCTTTGGGGATGAGGCATTCTTTCAGTTTGACGGACACAATACTTTCTCAGAGCTCTTGTATGCTACAAATGCACTTCATCCCGGTTCGATCATTATCAGTGTTGTATCGATCATCCTGTTGATACTGTTCGACAGACCATTCTTTAAAAGGATTGCGATGTTCAAGTATATTCCGGGAGCCCTTATCGTCGTTCTGACCGGCGTTGGAATGAATTTGATCTTCAGTCAGTTCGGTGAGGGTCTGAACGTAACAGAAAAGCATCTGGTACAATTACCCGTAGCCAATTCGATCAGCGAATTCGGAAGTTTTTTTTCGTTTCCTGACTTTTCTTTCCTAAAGAACATAAATGTATACATCGTTGGGGCAACCATCGCATTGGTTGGTAGTTTGGAAACATTACTGAGCGTTGAAGCAACGGACAAACTCGACCCAGATAAACATCATACACCAACAAACAGGGAGTTAAAAGCACAAGGGATAGGGAATATCCTTTCCGGACTTGTCGGTGGTTTGCCTGTGACACAAGTGATCGTGAGAAGTTCCGCAAATGTTAATGCAGGGGCAAAATCAAAATTATCAACGATCCTTCATGGTCTTCTGTTACTTTTCAGCGTTTTCTTCATACCTGCCATTATAAACCTAATCCCCCTTGCGTCTCTGGCGGCTATTTTGATCATGGTAGGATATAAATTGTCCAAAGTTCAACTGTACAAGCAACTATATCGCCTGGGATTAGACCAATTCCTTCCTTTCATCGCAACAATAATCGGAGTACTTTTTACCGATCTCTTAAAAGGAATTGGAATTGGAATGGCTTTCTCGGTCTTCTTCATATTAAGGAGGAACTACCGTAACAATTACACATTAGAAGCATCAGGATCCGATGCAGAAAAAGAGGTCAAAATCATTCTTTCTGAGGAAGTGACCTACCTCAATAAAGGCAGTATTTTTGAAACATTGGAGGGGATTCCGGAGAATACAAGCGTTTCAATTGATGGAAGCAAGTGCAAAGCGATCGATTACGATGTACTCGAATTGATCCAGGAATTCAAAAAATTCGGTGCACCTGAGAAGAACATCACATTAACAACAATCAACATTCCTGATGTCGAACTATCAGGGGGACATTAAAAATCAATTTAACATGGAAAAATTCTATAATCAACTTCTGGAGAACAATAAAAAGTGGGTATCGAAAAAGACTGAGAACGATCCCGAATTCTTTAAACGTCTTGCCAAGGGACAGCAACCTCCCTTGTTGTGGATCGGTTGTGCCGACAGTCGTGTTCCGGCCAATGAGATCATAGGTGCAGACCCTGGAGAGGTCTTTGTGCACAGGAATATTGCAAATATGGTTGTACACACCGATATGAGCATGCTTAGTGTTCTGGACTATGCCGTAAATGTATTGAAAGTTAAGCATGTTGTTGTATGCGGTCATTATGGATGCGGGGGAGTTCAGGCTGCCATGACAAATCGCCATTTTGGACTGATTGATAACTGGATCCGCCATATCAAGGATGTCTATCGCTTTCACGCAACAGAATTGAATGTCATCCGCGATGAAAAAGACCGTTTCGACCGTTTCGTAGAATTAAATGTAACGGAACAGGTTCTGGACCTCGCGAAAACATCAATTGTTCAGGAAGCCTGGGAAAGAGGTCAGGACCTTCACCTTCATGGATGGGTATATGACGTTGCGGACGGACTTATAAAAGACCTTGATGTTACGATCAAAAATAATCAGGGGCTATCTGAAGTCTATCAACTAGATCTTTGATAACTTTGGGTATCTCATGAGATCAGCGGACATTCGAAACCTCCTGACAGATCTGGAAAAAAGTTTCAGTGAAAATGCCAACAGTGAAAATGGCCTTACCATGTCAGCGTACATGAAAGGTCATTTTCAATTTTATGGGGTCATGGCACCGCTGCGCAAACAACTGACGAGGGAGTGGTTAAAGACCTTTCCAAAGAACCTCAGTTCAACAGAAAGGTGGTTGCTTCTTGAAGAATTATGGAAAAAAGATCAGCGGGAATTCCAGTATGTTGCTGTTGACTACCTGAACCATTGGAGGAATGATCTCATAGATGAGGAGGATGCAGTCAAGCTTAAAGATCTTATCGTTCATCGCTCCTGGTGGGACTCGGTTGATCTGCTTGCTTCCGGTATTCTTGGCAAGTATTGCATGAAATACCCAAATAGGAGAGCTGTTTTGCTCACGGAATGGCGAAACAGCGAGAATGTCTGGCTTCAACGATCCTGTTTGCTTTTTCAGTTGAAATACAAAGAAAAAACAGATTTTGACTTATTAAAAGAGCTCATCCGACAATTCTCACCAACCAAGGAATTCTTCATTCAGAAAGCAATCGGTTGGAGCCTCAGGCAGTATTCGAAGACAGATCCCGAAGCGGTGAGGCAGTTCGTGCTTGAGATCGGTCTGAAAGGATTAGCAGCAAAAGAAGCCATGAAACACCTCAATAGGTAAACAGATTTGTACATTTGTAAAAACTCTTTTTATGGCATTGATCAAAGTGTGCAGAGGAACGGAGCCTCAATTTGGAAATGACTGTTGGTTTGCTGAAAATGCAACGATCGTTGGGGATGTGATCATGGGTGATCAATGTTCCGTGTGGTTCAATGCTGTTGTTCGTGGTGATGTGAATTCCATCAGGATGGGTAACAAGGTCAATGTTCAGGATGGAGCCGTTATACATTGTACCTACGAACGAACAAAGGTTGAATTAGGCAACAACGTTTCAATCGGTCACAATGCGCTTGTGCATGGCTGCACAGTTGAGGACAATGTTCTGATCGGAATGGGAGCGATCGTGATGGATAACTGTTTCATTGAATCCAACTGTATTATCGCTGCCGGTGCAGTTCTGCTTGAAGGCACTCGTGTCGAATCATGGAGTATTTATGCAGGTGTTCCAGCTAAAAAAGTAAAAACCCTATCACCTGAACTTTTCGCCGGAGAGGTTCAACGAATCGCAGAAAACTATGTGAAGTATGCCAGTTGGTTCAAGGAATGATGAATACAGCTTATGAAGGATATAGAAACGTATGAGGATTGCCTCTTATTGATCGAAGAATTTTACAAGAAACTCCTGAAAGACGACCAGATCGCTCATTTCTTCATTGACCTCAATCTAGCCACACACATTCCAAAGGTTGCCGATTTCTGGGCATTCATACTCATAGACAAACCCGGTTATACCAATAACATGATGACCGCTCATGCGCGCCTCGAACTTAAAGAACCGGATTTTCACCGATGGCTCAACTTGTTCCATGAAACGATTCATCAGCACTTTCAGGGGGAGAAAGCAGAAATGGCGATCGAACGGTCTAAACTGATCGCTATGACAATGAAGACGAAGATGAAAGGATGATTGCCCTGTAAATCACCTGAGCGACCAATCGAACAAGTCCATTAAACTTGAAAAGAATCGAGGACCCGCTTCTTTATTTTTCCAAAACTATTGATACAATACCCGTTTGAGAACCCTTTTCAGAATCGTTCAAGTCGATCACAAAATAATACGATGCGACAGGGAGCATATCTCCCTCGTAGGTCCCATCCCATGGCTTGACTGAATACTGACCCTTCTCCGACTGGTAAATCATATTGCCCCAGCGGTTGTATACCGTCACAACATTGTCCGGATAAACCACATCAAGGTTTACAATCTCCCAAGTATCATGAATACCGTCTCCATTTGGCGTAATTGCCGTCGGCACTACGATCTCACAATCCTCGATCGTGATCGACACTATGCTCGCAGGTCCTTCACACCCATTCACGGTTTCTGTGACGTAATAAGAATTCGTTCCATTCACCTCAATCGGCATCATGCCTGTTCCAGTTCCCAAAACAAGCGAGAGCTGTTCATCGGAATACCACGTATAAGTCCCCCCTGTTCCTGAAACTGTCATGTTTACAAGATCCCAACTTGAGCAGTAAACGGCATCTGTTCCAGCCAAAGGAGCTGAAGGAATCGGATTGATCACGATCGTTTGAGTACCTGAACCGGTATTCGCACAATTCGCATCTGTCACATTTGTTATAACATAAACACCCGGTAAATTTCCCAACGAAACAGGACTCGATGTTCCGGTTGCTGTTTGGGAAACCCCATCCAATGTATAATCGATCGTCCAGTCATTGGTTCCTGTCACAGCAACTTCGACGTTAGTCACAACATCTCCTGTGCAGTATGAATTCCCACCTGAAAAATCCGTAACTTCAGGAAGTGGGTTTATCGTGACAACAAAGGAGGTTTCATCATTGCATATCCCCTCTTCATCGTACACCCAGACAGTTTGACTAGTTGTGATCGGGCCAGTGATAACCGTTCCACCCAGCGCCTGCGAATTGTTGTAGAATCCTTCGTTATTCAGGTTTGTTCCGGTAATCACGGGAAGAAAATATGTCCCACATGCTGAAGCATCCGTCAAAGGATCGATCAACGGCGTATTATTGACAGTGATCAATACGGTTTCCTCATCCGAACATGTTCCGTTAACAGCATAAATGTAGATCGTTTGTGTGCCCGTAACAGCAGACCCTACTGTTAACTGGGTACCTCCTCCACCGGAGGTTGTGTAATAACCTTGTGTTGTTGCTGTTCCCGTGAGATTGATCGCAGGAAGTGTGTAGGTATCACAAACAGTCTGGTCAGCAAGGTCTGTGATCACCGGTGCAGCATTGATTGTAACAGTAACAGGTTCAAAATCGGAACACCCTACATTCTCAGCAAGAATGTAATAGGTCCCACCGATGGCTATTGCGGACGGATTCAACAATGGATTGGACGCTGTCCCATCTACCCAGTAACTAATCGTTACAGCATTTGTGCTTCCTGCTGTAACTGCAGCGGAGCTAATATTTACCGTGTTTGGAGAACATACGGGCAGAGGATCGGAGATCGTTAATACCGGTGTGGCGTTTACCGTAATGTTGACACTGGACGGAAGACTTACACAGTTGTTCAATGTGATGGTTAACGTGTATGTTCCGCTTTCTAAAGTAGTTACCGCTGTGATTACCGGGTCTTCAAAATTCGAGGTAAAGGAATTTGGTCCCGTCCAGGAGTAGGTACCACCTGTTACGGTATTTCCGGAGAGAACGATTGAAGAACCATCACAGATAACCGGTGTGGTGGTTGTCGCAGTTGCGGTCGGTGGTGTTGGATCGATCAGATTGATCGGACCAGGCTGAGAACCGATACAGCCCGTATAATTTAACGTGAAGGAGGAATAACTACCAGCATCCAGGCCTGTGATATTGTAGTCACCGTTTGCATCCGTTGTGATGTTTACAGGACCTACGATAGTGCCATTATCATTATAGCTCAAGGAATAGACTGTTGTCGGAAGCAGTGTACCGGTTCCTTCGATATGAATGGCTCCATCGGTTCCACCGCATGTTGAAGGGTTTGTCAACTGGGAGACAGAAAATACCGGTGCGGCAGGATCCGATAAGGATACCGAAGCAGGCAGCGAGTTACAAATTCCATTGCTGATCGTGATCACCGAATAAACCCCTGCGTTAAGCCCACTAATCACATAGGTTCCAGCGGCAGTTGTTGTAATCGCTGCCGGTCCAACAAGACTGCCGTCATCCGAATAGGACAATTCATAACCCGTTGATGGATTCAATCCTGAAAGGGTGATGGTTCCGTTTGATCCACCACATGAGGTCGGATCCGTAAAAGATGTGGTGAAGGAAGGTACAGGTGCTCCCGGGTTGATTGTCACCGAAACAGTAATATCGCAATCGATTGATGAAGTGACCGTCACAAAATAATTCCCAGGACACAATCCTGTGGCTGTTGCAGTAGTCTGGCCTATTGGCGTCATGGCAGCATTAAACCATTCATAGGTGTATGGGCCTATCGATCCCGATCCGGAAGCAGTTGCCTGGCCATCACAACCACATTGCTCGTGATTGTCAACCATTGTATTTCCTGCAACCGGTGTAATCGGTGAGCAACCGTTATTGAACTGAGCTATGTAAGCACCATTCGCAAGATTATTGGGCAAACCCGGTGTCTGAACGTTTGATCCGCACGTTCCGGGATCAGCGCAGCCTTCCGACCAGTTTGATTGATCATTTGGATTACCATTATTAAAATACCATACATTATCCGTTCCACTTCCACCTGAAGCGAAATATATGAGATTATTAGAATCCGCCGATGCATAACATACAGAAAAAACCTCGCAGCCACTGAGATCGACAATACGCGCACAATCGCCTGTATTTGCGAGCGCAGTATTCCCAGCCCATGTCGGGCTTGAATCTGTTCCCCAACCCACAACAGGATAAGAACAAGCTATATCGCCAGGTGTTGTCGCGTTGAACTCAAAATAAGCCGGATCATTCAACGGAACGATCAAGCGGCAATTTCCATCTGCCATTGAGACATCGGGTCCCGAGATCGACGTATTGGTCTCTGCATTGTTATAGATCACGATGATCGTTCCCAACGGGAGGCAGGACCAGAAGGGAATATTTGCAAAACGCACCGCGCCCGGAGCAACACCTTGACCAACACTGTGATAACCACTATTGTCATCGAAGATCCAACCTCGGATATCAATACAAGGAGGGGTAGAAGCATTGCAATCATATGTTACGGCATCACTGACAACAACGAACTCTACATATTCCTGATTGCCCGCAGGACCGTTGGAAACTTCATTTATAATTAAGGTTTGACCAACAGACCATTCCGAAAGAAAGATTATAAAAAAAGACAGCAGCAGATTCTTTCTCATAACTAAACCGATATTGCATTAATTCGGGATTTTCCCGGACACGAAAGTTACTAAAAATAAAGGGTTGGATGTAAATCAGAATACATTTTTAATGGAATAGTAATATCGTTTTCACTTAAAAATGTACGTGACAAGAATGGATGTCAAAACCGAGGAAACGTTTTGCTTTTTCATCAAATATCTCCGGTTTTTCAGAAGTCAGATAGACGACCTCAGCACCTTTTGAACACTTCCTTTCCAACTCAGGATGGTCCGCCAAATATTTTTGCAGTTTTTCCGCTACAATTGCACCCTGAGAGACCACTTTTACATTCTCATGAACGATCGATTCAATGAACTCCTTCAGGATCGGATAATGCGTGCAAGCCAAAACAATTACATCTATGTCGCTATCCTTTGCCATTAGAGCATTGACATCCTCTTCGATAAACCTTCGTCCGGCCTCTGATTCATGTCTATCATTTTCGATCAGGGGCACCCACATCGGACACGCGTGCTGAACAACCTTAACGGAAGGCGCATATTTCGCCAATTCAAGGATATATGACTCTGATTTAACGGTGCCTTCCGTTCCCAGAATTCCCACATGTCCTGAGCTTGTCAGATCCCCGATCACTTCTGTACTTGGACGAATTACGCCCAAAACTCTTTTCGTGGAATCCATTCCGGGCAGATCATTTTGCTGGATACTTCGGAGCGCTTTAGCCGAAGCCGTATTACATGCAAGAATTACAAGTTCACAGCCTCTTGAGAAAAGTTCATGGACAGCCTCCAGGGTATATTGATAAACGACATCATAGGATCTGTTTCCGTATGGTGCTCTGGCATTATCTCCAAGGTAGATATAATCGTATTGCGGTAATCGCTTAACGATCTCTTTAAGTACGGTAAGACCACCGTATCCGGAATCAAAAACGCCGATCGGAACTTTCTTGTTCATTGACCCAAAGCTACAAAAAAAGGGTGATCAAAACTGACCACCCTTTCATGAACTTCATTTCATTTATTTCTTCATTGCCTCAGCATCCAGCCTCAACAATTCGACAATAACCTCTTGGGTAATATCTGTTCCTCCCTTGAAATAAAGGGTGACTGTTTCGTCAATGACATAATTCAGTTTTTTACGATCGGAAACGATCTCAACTGCCTTTTGAACGCGCTCCAAAATTGGCTTGTTCAATTCTTGCGAATAGATCTGCATTTCCTGGTTCAGTGACTGCTCACGATCCTGCAGGTTCTGTTGCTTTTTCATCAACTTTTCCTCTTCGATCTTGATTAGCATCGGTGACATATTCGGACGCTCCTTCTCATATTTTGCATATGCAGCATTCAGATCCGCCTCCATTTCCTGTAACTCCTTGATGCCATTTGCTTCAAACTCTTTCAATTTCTCGAGAGCGGATTTGCGCGAAGGCAAAGTATCCAATAACTTCTGAGAATTCACATGTGCAACTTTTGACTGAGCCAAGGCAGATCCTACACTTAACATAACCGCGAAGGCCAATAACAACTTTTTCATTTTTGCTTTTTTGTGTTTATTAATTATTTACCAGTGATACCCATTTCTTTTAATACTTCATCACTGATATCGTATTTACTGTCTGCATAAACCAGGTTACTCTGATTTGCCTTATCAAAAACAAAACTGTAGTTCCGTTTAGATGCCACTTTCTGCATGGAATCATAAACACGATCCTGAATCGGTTTAATCAATTCCTGGCGTTTCTGAAAGTAGTCTCCACTCACACCAAAGCGCATTGTTTGCATCTGCATTGCCTCTGTTTCGAGTTTGGTGATCTCTTCTTTTCGTTTTGTTCTTTCTTCAGCAGGGAGAAGAACCTCTTCACGTGCGAAATTGTCTTTTTTTGTTTTCAACACTTCGTAACGATCTTCGATCTCCTTTGTCCAGCGATCTGCCAGCTTATCCAGTTTTTCTTTTGCCTCTTTGTACTCCGGAACGTTTTCCAAAATGTAATCAGAGTCAATATACGCGTACTTCTGGCCAAAGGCAAACGCTGTGCCAAAGATAAAAATGAATGCGAACAGTAGCTTTTTCATAGACAATTTTTGAAGCCGAACGACCAAATTAATCATTTTATTGTGTTGAACGATCATTAAAGTTCCCCCAGATTCATCCCTATCGTAAAACTCAACTTGGGATAAAACCCTTTTTCATTGATGGAATCGTCTGACGCACCACCGTAAGAATTCGACCAATAATCCAACTTGTCAAAGCCAAGACCATAATCAAGTCCCAGCATTCCGAACATCGGCAAGAAAACACGAATACCTATACCAGCCGTTCTTTTGACATTGAATGGATTAAATTTCCGAATCGAAGGGAAGGTATTTCCTGCCTCAACGAAAGCCAAGGCGTAAAAAGTGGCAGAGGGATTCAACGAGATCGGATAGCGCAATTCCATCGTATACTTCGCAATGATTGGATCACCGGAAAGGGAAGATACTGAATTGTCTTCATACCCCCTTAACGCAATAATCTCCCGCCCACCAAGCTGATTTACACCCGAAAGACCTGATCCACCCAAAGAAAACCGATCAAATGGTGTGATCCCTTTTGATTGATTGTATGCACCCATGAACGCGAAACCAAAACGGGGCATCAAGACCAGTTTCTTGTCGGAAGTCAGAGGGAAGAACCATTCTCCAGTCAGTTTCAACTTAAAATATTCCAGGTATTTATAGCGTTCCTGAGCCGTTGCATTTGAAAAATCCTGCTCTTGCTCAAACAAGGAGTAGGGCAATGAACTTTTAGCCGTAAATGTGATATTCGATCCACTTTGCGGATAGATCGGAGCACTGACAGAGCTTCTTTGAAGGACATACTTCAGAGCAATATCGTTAGCATATCCGTTCTTGAAGATCGGAAACCGTCCATCATCCACAACATCATAATACTGGTAGCTCAACTCATAGTATGCCGTAAAATAGTCATCCGGCCATTTTTTTCTTCTTCCCAGTCCTAATCCGGTACCCGTGATCGCGATACCCTGGTAAAGATCATTTGACGGAAGGTATCCATTTCCAAGTGCGGTGTGATTGATCCAGTAGGACAGTGAGTTCGGTTTCTTACCGCCCAACCACGGCTCGGTGAAAGAGAAATTATATCCCTGATAAAAACGTCCATTTGTCTGTGCCCGAATCGACAAGCGTTGCCCGTCTCCTCCGGGAAGAGGTGTCCATGCTCCCTTTTTGAAGATATTTCTGGTCGAAAAATTATTGAACGTAAGACCAAGTGTACCAATTATACGGCCATTACCGGTAGGCCCTGCACCTCCATATCCACCTGATAATTCGATCTGATCGGATGATTTCTCTTCGACCACATATTCAATATCTACCGTTCCATCCGCAGGATTCGGGATCGGATTCACCTGAAATGCCTGCTCATTGAAGAAACCCAGCTGAGCCAATTCCCGCTGTGTCCGTATAATATCATTCCTGTTGAACAGATCACCCGGTTTGGTTCGAATCTCACGGCGGATCACGTAATCATTTGTTTTCGTATTTCCGGTAATAATAATCCTTTTGACTCGCGCTTCCTTTCCTTCAATGATACGCATCTGGTAATTGATGAAATTGTTCTCTACATTGGTTTCTACGGGTATCACCTGAAAAAACAAATAACCCCGATCCATATACAAAGATGAGATATCGCGACCATCCTGACTCATATTCAATCGTGTATCCAGCAATTCCTTGTTGTAGATAGCTCCCCTCTTTATACCCAACACAGTATCCAGATATGTTGACCTGAATTTCGTGTTCCCTATCCACTCGATGTCCCCAAAGAAATATTTTCCTCCTTCTTCAACGGTTATATCGATGATCAAATTCTTTTGATCCAGCATGAAAACAGTGTCGAACTTAATATTGGCATCCCTCAAACCGACTGCATTAAACTTGCCCAACATCGCGATCTTGTCTTTTTCATAAGAGCTTTCAGTGTATTTGGACCGTTTGAAGAACCTCCAAAGCTTTTTCTCTTTGGTATCTTTCATTGCCATGCGTAGCTTCCATTCCGGAACACTTGATGCCCCGCTTATTTTTATCTCCTTAATTCCTACTCTTTCCCCTTTGTTCACATCGATCAAGAATACCTCGGAATTGTTCATTAAGGTATCAACTACCCTGTTGATGGTTACGTTCACAGAGTAGAATCCTTTCTCTCTGAAATATCCTCTGATCTTACTTTCCGTTTGATAAACAAGATTTTCTGTGATCGTTTTCCCGGAGTAAAGTGCGATCTCTTCCCGAACATTATCGGCGTCTCGTTTATTGATTCCTTTAAACCTAAATCGTGACAATTTTGGACGGGGAGTCACCTGAATGGTGAGATAGATAACTCCTGCCACTTCCTTTTCCGCAAAGATCTCAACATCAGAAAAAAGACCTTCTTTCCAAAGATTCTTGATGGCTTTTGTAATCTGATCTCCCGGAATTGAGATCGTTTGTCCTTGTCTTAATCCTGCAATGAGCTTGATCGCCTGATGGTCAAAATTATCTGCTCCTTCAACGCGAATGGGTCCTAACTCGTACTTTTTTGGATTCTTGTAACTGATCTCCAGATCACCCACAGAAAATGGTCCTGTTAAACTATCCAGCTGTCCATACGCGTATACAGACAACATGCAAAGTATCAGGAATAAACTTCTTTTAAGTATCATCAATAGTTAGGTTAATTGTTCAGAGACCATGCCAAAGCGCCGCTCTCTCGACTGATAGTCCAGGACGGCTTTGTAAAGATCTTCGCGTTTAAAATCGGGCCATAGAACATCGGTAAAATGAAATTCAGTGTATGCGATCTGCCACAGCAAAAAATTACTGACACGATGTTCCCCACTTGTTCTGATCAATAATTCAGGATCCGGAATGCCTGCAGTACTTAAATATGAACTAATCGTATCATTTGTGATCGCATTGGCATCCAACCTTTCATTACTGACCAGTTCTGATATCTTTTTCACAGCCTGGATCATTTCCCAGCGAGCACTGTAATTCAAAGCGAGGATCAAATTGATTTCAGTATTGTTTTTGGTCAGCTCAATCGATTCTTGCAGCTCTTCTCTGCATGCAGACGGCAACCCTTCAATATCACCTATTGCCATCAGTCGAACGCCACTATCCGATAATTCTCTGATCTCGTTTGAAAGAGATCGCACCAAAAGGTCCATCAATCCATCGACCTCTTCTTTTGGCCTGTTCCAATTCTCAGTGGAAAATGCATACAGGGTAAGATTCTTGACCTTGAGTTCTTTCGCGGCCTTTAGGGTTTCTCTAACGGACTCCACTCCAAAATTATGACCATACAACCGCATGTGCCCCTGTTTTTTGGCCCATCTCCCATTACCATCCATAATGATCGCAATGTGTTTCGGTGTTCTGGCAAGATCTATTTTAGAAAGGTAATCCATTCTGAAATTTGTATAAGTAACGAAAATAAACAAACTATCTTACACCAAGTCTATCTTTTCCGAGTTTAACGTACCTTAACAAAAAAGAGGGAAATGGCGCGCCAAATCCCTCTTTCCGGTTATTGTATTCTATTATTCTGCAAGGACAACAATTTTGTCATTGAGTAATTCTATTACCCCGCCTTTTATGGCAACACGAATTACTTTCGCGCTTGATTTATCATCGATGATCAAATTGCTTGATTTCTCAGTTCGTTCGAAAGGAGCAAGAAGATCTATCTTCACCTCACCCTTGCTCAGTCCGGAGATGATCGGAGC
The DNA here is from genome assembly GCA_046301895.1 of Flavobacteriia bacterium. Taxonomy (GTDB): domain Bacteria; phylum Bacteroidota; class Bacteroidia; order Flavobacteriales_D; family Crocinitomicaceae; genus M0103. The sequence continues at coordinate 70,251 of JBKCJG010000048.1, forward strand.
ATGTCCCTTCAGTACCTGAAAAGATCCATCCAATCCAGGAAGCTGAACAGCTTCTACCTCTCCTTTAAAGATCTCTGATTCGGGCGTTATTATTTCTAGAAGCATTTTTAAGCTATTAGGTTGATACAGAATTACGCCTCAGCAAGCATTTTTTCTCCAGCAGCAACCACATCTTCAATTCCTCCTTTAAGGTTGAAAGCTGCCTCCGGGTATTTGTCATACTTCCCGTCAAGAATGTCATTAAATGCCTTGATCGTGTCCTGAATATCCACCAAAACTCCCGGGATACCTGTAAACTGCTCAGCCACATGGAATGGCTGAGAAAGGAAACGCTGAACACGACGTGCTCTGTGCACGACAAGCTTATCCTCTTCAGAAAGTTCATCCATTCCAAGGATCGCAATGATATCCTGCAGTTCCTTGTATCGCTGAAGCGTGATCTTCACACGCTGAGCGCAGTTGTAATGCTCTTCTCCAACAATTTCGGGTGTAAGGATACGAGAAGTAGAATCCAATGGATCCACAGCCGGATAGATACCAAGTTCCGCAATCTTACGCGACAATACTGTTGTCGCATCCAAGTGAGCAAATGTATTTGCCGGAGCCGGGTCTGTCAAGTCATCCGCAGGCACATAGACCGCTTGTACTGAAGTAATTGATCCGTTCTTCGTAGACGTAATCCTTTCCTGCATCGCACCCATCTCTGTTGCCAATGTAGGCTGGTATCCTACCGCTGAAGGCATACGTCCAAGAAGTGCTGACACCTCAGAACCAGCCTGCGTGAATCGGAAGATATTATCGACGAAGAAAAGAATATCCTTTCCTTGTCCATCTCCTTCACCATCACGGTAATATTCTGCCATCGTCAAACCTGAAAGAGCCACACGTGCACGTGCCCCTGGAGGCTCGTTCATCTGACCAAAAACGAAAGTCGCCTTAGACTCCTTCATTTCATCAAGATCAATCTTTGTAAGGTCCCAACCACCCTCTTCCATCGAGTGCATGAAATCCTTTCCATAGCGGATAATCCCTGACTCAAGCATTTCACGCAGAAGGTCATTCCCTTCACGTGTGCGCTCACCAACACCTGCAAAAACCGAGAGTCCTCCGTGTCCTTTTGCGATGTTGTTGATCAATTCCTGAATCAAAACTGTTTTACCTACACCTGCACCACCAAAAAGACCAATCTTACCTCCTTTTGCGTATGGTTCAATCAAGTCGATCACTTTGATCCCTGTAAAGAGTACTTCTGTCGCAGTTGACAACTGATCGAACTTCGGAGCTTCCCGGTGAATTGGGAGACCATTTGAGTTATCAACCTGGTTGATACCGTCAATTGCTTCACCAACTACGTTGAATAATCTTCCTTTGATCTGATCACCAGTAGGCATTTTGATCGCACTGCCTGTTGAAACAACATCCATTCCACGGCGGAATCCATCCGTTGAGTCCATGGAGATCGTTCTCACGGCATTTTCGCCGACATGAGACTGAACTTCAAGAATAACTCGTGTTCCATCTGATTTTCTTACTTCCAATGCATCGTAGATGTTTGGCAGAGCCACACCTTTTTCGAAGCTTACGTCAACTACAGGTCCGATCACCTGTGAGATATTTCCTTTAATTCCCGACATTTTAGTGCCTTTTAAAAAGTTAATTATCCTCAGAACTACTAATTAAAGCTCTGAATTTGGGCGCAAAGATATACCATTTATATTATATAATGGCATTCGAAAAACTTATTTTTTTCAAATATTTCAACAATCGAAAACCTCCCTAAAAACGGAGGTGCCCAAAATTCCTTCGAAGCAAGAAACGTACAGGAAAATAGGAGAAAAGAAAGCTTAAAGTAGCCACCAGAAATACAATCAAAAGACCGTCGTTAAAGGAGATATCAATTGGGAAGGGCTCGCCTCCTGAATTTGGCATTGTGAGCAAGGCAGATTTCAATTGTATCAGGCAGATGCCATAACCAAGTATTAAGCCGATCAGAATTCCCTTACCGGAGATAAGTATTCCCTCCAAAAAGAAAATATTAAATACCGTTTTACGATCCGCTCCGAATGCGATCATCGTTTGAACGTTGTCTTTTTTCTCTACGAACAACATTGTCAACGATGCGATCAGGTTGAAAGCTGCCAATATAAAAATGAACAACAAAATGATGAGAACGATCACTTTTTCAGATTTACTGGTCTTATAGATCAATTCGTTCTTTTCATAGTTGGTTCGAACCTCAAAGTCTTTTCCCAATAATTGCCGAATTTCTGCTTTCACTTCATCATTCGAATGATCAGCGGAAACATCGACATATATCGCAGTGATATCAAGACCATAGTTTAACAGCTGCCGCGCTTTTTCAAGTGGAAGAACAATTTTTTCAGCATTTACCTCTCTGTTGAAATTCACTCTGCCCGAAATATCGATCAATTCTGTTTTGAACGGATTTGAACCGAGTCTTACTTTTGAATCCCTTTTCGGGGCATACAGGATCACTTGCTCGTTACCCGCTCGCTCCGGAATATACCCGCCCAATTTATCAAGAAGTGTGGCTCCAATAAGTCCAAAACTTCTATCTCCTTCTGTTAAAACTGGTCTGCCATCAACCATGTGGTCCTTCATTCGAGATATGTCCAGAAAGGAAGAGTCAACACCGACCAATCCGGCATTTACCCATTTTTTCTCATGCTTTATCACTACAACCTCTTCAACAGCTCTGCATACATTTAAAACACCTCGGGTTGATCCTAACTCATTAAAATCTACCTGGCTTTCCGGAAAAGTCTTTCCCAGCTCCGATCGCACGGTAATATCGGTGTCAAAGTCCGAGTAGAGCTTTTCGATCATCGATTCGATACCATTGAATGCAGAAAGTAAAACGATGAGTGACGCAGTAATGACAGCAATGCCGATTACCGAAATACGTGTGATCAGATTGATCACATTCTTCTTTCGTTTTGCAGAAAGGTATCTTCTCGCTATGTAGAGAGAAACGTTGATAACAAATTATTTGTTTTTCAATAACTTATCGATCTCCATCGCATAATCTAGGGAGTCATCAACGAAGAAAACCAGTTCAGGGATTTTTCGCATGTTCTTGAGACGTTTTCCGACCTCTCCTCGGATCCTGCCACTGTGAACCTTGATGTGATCAAGCACTTCTTTTTTATCAGGTCCGGCGAAGATACTCAGGTAACAACGTGCCAAAGACAGATCTGAAGTTACCCTCACTGCGGTAACACTTACCATTGCACCAAGGCAGATCTCACGGGCATTCCGTTGAAAGAACATTGACAATTCTTCCTGAATCACTCCTTCGATCTTGTTTTGTCTGATAGAACTCATACTGCAAAAGTAACAATTGTTCTCGCGGGTTTGAAAACTTAGGAAAACAAAAACTTATCTTTGTTGCCATGAAGGATATCCTGGAGATCTACCGCTATACGTTTTTTTACAAAGGAAGAGCGTTCATGGTCATCTTTTGCAACCTGATGTTCGTTATTTTCAACCTTCTTTCCCTTGTTCTTTTCATTCCTTTTCTTCAACTGATCTTTAAACCTTCTCAGGAGGTGCCTGACCTCAAACAACCCGAATGGGACGGTGGCCTTTTCGATCTTCTCGGTTATTCAAAGGATTATTACAATTATTTCATGCAAAAAATGGTCAATGAAGACCCGAAAGATGCCCTTCTGTTCGTTTGCATTTCCGTTTTTGTGGCCTTTTTTCTGAAAAACCTATTCCGATACGGGGCAGTTTGGCATCAATCTGAATTAAGAATGGCTGTCGTTCGGGATATTCGGAATAAGTTATTCCTCAAAGCACTTACCTTACCATTATCTTATCATTCCGATGAGCGCAAGGGAGATCTTATGTCCCGCATGAACAGTGATGTTGGTGAGATAGAAATTGCCGTTGTGAGTATTCTTGAAATCATTTACAGGGAGCCTATCGCGATCCTTATCAATGTTGGCACCTTGATCTACCTGAGTCCTCAGTTAACCGTAATTTCATTCGTGCTGCTACCGGTTTCAGCATTTGTTATTTCCCGCATCGGTAAAAGCCTTAAGAGAACAGCAAAAGCCGGCCAAGAACAAATGGGGCTGTTGTATTCCTCGATTGAGGAAGGGCTCGGAGGGATCCGCATCATCAAAGCTTTTAATGGTGTCGGTCAGGTTTATCGTTCATTTCAAAAGGTTAATTTGATCCATCAAAAACTAATTACCAAGACATTCAGGAAAAAGGACTTGTCACCTATCCTGAACGAGACACTTGGTGCCGGAGTTATGATGTGCCTCGTGTGGTTTGGGGGGGTAATGATCCTTGATGACAGTGCACAGCAAACGCTTACAGGTGAAGTATTCATCACATTTGTGATCGTATTTTCCCAACTACTCAGGCCAATTCAAGGGATCACTTCCAACATCACCTACATCAACAAGGCAAAGGCCTCACTTGACAGGATCAATGAAGTTCTGGATGCCGACGAACGAATATTTGAAATTCCAAATCCTGTTAAACTGCCGGAACTGAAGACCGGCGTTCGGTATGCAAATGTATCGTTCAAATACAAAGATGATTATATCCTTCAAAATATCGACTTGACAATTCCAAAAGGAAAAACCATTGCTCTTGTGGGAGAATCCGGAAGTGGTAAATCGACTTTGGGAGATCTGTTGCCGCGATTTTATGATGTCACGGAAGGAACGATCTATTTTGACGGTATTCCGATCACGGATTGTTCGCTGACAGATCTGCGCGATCACATCGGAATTGTTTCACAGGAATCAATACTCTTCAATACTTCCGTAAAAGAGAATATTGCATTCGGAATGCCGGGTGCTACCATTCCTGAGATCGAAGAAGCGGCCAGGATCGCAAATGCCCATGACTTCATAATGCAACTGGAAAATGGCTATGATACCGTGATCGGCGAACGTGGGAATAAATTATCCGGCGGACAAAAACAGCGACTGAACATCGCAAGAGCCATTCTGAAGAATCCCACTATCCTGATCCTTGATGAAGCGACATCAGCGCTGGATACCGAATCAGAAAAGATCGTCCAGGATGCCTTGGAGCATCTGATGAAAGACCGCACATCGATCATCATCGCACACCGGTTGAGTACAATTTTGAATGCAGACGAAATCGTAGTGCTGTCAAAAGGTTTGATCAAAGAAAGGGGCACCCACGCAGAATTAATGGCAAGGAAGGGGACTTATTACAACCTCTGCTCTCTTCAGGGAATCAAGGATTAATTCTTGAAGTTCATATAGTCTTGGGGATTCACAACACTCTGATAATACCATAATTCAAAATGCAGATGTGGCCCGGTTGAATTCTCTCCCGAGTTGCCGACTATTGCGATAGGATCGTTCATCTGCACCTTGGCTCCAGCATTTTTTAGCACAGTTTTGGCGTGTTTATAAACAGAAACGTAGCCATTGGCATGGTCGATAATCATCACAAATCCGTCCTTTTGGTTGAATCCGGAATAGATAACAGTACCCGATAAACAAGCCAGGATATTTCTGTCCTTTGAAGTAACAATATCAATAGCCGGGTGAGCCGTAAGATCGAATTTCTGGCTTATCACCCCTTTGACCGGAGTAGCAAAATACGGAATATCCGTTACCCTCTTCCTCTTGTTTGTTGTTCGCAGATCGTCTTTCACTTTTTCAGAAATTGCGGTTTCATTCTCCGTTGGATCCGTTATGATATCCTGGGCAGTAATCTGTGTGACATCCGGTACAGACTCATCCAATGAATCAACGATCACTTCTCCCGACAGGATCCTTTTGATGCTGGAAATGTAGGACTCCTGATCCTGAACTTTCTTTTTCAAGTTGGATAATTGCCTATCCTGCTGCTCGAGTTTCTTTCTTTCGATCGATACATCATTCTTCGTGATGTATGAAGAAAACGGACTTCTATTGATCAAAAAGGAGAACAGTAAACCGATCACCAGTATAAAAACAGTAATCAGAGAAATTAACTGAATCCCGGTTGCCTGAAAGCTCCAAAACTCGCTAAAGTTCGAAGGGTCGGAAGCAGAATATTTCACTGTTTGCCTTAATTGCCGGATCAGAGATTTCATTCTGTTCATACCGACAAATCTGCCGATTTTTAGCCGATCATGCAACAATGCCGTGTGAATTGTCGTTAATAATGATTAAATTGTAAACATTATGGTGTAAAAGTTGCTTTAATTCGACAACGTACAGCATATCTTTACGTCTGATAGCATATGAGGACCGCACTCAGTATATTCACCATATTCATCATCTGTCACATGAAGCTTTTCGGACAGTTGATTACCACACCCGGATCTTCGCCGGCGTCCCTGGTTCAAAATGTCCTTTTGGGTCCAGGAGTCACTGTGTCTAACATCCTTTACAATGGCACTCCAAGCGCGATCTCTGAATTTAATTACACAGGCTCCAATCTCGGTATCGGAAGTGGAATAGTAATGACTACCGGAACAGTTTTTAACAACGGAGCAGGTCCTCAAGGTCCTAATAACCTTACTAATGCCGGGGTTGATAATGGTGCCGGAGGATCGGCAATTCTGACGGGTATACTGGGTGGTACTCAAACATTCAATGCTGCCGTATTGGAGTTTGATTTCATCCCATACTCAGATACCGTTCGGTTCAGATATATCTTCGGTTCTGAAGAATATCCCGAATTCGCACCGCCGAACAATTCCTCCTACAACGATGTCTTCGGATTCTTTATATCCGGACCCGGTATTACCGGAATCCAAAATATTGCGAGACTTCCTTCAGGATCCATTGTTTCGATAAATAATGTAAATCAGATCACGAATTCTTCGTTCTACAATAATAATGGGGATGGCACAAATGCTCCATATAACAGCTCGCCAAATTACATCCAGTATGATGGCTTTACGGATGTTTTAACTGCCGTATCACGTGTAGAATGTGGAAAGACCTACCATCTTATCCTGGCAATCGCCGATGTAGGTGATGGAATCTATGACTCTGGTATCTTCCTTGAGGCAAATAGTCTTTCATCCAATACACCAATTGAAGTGACCTATGACCTTTCGGAAGAAGCATTTTCCGACCCTTCGTTAATGGCAGAAGGATGCGTTTCTGCAACCGTAAATCTGGAACGCGGAAACAACCTGAATACAGCATTGACCATCCCGATCACTGTGTCCGGAACGGCTCTTGAAGGAGTCGATTACACGGACATCCCAAATTCGGTGACATTTGCACCCGGACAATCTAATTTGCAATTCAGTCTGGATGCTTTCGCAGATCTTTTGACTGAAGGTCAGGAAACCATTGTTCTCGAGTTCCTTATTACCGACGCTTGCGGGAACGTCAATCCAATTGTTGTTCAACTCGGTATTGCGGATGTTCAGCCAGTCAACGTTACTGTTCAAAGTTCAAATATTACGTGCCCCGGGGAAAATGCACAATTGATTGCAGTTGCCACCGGGGGAGTTGGACCATACACCTACACCTGGAATACCGGTGCGACAACCTCCTCTATCAGTGTATCTCCAACGAGCACTCAAACTTTTACTGTATCTGTTACGGACAATTGCCTGAATGAAACAGCAACCGGTTCCGGGATTGTTACAGTCCCTCAATTCACACCTATCGTGATCAATGAGTCTGCAGATATCACAGAGATCTGTCCATACATTCCATCTCAATTGGAAACAAATGTTACCGGCGGTGCAGGTGGCTATACCTATGACTGGTCTTCGGATCAGGGTCAAAGTCTCGGGAATCAAAGCACGCAGATCGTGACACCGAACACAACAACCACTTACACGGTAGTTGTAACGGACCAGTGTGGTGTTCAGCAGTCAGCTACCATTCTTTATACCATTACAAGCCCACCGCTGACGTTGGCGCCAAGTCCGGAAATTGAGATCTGCCCCGGAGACAGTGTAGAAATTAGTGCCGTTGCAACAGGGGGATTCGGTCAATATTACTACTTATGGCCGGCGACTGGAGAAACAACTTCATCGATTTGGGTGCAGCCTTCCGAAACAACCTCCTATCAGGTGATCGTCTCTGACGAGTGCCAAACATTTACGGTGAATGGCACTACACTGATAGAAGTCGTTCGTCCTACGGCTGATTTTCTGATCTCGAGCGCAACTTTGTTTGACGATCTTCCCATCACATTTCAGAATACAAGCAGCAATGCGATTTCCTATGAGTGGTCTTTTGGTGACGGTAACTTGTCAAATGAAGTTCATCCTAACAACCTCTATAATGAACCCGGAAACTATATGATAACCCTTATCGCAACAGATGATAAAGGATGTACAGATACAATTTCCAAACCAATCAGTATTGAGGAGGCCTATTATATCTATGTTCCGAACACTTTCACTCCCGATGGATTGCGCTTCAACAACACTTTCCAAGCCAGTACAGTTGGCATTCGATCACTTCAGATCCGGATATTCAACAGATGGGGGGAAACCGTTTTTACCTCGGAAGATCAGAACTTTGAATGGGATGGAAAATACAAGAATGCACCATGCCAGGATGGAACATATGTCTGGAAGATCAAGTACTTCACGAACTCAGGAAGAGAATTCACCATTACGGGCCATGTCAATGTGATCCGTTGATCCAATCACAGGGATTTTGTTCTGCCGCCATCAACAGGGACATTGATCCCGTTAATGTAAGAGGCAGCAGGCGATGCCAGGAATGCAATGACCGATGCGATCTCTTCCGGCTGAGCAATCCTTTTCATTGGCGTTTCAGATGCCATTTCAGCTAAAACATCATCGATTGTTTCATTGTACTGATCGGCTTTGATCTGAGCTATACTCTGCAGTCGCGCGGTATTTGTTGCTCCCGGAAGTACATTGTTGACCGTAATCCCAAATCCGCCCAGTTCATTCGCAAGCGTTTTACTCCAGTTCGCAACCGCACCGCGTATTGTATTCGATACACCAAGATTAGGAAGCGGTTGCTTAACCGATGTTGAGATCACATTGATTATCCGTCCATAGCCTTCAGCGACCATTACAGGATAGATCGCCTGAACAAGAATATGATTACAGATCAAATGCTGATTGAATGCAAGCAGGAATTCATCTGGATCAGCATCCTTGATGGCTCCGCCTTTCGGACCGCCGGAATTATTGATCAGGACATGGATTTTATGACCGTTTTCGATGAAATCTTTGATAACCTTTTTGAGCTCAGACGGTTTAGAAAAATCAGCGACCAAATAAAAATGCCTCTGACCATTGGATACATCCAGATCCTTTCCGGCTTCCTTCAATTTCTCCTCATTCCTTGCAAGCATTACGACATTTGAACCAAGCTTCGCAAGTTCAATAGCTGCTGCCTTTCCGATTCCTTGTGTACTTCCACAAACCAAAGCTGTTCTTCCGGTCAGATCTAATTGCATAATCTTAAATTTTGTCAGGGGCAAATCTACTTAATAATTCCCTATTTCTTTCCGATGAAAGTGACCGAACTTTCTAACTTCATTCATTTATAAAATTTGAGTAGCCTTTTTGCAAAAGGCCCGATAATTATCTATTTTAGCAAAAAACATTTCCAATGATAAAATTTCTACAGTCCCTTTTCATGGTTATAGGTATCTCTTCCTTGAGCATGGCTCAATGTACCTTTAATAACAGTCCATTCGGTGGTGGGGCAGCTCCAACAACCGCAGGTACTACTATTACCATCTCTACCTGTAATTTTTATGGTGAATACTCCCCGGTAACAGGATTTGTATCTTCCAGTGTTTACATTCTGGATATTGTTGGAGGAGGATATGTGACCGTTTTTGATGGCTCAATGACGGCTGTTGCATATGGACCGGCTCCCCTTTCTTTCACCCCGCCTGCAAATGGAACGTACAACGTACAATGGAATGGAACAGGCTGTTCGACTGACTCCAACTGCCATACCACGACTGTTACAAATTTTGGTCCTGCAGGTCCATGTTCCAACCCGGTTAATTCAGGAACTGCGGTATCATCCGTTGGCGTTGCATGTCCGGGGCAAACATTCACCCTGTCATTGAATGGTTCTACGACAGGATCAGGATTGTCGTATCAATGGCAAACATCCTCTAATAATATCAATTTCACGGATATCCCGGGTGCGACAGGCGCAACACTTCAAACTTCTCAAACGGTTCTGACTTACTACCAATGTATCGTTACCTGTTCAGCAGGAATCCCTGATATATCAACATCTGTGATGGTAGATATGGGTTCGTGTGTGATCATGGCAAATGGTTCAGCAACCACCTGTGGGGGCACCTTTTTTGATAGTGGTGGTTCTGCAGGCAACTACATGAACAGTGAGAATTATACTATGACCATTTATCCGTCTACACCAGGCTCACTTCTGCAAGTTACGTTTAATGCTTTCAATCTGGAATCGTGTTGCGATGATATAACTGTGTACAACGGAAATAGTATCGCTTCACCGCTAATGGGAACATTTGCTACAAATCCGGGATCCATAACATCATCTGCTGTTGATGGCAGTTTGACCTTTGTTTTCAGTTCAGACTTTTCAGTTGTCTATTCCGGATGGGAAGCATCTATTTCCTGTATCACTCCACCTGCAAATGACGATGTCTGTAACGCTATCGCACTTCCAGTTAACGGCACAGTTGGTAACTTTAACAACGGCGGTGCGGGAATAGAACCTGGTGAAACAATGATTGCACCTCCCGGAACGGGCTTTAACACATTGGATGGTTGGGGTAATTCAACAATGAGTTTCACAACATGGTTCACTTTTATCGCACCAGCAGAAGGAAATGTGAGTATTTCATGCACGGATGTACCTTTTGATGGACAGGTGGCTGTTTATGAAGCTCCGAATTGCTCAAGTTTCTCAAATTTTATTCTAGTTGGCGCAAATGACAATGCAATGGACTTCTCCTCCAGCGCTCCTGAGTTCACTGTTTGTGGGCTGACTCCCGGCACAACCTATTACCTGGTGTTTGATTCCGGCAGCACATTTGCAAGCGGTGCTTTTTCTATAGCGATCTCTCCACTGAGTATATCCGCAGGAGCTGAAAATGGAGTGGTTGATGTTTGTTCAGGAGATGTCGTTGACTTGTATGACGGCATTACCGGATATGATGCGGGGGGCACCTGGTACGAAACAATTCCAACCTTTGGATTGAGTGGTAACACCTTTAATACAGCCGGTGTTGGTTTCATCACTTTCGACTTCGAATATGTTGTAGAGAACGGATGTTTGTCCGATACATCCATATCGCAGATCCAAGTCTTTGGTCCATCGAGTGCAGGAAATGACGGAACGATCAATGCATGTAAGGGAGAATTTGTGAATCTTTTAAGTGGATTAAGCGGAAACGTAGACTTGGGAGGCACTTGGTACAGTCCAACCAACCAGGCATTACCGGGTTTCACCACAACTGTTAGTTCTATCCCCGGCCAATTTAACTATGATTACATCGCAAGTAATGGCGTTTGCCCGGACGACACAGCAAACATCGTAGTGAACGTGCAGGATTGCACAGCAGGAATTGAGGATGCCCAGCTCAACGCGATGGATATCTATCCGAATCCTTCCAGCGGGATTTTCCATATTTCGAATAATTCGGGGATCACATTCAATTATGTCGTTAGCGACCTGAATGGAAGGATCGTAGCACAATCAGAGAATGGAGCGGAAGTATCAGAGCTTACGATACTCGATCTGTCTGACACAATGAACGGCTTATACATTGTTACGATCTCAAACGGATCAACTAACAGATCATTCAGGGTTATCAAAGAATAACCGCAGTACATTCAATAATTGGAGGGAGGCGAAAGTCTCCCTTTTTTTTCGGTTTGTTGGTTTTATTGTGTAATAGGATTCTCAAGAATAAAGAGTCTTTCTATCTTTACACAAAATTCACTTTCTATGAAAGCTCCTTTTAATCTTCAAAAATGGATCGATGAGAACCGCGATCTGTTGAAGCCTCCTGTATCCAATAAGAACCTCTATTTAGAAGCCGGTGATTTTATCGTGATGATCGTGGGTGGCCCAAATGCCCGCAAGGATTACCATTACAATGAAAGTGAAGAGCTTTTTTACCAACTCGAAGGTGATATTACAGTGCGAATTCAGGAGGACGGAAAAGCGAAAGATATTGAGATCCGTGAAGGCGATATGTTCCTTTTACCGGGCAATGTTCCTCATTCACCCATGAGGGGATCGAACACTGTTGGTTTGGTGATCGAAAAAGTGCGAAAAGGAACTGATCTCATTGACGGGCTGATGTGGTTCTGTGATAAGTGCAACCATAAACTGAAAGAATACAGATTCCCCTTGAATAATATCGAAGATGATTTTCTTCCGCGTTTTAAGGAATTCTACACCTCAGAAGAGATGAGAACGTGTGATGCCTGTGGGCACGTTATGGAATCAGACGAGCGATTTATTTAATTACGCAAAAAATTCTCAGTTAAAAATACAGAAACGATAACGCTTTCTGAATTTATCATTTTCGAGTATTAAAAAATAAAACCCGGAAGTCAGGTTTCGCGGAAGTACGATGATCTTCTGGTCATTCAATTTTCCTGAATAGACTCTGGATCCGGCCTGATCCATAATAATGAACTCTGTGTTACTATATGAGCGGTCAAGACTAATTGTTTCTTGCCCGTTACTATAGAAAAACCCAACAGACTGTTCATTGGGGACATCTTCATCAAGTTCTAACATCCCACAATTAGAGGAAATAGCAGTGTTGTTATGCAACTCCAGGTACGTATTGAAAACTGACGCGAAAGCTGCACCAAATGACCTGCGATTCAAATAACTATCCCGAACGCCGCTATAATTGCATTCCATCTGCACACCGTCCACTACATTTCCGGGCTGGTAACAAGTGTGTACGACCGTATTATATCCTCCACTGAAATAATTACTTGTTAATCCGGGATAGGGATCTTGCTGACTCGGCACAGCAGGAAAACCGTTATTTGCGAATAATGTTCCTAAGCTGCCCGTTCCCCTCAATAATTCAACATGTGTTAACCCATTCATATTCGTCGCCACAAGATGTTGGATAGAACTATATCCTACATAGGTCATAGCGTTCAGCACATTATCCGGTAATTCAAGCTCATCTTCATATAACAAATAGCCCAATTCCAACCGCTGAACAGGATTTCCATGGCCATGAAGATCCACGTAAAAGACCTTTTCTCCATGCTGTGCCAGGGCCACCGTTTGTGCAACATCTATGAATTGATGAAACTCTGTCCAAGCAGTTTCAGCAGCCGGATCACCACATGTCCCGTCTGCCTGATTCCGATTACAATCCAGTTTTGTCCTTTTGAGATTACAATAAATGATATGTGGATGACACCCTGTCACATCATATAAACTCGAATCGATCTGTTTAGCCAGTTCGATGGTATATGCATCCGTCACGAGAGTTGGAGAATTACATGTTCTATCCGGAATACTCGATGGTTGCATACTTCCTCCATGCGGGACTGAGATCACGATGGGAAGGTCCCCGGGATGATATTCAATGTAATTGTTTGTGCCATATTGAACCTGCCCACTCAGATTTCCTGCAAACAGAAAAAGCAAAATGTAAACGATTCCCTTCATGCTTTATCTGAGCAAATTGACATGCCCCGTCAAGGTATATTCCTTGTCTTTGAAATCATAATAGGTCAATTTCCATACATAGGTCCCATCCTGACAAACAAACCCATTGTACGAGCCATCCCAGTAATCACTCAGGTCATTCAATGTATAGATCAATTCACCCCAACGGTTGAAGATCAGGAGTTCGAACGAACGGATATTACTTGCGACCACTCTGAAACCTTGATTAAACTCATTGTCATCCGGTGTGAAGGTATTCGGTACATAGATAATCGGATCATAATACACACTCACTGAATCAGCAGCTGTGCAGCCATTTATGTCGCTGAAGGTTACTGTGAATGTCATGTTTTGATTCGGTGATACAGTTGGTGTCAGACAAGTAATACAACTTACATATTCTGCCGGTGACCAAACATATGGACCCGGAGTCGAACTGTTTGCAGACAATTGAATGACATCACCATAAATGGCGTAAACATCCGGTGAAGTCACAATCCAAGGTTGTGGGTAAATAGAAACAAGTACAGCAGCGCTGTCTGTACATCCGTTCACATCCGTACCAATTACAGTATAAACAGTCTCTGAATCAGGAGTAGCAATCACACTAGTACCGTTTGATATGTTCAAACTGTTTGCAGGAGACCAAACATAGCTAAGAGCGCCTTCAGCCCAGATATTGGCTGAACCACCGGGACAAATGGAGGTATCATTACCAGCATTCACCTGTGCCTCGAGAACATTCAGGTACACACTATCAATGGCGTATCCGCAGGCATTGAAAAAATTACAGAAATACAAATAATCATCCGGTGGATTTACGACAACACTTGGGCCAATGAGCGTATTGATGAAATAATTCGGTGACCATTGATAACTGTCACCTCCAGAAACATTTATCACTGCGGAGCTTCCTCTGCACATGACTACCGTATCCGGCATAACGGGTATAGGAGGATCATAAAAGACTGCCACCGTAACAGAGTCCTCACTCAGACAGCCATCAACTGAGATAATCTCGACAACGTATTCAGTAGTAACATTTGGTGTGGATACAGGATTGGCAATGGATGGATCACTTAAGAATGTTGCGGGTGTCCAGGAATAAGTTCCTCCTCCTGTTGCTTGTAAAAACGCACTGTTACCAATACAAACGGATGTATCGTTACTTACCGTCGGGCTATTCTGAAAGACGGGTACAATAACCACTATTGTATCAACACCACAACTATCAGAGATCACAACAGTGAATTCTGTTGTTTGATATACGATAGCGACAGGGGTTGCACTCAACGGATCATCCAACACATTAGCGGGTGACCACTCATATTCAGCACCGCCATATGCCTCTAATTGGTAGGGAGTTCCGGGACAAACAGGGGTTCCGGGTTGAATTGCTCCACCTTGAAAATCACCAATTTGAACCAGAAAATCAACAGAATCCGGGGTAAAACAACCATTGGAATCTGATACCACTAACGTTACCGTATAATCTCCCGGGCCGGCATACACATGTGAAGGATTGACATCTGTCGATGTGATCCCATCACCAAAGTCCCAAAAGAAAGAATTCCCATTGGCGCTGTTGTTTGAGAATACGACGGGATCAGGCAGGCAAATCAGTGTTTGAGGTTCAGACACGATCGCTTCGATCGTACTCAACTCGAATTTGAATGCCGCAAGGTTACAGTTCGTGCTTTGATTGGTTGGTGACCAAACTCCCGGAGTTGAGGTAAAGCCAAAATCATTTCCTCCACAAGCTCCGCATACGGCATGATAGATACGGCCGCTTTTATCGAATCGGCTTGTCCCTCCATCAACATGATTGTAACTGCTCGTGGTTCCACCCATGTAAGTCGCATATTTCAGGATTGAGGCATTTTGACCAAGCACCGCAATATAGAAATTGGAACCATTTGTGGATGACTGATAGGCATCGAAAGTCACAGGAAATCCGCTGGAAGAACTAAATTGTGCCTGATTACTGTATGCACTGTTGATTGTGCCTCCCCATCCTGAGATGTATATATCATAACAGTCAGACACAAGGAAAGCCGTAGGTGAGATCTCCGGATTCCCTGATCCTGCACCGATCATCGTTGTCCAAAGCACTGCGGAAAGTGAATTATTATACTTCCGAATAAACTGCCCCGAATTCGGATTACCATATACCCCAGCGGTAAGAGGCCAAGCCGTTTCAGACTGCCCGTATACATAGACGTTATCATCCAGATCAAGCTGCACGAAATATGCCTGATCGTATTCATTAAACCCCATAAAGGTGCCTGAAAGGAAGGTGGAACTTGCTCCCTGTATCCTCAACAGATATCCATCGGACACGCCTCCATTGAATGTCAGATCCTCCCCGGAAGCAAAAGGCAAAGAACCGCTGTTTGAGCCGCCTGCAACAAACACGTTCCCTGTCGAAGATAATTGCAGTGAATTGCCTGTCTCAAGGCCTACCCCTCCGAAATAAGTGGACCAGGACATCGTGTTGAGCGCATCGTTCATCTTGAAAATAACCGCATCTTGCAAGCCGTTGAGCGTACTCTGCGCCGCACCAATAGTGGGGAAGTTTGTCGATCTTGACGTACTGGACACATAGACAAAGCCGTCCTTGACAATTATTTCACCGCGGAACGGATCACCATAATTGTAATTCAGATCGTCGATGTTTATACCGTCTGTGCCGGAACCCCCGACAAAGGTGGATCCTACCAAGGCATTTCCTGCGGGGTTGAAGCGCGTAACATACATATCTGCCCCATTGTATCCCAGTTCATTTTCAGCAACAAAAGGCCCGCCATTGTGCGTGATATCATATGAACCGGCTACAGTGGGGAAATTTATTGAGCCGGTTACCCCCAGCACATAGAGGTCCCCGTTCTCATCAGTAACAAGGCTATGCGGTGCATCGTTGTCAGCTCCACCCAGATAGGTCGAATAAACCATCAATGTTCCGTTCGCATTGAATTTGGAAAGAGCCACGTCAAAACCTGACATATTATATGTCGACGAGCCGAATATGTATTGATATGAACTACCCCCATTATACGTCATGTCAAAAGAACCCGGGGTAGTTGGATAGACTCCGGTAATACCGAATACAATCCCCCCAGCATACAAATTTCCATCCGGATCCGGTGTTGCGGTCATTCCCCAGTTATCCATTGTCGAACCCGAAAAGGTTGAAAAAACAAGGTAAGGATCAATGATCAGCGTTTCGGTATTGTCATAACCTTCAGGAAAATTGAAGGCAACCTCACTCCCGTTTACTACAAATTCAACTTCGACTTTCTTTTTTCGACCATCCTTCTCCGTCCAAGCAATTGGCTTCTCTTCAATGATCTCACCAAATCTATTTACTACATGCAAGGATCCTTCTTCCAAATAAATCTCATCAGCACCATCAATCAGGTAGGCAATTTTTGACGCATCCATTCCTGGTTTCACAATGAACGAATATTTGAATTTCGCATCCTGCCCATCAAGCACCATGTCTATCCCCGGATAAAAATCCGTCATTGTCGTTCGGGCGATGCTGTAGACCGTTGAACGCCATTTCCCTGAATCATTACCCAAATAATAATTGCGGTAAAACGAACTTGGATTTTCTTCTTGAACAGTTCCTCCCCAGGATGAATTGAGAAAGTGGGATGTTATTACCTGAGCCTGAATATCTTTTGCCTGTCCTCCTTGATGATGATGATCATGTTCATGCTGCATCGCATTGTGGAGGAAGTATGTGAATCCTTTTGAATCAACATACATGTAGCCATTTTTCAGATCTACGGCATACTTGATCTCATCATCCCACTGCCCCTTATTCGGATGTAACCAGATATTTTGCGAAATAGCATTTCCGATCAGCAGCAGAACAAGCACTATGGTAAGAAAATATCTCATTTAAGGTACACGAATTTAAAACAATTACCGCAGCTTATAAGAACCAAACAATCAATAATTCTTGTATTTAACATACTCTCTTCAGATAAAACAGATTTTTATGCTTTTGGTTGCCTCCGGATGAAGAAAGAAATAACTATGAAATTGAATTAATCGGTTTAATTAAAACCGTAAATTTGCTGTTCTAATTCATTTACATAGGTAATGAGTGATGCAATCAAACATGAGTGCGGTATCGCACTTCTCCGCTTAAAAAAGCCACTTCAGTTCTACGTTGACAAGTATGGGACTGCCTTTTACGGTCTGAACAAGCTCCATTTAATGATGGAAAAACAGCACAACAGAGGTCAGGATGGGGCCGGGATTGCAAACATCAAATTGGACATGGAACCGGGAGAGCGGTATATATCCCGTTACCGTTCAATCGACAGTAAACCGATTCAGGATATTTTCGACTACATCAATAAACGTTTTTCTGAGATCGAAAAAGAAGACCCGGCTTACCTGAAGGATGTTGGTTACCTGAAGAAAAATGCAGGGTTCACCGGAGAATTATTCCTGGGTCATCTCCGATACGGGACCTTTGGAAGGAACTCGATCGAAAGTTGTCATCCCTTTTTAAGACAAAATAACTGGATCACACGTAATCTTGTTGTTGCAGGGAACTTTAATCTGACAAATGTAGATGAGCTTTTCGATGTCCTTGTTGAATTAGGTCAGCACCCAAAAGAAAAATCAGATACCGTTACCGTTCTTGAAAAGATAGGTCATTTTCTGGATGTAGAGAACGAGGAGTTATACAGCCAATTAAAGCCTCAAGGATATTCCAATGCCGAGATCTATTCACGGATCGCTGAAAAGGTCGACATTGAACGAATTTTAAAGCGTGCGTCGGAAGATTGGGATGGCGGATATGCGATGGCCGGGCTCTTTGGTCACGGGGATGCATTCGTTTTGCGTGACCCTTCCGGTATAAGGCCTGCGTATTGGTTCGAAGATGATGAAGTTTGCGTTGTCGCGTCAGAGCGTCCCGTTATACAAACCGCATTCAATCTGAAGATTGAAGAGGTGAGAGAACTCAAACCCGGTCATGCTCTCATCATTCGAAAAAGTGGTCATGTATCTGAAACATTGATCAATGAGCCAAGGAATCCTTTGAAGTGCTCTTTTGAGCGCATTTATTTTTCAAGAGGTAATGATGGAGGAATCTATAACGAGCGCATTAATTTGGGTAAATACCTTGTACCGCAAATTCTGGAAACGATCGACCATGATCTTGACAACTCAGTTTTCTCATTTATACCAAATACCGCAGAAGTGTCATTCTACGGCATGATCAAAGGATTAGAAGATTATCTGAACGACCGCAAGTTCGCAGCGATCAAAGCCTTGGGTAAGGATATAACGGAGGAACAATTGAGTGAAATCATTTATCAGCGCGCCCGAATTGAAAAGATCGCAATCAAGGATGCAAAATTGAGAACATTCATAACACAGGATGATTCGCGGGATGACCTGGTTGCTCATGTTTACGATATTACCTATGGTTCCGTAAAGCGAAATCAGGATAATCTTGTCGTTATTGATGATTCGATCGTAAGAGGAACAACCTTAAAACAAAGTATTCTTCGCATACTTGACCGACTGGATCCGAAAAAGATCGTTATCGTTTCTTCCGCACCGCAAATCCGTTTCCCGGATTGTTATGGTATTGACATGGCAAAGATGGGTGATTTCATTGCCTTCGAAGCTGCTATTAATCTCCTGAAAGATCGCGGAATGGAACAGGTGATCTCGGATGTTTACAAAAAATGTAAAGAGCAGATAAATCTCCCGAAAGAGCAGATCAGGAACTATGTGAAGGAGATCTACGATCCTTTTTCCAATGAAGAGATCTCAGCCAAAATATCAGAATTACTGACACCAGAAACAATAAAGGCAAAAGTTGAGATCGTCTATCAAAAGGTCGAAAACCTTCACCTGGCATGTCCTGACAATTTGGGTGACTGGTATTTCACGGGCAATTATCCAACTCCCGGTGGAAATAAAGTTGTGAACCGTGCCTTCATAAACTGGATGGAGGGTCGAAACCAACGAGCTTATTAAATCGTCACAATCGATCGAACGAATCAAAGTCGATGAAAAGACAGACCGGCATATTTTTCTACATACTTGGCATCTACGTTTTTCTTCAATTTGCTTGGTGGGGCTATCATCTCATCGAACTGACAGAGGAACTTAAGCGAGAGCCTTCTGAAGTTTCGAAACGTATTTTAATGATCATCGGTGAGGGATTGGTTTTCTTCTTAATCCTGCTTTTCGGATTGTGGAAGATACGATCTTCGATCAAGAAAGAACTGCAACTAACGCAGCGGCAGAACAATTTTCTCCTTTCAGTAACTCACGAGCTCAAAACACCGCTTGCAGCGAATAAGCTGTATCTGCAAACCATACAAAAAAGATCGCTGGAAGAAATAACCCGAAACGATCTTATCGAAAAGGCTATACAGGAAAATGAGCGACTTGAAAAACTCATTGATAATATTTTGAATGCCTCACGCATTGAAAGCAATGCTTTGAAACCAGTGAAAACAAATCTGGATCTGTCAGAATTGTTAGATCATATCGCGGATCGAATTGAAAAAAGACACCAACAAAAATTCATACACCGATCAATTGCGGTGGGGATTCAATCAAATGCAGATGCCTTCTTCATTGAGACAATCGTTTTAAATTTGATTGAAAATGCGGTCAAATACGCCGGTATTGAAGCAGCCATATCGATCACGCTTGATGTTGACAACGTTGGGCTATATATGGAAATAAAAGATCAAGGCCCGGGGATATCTGAAACAGATCTTGTAAACATGTTTCGGAAATTCTACCGTTCCGGAAATGAAGAAACAAGAACTCAAAAAGGAAGTGGACTTGGCCTTTTCATCGTTTCGGAACTCGTACGGATCCATGGAGGAAAGATCGTATACAAAGAAAACGCACCCAATGGTGCAGTATTTCGGATAACTTTGTAACATGACAAATCACTTTGGGCTAATTATTCTCGATGGATGGGGTTTGGGAGACCATTCCAAATCAGATGCGATCTATAATGCAAACACCCCATTCATGGACGAGTTACTGTTAGCTCGACCAAATGCAAAACTAAAAACGAGCGGTGAGGATGTTGGTCTGCCTGACGGACAAATGGGAAATTCTGAGGTGGGGCATTTGAATATCGGCGCAGGAAGGATCGTCTACCAGGAATTGACCAGAATTAATAAATCAATCCGAGAAGGTGATTTTTTTCAGAACAAAGTCCTTTTGAGTGCATTTCTCAAAGCCAAGGAAAACAAAGTAAACCTTCATTTCATCGGGCTTGTTTCAAAAGGAGGTGTTCACAGTTCCCAGGAACATTTATCTGCACTTTGCAGAATGGCCAAGGACAATGGGTTGAAAGATGTTTACATTCATGCCTTTACTGATGGACGCGATTGCGATCCGAAAAGCGGACTAGGCTACGTTCAAGAACTGGAAAACGATCTGAAAAGTTCTGTTGGCAAAATAGCTTCTGTTGTCGGTCGTTATTACGCAATGGATAGGGATAATAGATGGGAACGCGTGAAACTTGCCTATGATCTGATGGTCCATGGCATTGGAAGATCCTTTGGCTCAGCCGAAGAGGGAATCAAAGCTTCTTATGCAGACAATAAAACGGATGAATTCATAGAACCAATCGTGATCACTGAAAATGGCCAGCCTCTGACAGTTATTCAAGACAATGATGTTGTTGTGTGTTTCAATTTCAGAACAGACCGTCCGAGAGAGATCTCTGTCGCACTGACGCAGAAAGACTTTCATGAGTTCAATATGCACCGCCTGAAACTGCATTATTACACAATGACGAACTATGACAGCACATTCCAAAATGTAAAGGTCATTTTTGAAAAAGACAACTTGTTTAATACATTGGGCGAAGTTTTATCAAAGCTTGACAAAACACAGGTGCGAATCGCAGAAACGGAAAAATACCCTCACGTTACCTTCTTTTTTAGTGGTGGGCAGGAGGAAAAATTCCCGCTCGAAGAAAGGATACTCGTTAATTCTCCACAAGTGCCGACCTACGATCTTCAGCCAGAGATGAGTGCCCATGAGGTTAGAGACAAGATCATTGACTTCATGAAAAAAGAGCGTCCGAACTTTATCTGTCTGAATTTTGCCAATCCCGATATGGTTGGCCATACCGGAGTATACGACGCAATAATAAAAGCCGTTGAAACGGTTGACAGCTGTTTGCAGGATGTTGTTACAACAGGGTTGGAACTCAACTACGAATTTCTGGTCATCGCTGATCACGGGAATGCTGATTATGCAATTAATCCCGATGGTTCTGCAAACACGGCTCACTCCCTTAACCCTGTTCCGGTAGTGCTTGTGAGTAACGAAAAAGGATTGACCATCAAAGATGGAATTCTGGCAGATGTGGCACCTACCATACTGCGCAGAATGGGGATCGCTGCCCCAATTGAAATGACAGGGCAAGCACTCGTTTAGGAGCATCGGGTTTTCTTTCATTTGTTATTTTGAGGGAGCTCATTCTCATCAATACCTACATTTTTCATTTCTTAAATTTTTTGTAAATTCGAGCGTTGATCCGTTTTTATTAAACCAGATTATTTGCGCCAAGAACTAATACTATTCGCTATGAACATGAGAAAATTATTTCTGCTTCTCGGAATTATTCTTCCCCTTTCTTCTATTGGTCAGAAAAGTACAGAACCAGCATGGGCTGCTCACTATTCCAAAAGCAAGACTTTTATTGAGAACCTGGGGCAGTTCGATGATCAGGAGAACAGTTCGACAGGAAAGATACGCTATGCCATCGATTTTGGATCAACGAGGATCTTTTTTGGTGACAAAGGTGTAAGCTATTCATTTTTGGAGGCTGTCAAAATTCCAAAAGAGCAGCGCGACGAATTGAGAACGAAAATGTCTCAATATCCAAGCGAAAGAAAGACATACGAAAAACTAGTGGGGAAATTTCTATACAAGACAGACTTGGTAAATATGGTTTGGGGAAACTCCTCACCTGCCGTGCAATTGATCGGACAGGAAGAAACAACAGATTACCATAACTATTCCTACAACAACGGATCTGGCGAAATAGTTGGCGCTTCAGGGGCAAAGGGTTTCAAAAAATTAGTCTATCAGCAGCTTTATCCGGGAATTGATGTCGAATATGTGGTGCATCCTGAGATCGGTGTTAAATATGCCCTGATCGTTCATCCCGGCGCTGATCCTTCTCTTGTAAAAATGGTTTACGACAGAGAAATTTCACTTTTAGACGGAAAAATACAGATCCCTACGCAATTTGGCAACATAATCGACCATGAACCTTATTCATACTATGAGAATAACAGGGACTATGTGATCAACTCACATTTCAAGCAGGAACAGCGTTCGATTTCATTTGAAGTGACATCCTATGATCCTACAAAAACACTGATCATCGATCCTTGGACGCAAACACCTGCGTTCAATACCAACTGGGACGTAGTCTGGGAATGTGAACGCGACGGGAGCGGGAATGTATACATTCTGGGAGGTATTATGCCCATGCAGGTACTAAAATACAGTAATGCGGGAGCATTGTTGTGGACCTATTCAACTCCTTACGACACTTCAAATTGCTGGTTGGGAACGTTGGCAACTGATCTTGCAGGAAACTCTTACGTTACAAGAGGTTCTGTTTCGGGAATTCAGAAGATATCTGCTGCCGGAGCACTGATATGGAATAATAACGGTGGTGGAGGATCAATAGGTAACTCTGATGAGTACTGGTCTATTGAATTCAATTGTGATCAAAGTGGATTGGTAGTTGGCGGAACCACAGGTGCTTTTGCTTTACCTCCTGTTCTTGAAGCGGCCATTTTCAATATTAACTCAGCTAATGGAAACATCAGTAACACCAGTGAAGTAGCTATCGGGCCAACTTTTAGTATTCCCCCGAATCTCCAAGAGGTCCGTTCCATAGCAGGCTCACCGAATGGTAAATACTATTTCCTCACGCAAGATACAATCGGTTTCATCTCTGATAATTTTGGTCTTTGCTCCGGGAATTCCGCAGATCTATTCAAGATTGATAACGGAATGAATTTAGGATATAAAAGTGAAAATTATCGGTATGACAATACTGGAATTTGTGCTTTGGCAGCTGACGGAAATGCTTTGTATGTGAATAGAGGCAATCAATTGCAAAAACGTTCACTTTCTTCTTTATCTATTATTTCCAACGTCACCATTCCGAATGGTGGATTCATTTCACAAGGTTTAGGCAACAATGGACTCACGAACAGTGGAATAGCCATAGATAACTGCGGTAATATTTACGTCGGATCCACAGATGGTGTATACAAATTCAATAATTCGCTTGTTCAACAAGCTTTTTATCCAACAGCATTCAAAGTTTTCGACGTTGAAATTAACTCCGGTGGAGAGATTATTGCATGTGGAGGAACAGGTGATTCTAATTCAGGATCAAGAACAGGTGGAATACAAAGTTTTGCCGCTTCTGCATGCACCCCGATTGCTTTAAACTGCTGTGATGCCACAATATGTATACCACAAACATTTTGTATTAACGACTCTCCGGTAACACTGACCGTTGCAACGGCTGGGGGAACGTGGTCAGGGAACGGAGTAAATTCATCCGGTATTTTCAATCCTGCTTCTGCCGGTGTCGGATCGCACACAATCACCTACACACTGCCTTGTGGATCTGAAAGTATTACCGTCGTGGTAAGTTCATGTCAGTCTATACAAGTTTGTATCGAATCCAATGGTAGTTTGACAGTTACAGGTGGTGCAGGACCATATACGTGGAGCCAACTTATACCTGCCAACACTTCTTCTATAACAAATCAAACCCAGTGTGAGGCATGCGGATATGTTTGGAATGCCGGTTTCCCACCATTCTTTCCGGCACAGTGTCTGAATGCACTGCTTCAACCTGTAACTTCATGTGTAACACCTGCCTACTACTCAAACTTTGGCACAGGAATTACAGTAACTCCTCCGGGAGGAGTCAATCTGTTACAAGTTACGGATGCAACGAATACTACGCTTCAGTTTGATGTTACGAGCCTTCTTCCATGTAACTCAATACCATGTCCAACAATCAATGTAAATACCACATCACTAAACAACGTTGCTTGCTTTGGACAAACTACCGGTTCAGCAGTAGTTTCAGCTTCAGGCGGTTCCGGAAACTACACGTACAACTGGACACCGGGTAACCTGTCGGGCGCGAGTCAAAACACTCTTGGAGCAGGAACCTACACCGTAAATGTTGTGGATGGCAACAACTGTCCGGGATCGACATCCGTGACGATCACTCAGCCTTCCTCTGCACTTTCAGTTACAGCAAGTTCAACAAACACGAATTGTGGCGCAAGCACAGGCACGGCAACTGCAACCGTTTCCGGAGGAACTACCACTTATTCCTACTCATGGTCACCTACAGGTGGCAGTGGCGCAACTGCATCTGGTCTTGCAGCAAACACCTATACTGTGACCGTTACAGATCAGAACGGATGTCAAGCTTCAGCGAATACAACAGTTAATACAAACGGTGGCCCATTGATCAGTGTATCTTCTCAGAATGATGTTTCCTGCAATGGGAGCAATGACGGGTCAGCAACTGTTAACGGTTCCGGCGGTTCCGGAGCACTGACTTACACATGGACACCGGGTAACTTGATCGGAGCAACGCAAAACACATTAGCAGCCGGAGTGTATACTATTCAGGTCTCTGATGCCGGTGGATGCACCAATTCCACAACATTAACGATCAATGAGCCCTCGGCCATTGTGATCGCGCAGGGGACTATTGTTCCAGCCACTTGCGGTGCTAGTGATGGTTCGGCAACAGTTAACGTCAGCGGCGGCGCAGGAGGGTTCTCATTTGTTTGGTCACCGAATGTAAGTTCAACTGCCACTGCTACCAATATCTCTTCCGGAAACTATACTGTCGATGTTGAAGACCAAAATGGTTGTGCCGCATCTCTTACTTTCGTTCTAACAAATGTTGGGGGTCCAACTGTTTCGATATCCAGCTCGACCGATGTATCCTGTTTTGGAGGTAATGACGGCACGGCTACCGCCTCGGCAACAGGTGGTTCAACCCCTTATTCGTACATCTGGACTCCTTCTGGAGGAAACAATCCATTGGCAACAGGTTTGAGTGCCGGAATATACACTGTTACCGTTACAGATAATACAAGTTGTGTCGGATCAACTACCGTAACCATCGGTGAACCGTCAGCGATCACCATTTTAGAAACGATCGTTCCTGCTAACTGTGGGTCCGCCGATGGATCGATCTCCATAGTGGTTAGCGGTGGGACGGGAACCTACACAACTAGTTGGACACCTGGAGGAAGCACTGCAACTTCGATCACAGGTCTCACACCGGGGAACTATTCAGTGACTGTTACAGATCAGCAAGGATGCTCTTCCACTGAGAACTATGTCGTTCCTCAGACG
>JBKCJG010000049.1:0-22715 GCA_046301895.1 Flavobacteriia bacterium
AGACTGGCATGACATCGTTCTGTGGAGAGGACTTGCGGAAGTGAGCGAAAAGTACCTGAAAAAAGGGTATAAAGTGTACGTGGAAGGGAAGTTGAAAAAACGATCATGGCAAGACAAAGATGGAAATACCCGTTACACAACCGAGGTAGTCGCTGACGAGATGACCATCCTATCCCGTCCTGAGAGCTCGGACAAAAATCCTGAAGGTCAAGCACCTTATACAGATCAGGGAACACCGACTCCTCCGAGCAAGATCCAAGGGCTCCTGGATGAGGACGATAACAATCTTCCATTCTAGAAAAAGTATGGACAGTCCTGATCCGGCTATTATTTCCCAAAATTTAAATCCTAACTTGCAAGAGGTTAGCGCCGGAGGAGTGATCCTATCGCTTTTGATCCTTCTTTTACTTTTTCTGATATCCGCATTTTCATCCGGTGCCGAATCTGCGTTCTATTCACTCGGACCCAAAGAAAAAGAACGATTAAGAACCGGTGAAAGCAGGTCGGCAAGAACTTGTATGAAACTATTAGAAAAGCCGAAAGAACTTTTGGCAACCCTCCTGATAACAAACAACTTTGCCAATATTGCCATAATCATTCTGTCCAGTTACATTGTTCATGACGTATTCAGGGTAACAAGTCCAGGTAACGGATACCTGTACATTATGGAAATGATAGGAATAACGCTGACCGTTCTGCTTTTAGGGGAGGTTATTCCAAAGATCTATTCATCCCGAAATCCTTTACGAATGGTGACCATGACCTCTGTTCCGATCAGTATCTTTGGATCCTTACCCCCTATCTCATGGCTAAAAGGTGTGCTGGTGGGTGGAACCAACCTCATGCAACGTCTGACCAGAGAGACCAGTATAAAGATCAATGCAGAAGAACTTGAGCAGGCCATTGCACTAACAAAAGAATCAGCAGGATCTGAAGAAGAACAGCGTATTCTGGAAGGAATCGTTCGTTTCGGAAATACAGAAAGTCGTCAAATAATGCGCTCAAGACTTGAGGTTGTGGCAATTGACGAAACGGAAACATACAACAGTGTTCTATCTCTTGTGCGTGAAACCGGTTATTCCAGGATACCGGTCTTCAAAGATTCATTTGACAACGTGACCGGCATACTGTTCATAAAAGATCTTCTGCCTTTCCTTGAAGAATCGAAGGACTTTCAATGGAGAAAAGTTATCAGAAAACCTTTTTTCGTTCCGGAAAATAAAAAGATCGACGACCTGCTGAAAGAGTTTCAGGAAAAAAAGATACACATGGCTATTGTCGTTGACGAATATGGAGGATCTGCCGGAATCATTACGCTCGAGGACATTCTTGAAGAGATCATTGGCGAGATCAATGACGAGTTTGACGGTTCTGACATTCTCTATTCAAGGATCAATGAGAACACTTATTTATTTGAAGGCAGAACCATACTGATCGACTTTTTCAAGATCATGGGGACCGAAGGAAAAGAATTTGATCAGATGAAAGGAGATTCAGAAACTTTGGGGGGATTTATCGTCGAACAAGCAGGAAGAATCCTGAAGAATAATGAATACATAATCACCGAAGGTATAAAACTTGTCGTTGAATCTTCCGATAAGCGGAGAATCAGAACAATAAAAGCAATCAAATTAAAGGAAGAATCGAAATGAAGAAGATAGCAATGTTCATACTGGTAATAACTATGGTCTCGTGCACAAATGAACCTATTTTAATTCCGAAACCACCTACCTATCTGCGTTTGAACCTACCTGAACACAAGTACAAAGAATATATTAGTCAATGCTCGTATCGGTTTGATGCATCAGAACTCTTTAACGTAAAGAATGTTGCTGACTCAGCGGGTAATTTAATGTGTCACAAGGATATTGATCTTGGTCCGTTGAATGGCGTTATTCATTTATCGTTCATTGATATGCAAGAACCGCTCAGTGCGTATGTAAATTTTGCGAATGATAAAGTGGACGAGCATAAATTGAAAGCCACGGCAATCGAAGATTTGAAGATCCTTCATCCTGAAAAACGCGTTTTTGGGACGTTTTTCGAACTACAAGGAGATGTTGCGTCCCCATTTCAGTTCTATCTGACTGATTCCACCTCAAAATTCGTGAGCGGTGTCGTTTATTTCAATTCACGCCCTAACTATGATTCATTGAAACCAACACTAGATTACCTGAAAGTAGATCTTTTGAAAATGGTTAACTCCTTTAAATGGAACTAACCAGAGCAGTTTACCTCAGTATTGGAAGCAATATCGAGAACAGGCTCGATCATCTGCGGTTGGCCATAACAGGAATCTCGAAATATGCGGGAAAAGTTTCAGCTGTTTCTCCGATCTACGAATCTGAACCGGTTGGATTCGAGAGTCCGAAAAAATTTTTAAATGCCTGTTTAAAAGTTGAAACAAGACTTTCTCCTCGTGAACTTTTAACAACAATCAGCAGCATCGAGGAAGAATCAGGCCGGAAGCGAAATCACAACACGTATTCCGACAGAACTCTTGATATTGACATCATCCTTTTCGGAGATGACGTTTTGGATCACCCTGACCTACAAATTCCTCATCCACGTTACACAGAGAGACTTTTTGTACTTTTACCCCTGATCGACCTCAATAAAGACTTGATCGATCCGGTATCCAGTATACCCGTTTCCCGCATACTAAAATCCTGTACAGATACATCAGGAATCTCCATGACAAACCTTCGGTTAATTATTTGACATTTAATATGCTTTTTGTTTTTTAACACAAATTAATTGATTAATATTGTCGTGAATTTTGGTAAGAATTTAATTGTAGAACATGAAAAAACAAAGCATCAAAGGTTTAGCGTTCATTGCTGTAGCTGGTACTTTAGTTACCAGTTGTGACCTATTGAAAGATCTAGATTACAAAGTGACTCCAAATCCATTGGAAATGCACGGAGACTCTGTACGTGTGAAAGTTGATGTGACTTTCCCTGAAAAAGGAATCAAGAAAAAGGCCAGTGCAGAGATCACACCAATGTTGGGTAACACCGCATTGAAGACTGTAACTGTACAAGGTGAAAAAGCGACAGGTAACGGATCTGTGATCCAGTACAAGCCCGGAGGAAAAATGGTATATGAGGATGTCGTTGCATACAAGCCGGAGTTCGAAAATGCCGACCTTAAAGTTACCGGTAAAGTATTCAAAGGTGGTAAGGAGAAGGCTGGTCAGTTCGAGGACATGAAAATCGCTGACGCAACTATTATAACGCCTTATTTGGTAAACAAAGATTTCAAAGTGATCCTTGCAAAGGATGAATTCAGAAGAGTAACTGAACAAACCTATGTTGCACAGATCAACTACGACAAAGGTAAGTCTGTCGTTAAGCCGAACGAATTGAAGGATAAGGACATCGTTGATTATTCAGCATGGTTGACAGCTGCGCAATCTAACCCAAAGATCGCGATCAAGACGATCAATGTGACTGGTTATGCATCTCCTGAAGGAGAGGAAGACAAGAATAACACATTGTCTACGGACCGTGCTGAGGCAGGTAAGAAGGCAACTATGGATCTTGCGAAGAAAGCGAAGAACGACAAAGCCCAAACTGAAGTTTACAACTTGAACGGACGTGGAGAGGACTACGAAGGTTTCAAGCGCGAATTGCAGTCTTCCACCATGAACGAAGATGAGAAGAACTTGGTTATCCGCGTATTGGAAATGCATCAGGATCCAAAGACTCGTGAAACTGAAATGCGCAACATGGGTAAGACATTCACTTACCTTGACAAGAACATCTTCCCGAAACTACGTCGTTCTGAGATCACAACAGTTTATGATCTTACAGGTTACTCTGATGAAGAGTTGAAAGCGGTCTCTGTTGCAACTCCGGATTCATTGAATCTTGAAGAATTGTTATTCACTGCAACTTTGACAACTGATCTAAACGAGAAACTTCGTGTCTACAACGTAGCAATGAAGAATTACCCGAACGATTACAGAACACACAACAACGTAGGTGCTGTTCTTTACATGCAGAACAAAATGTCTGAAGCTAAGACGCACTTTGAAAAAGCGAACAGCTTGAAAGATAACGCAATCTCTAAAAACAACCTGGCAGCTATCGCAGGTGCATCAGGAGACCGTACAAAAGCTGCTCAATTGTTGGGGCAGGCTAAAGGAGCCGGTTCTGAGGTTAATTACAACATGGGGATCCTTCACATTCAGAATGGCAAGTATGCTGATGCTGTCTCTTCTTTCGGTTCAGATAACTCCTTCAATAAGGGACTTGCTCAACTGTTGAACGGAGATGCTGCTGCAGCGATCAAAACGGTAGACGCTTCTGCTGACAAAGAAAGTGCTCAAGGTTATTACCTGAAGGCAGTTGCATCTGCTCGTCAGGACAAAGTTGATGCAGTAGTTGGACACTTGAAGAATTCATTCGGTAAAGATGCTGCTTGGAAAGCAAAAGCGGCTAAGGATCGTGAGTTCTTGAAGTATGCTGAAAATGCAACATTTACAGGTGCTGTAAAATAAGATATCATTTTTGATGAAACGATCCCGTCAGCAATGGCGGGATTTTTTTTTGTGCCTTATTTGAAGATCACCTGCTCACAACATGCAAGCACGTTTGCCAGATCTCATGCTTGGCCCAGCAACGTTTCTCTTTACGCAATTCATAGATCGTTTCTGCCAGAAGATCTGCAAGGTAACTGATCTCTACCCTGGAATAGGCCCTTTCGCCGAAGAACTGTGTGTACGACAGATCAAAGGTAGTTCCATGTAAATGTGCGCTATTCTTGATCGAATTTTTATTCCTTTTTCGAAGACGCTTTATCGAACCGGTTGTTCTCAACATAGACGTAAGCGTGAATTTGGTACACTGAAGTGTGGTATTCTCCAATTTCCTCTGGAAACGTTCTCCAATCGTGTCAATCAACTGTTTCGTCTTTGGAGTTAGGTATGGATAACTGTAATACATGGTATCCATGACATAGTATTCATTCGGTTCGATGAGCACCAGTTTTCCTTTTAGGACATACTTTCGGATATCACGTGTGCGATCCAGAAACTTACCAGTTCCGTTCTGAAAAGACTCCTCCAAATAATCCGTTACATTGTCTGAAAGACCGAACCAGTAGGTTGTATCGTGATAACATCTCTGACTGGACCATTTGATTCGTTTCATCCCCATCTCGTTGACCATCTTTGCATAGATCCCGGCTGACCGTTCCGGGTATAAGCTCCATGAGATCGATGTCAGAATCGACACCGAAGCGAGTATCACGATCACATATTTAACAGGTTTATTCACTCGTTCGGGAATTTGAGCAATGTAAAGTTACGGATTCAATTCAGCACTTCAAATCACTAAACCGTTATACCTTCAAATGCTGTTCAAAAGTGGTAGTAGAAAGTTAATATTTCCTTAACTGATACGGGATAATTACCACCTAACTTTGGGGTCAACTAAATTGAACACACATGATTTCAATTATCGGATATGACAGAATACTACGTTGTCACAGATCAACACTTGAACACTATCCGTCTGCTTGTCTTCGTGTATCGGGAGAAAGTTCACCTGTTCGAATGAGTTATTAAGGTACGTGATGAGAAATTTATTAGTTGTCATATTTTTACTTCTTTCCACCTGGAATTGGGGACAATCCATTTGGACGAATCCTATTACAGGAGTCGATCCCGGACTGACATCACCTTATACATCAGGCCAGACAGTCAATTCAAATATCACCGTCAGCGGAATAAGCAGAGGTTCTGGTATCACAGGGAATGCCGCAATTGATCGGTATAATGCCAACAGTTGGAACACCGC
Source organism: Flavobacteriia bacterium (assembly GCA_046301895.1). Lineage (GTDB taxonomy): Bacteria > Bacteroidota > Bacteroidia > Flavobacteriales_D > Crocinitomicaceae > M0103. The sequence continues at coordinate 5,805 of JBKCJG010000049.1, forward strand.
CACCATTGATTTAAACGCCTATTTTGAATTCACACTGACACCAGTAGCCGGATGTGAAATTGATTTTACCAGTTTCTTCTATGCCGCTCAAACCTCAGGCACAGGACCAACAAGTTTTGCATTCAGAAGCAGCATTGACGGTTATACTTCAAACATTGGCACACCAAACGGAACGGGAACTACAATTTCATTAAGTGCGGGTTCTTATCAAAATGTTACAACTGCCATCACCTTTCGATTTTATGCATGGGGAGCCAGTTCAGCTACAGGGACTTACAGTATTAACGAATTTACATTTAACGGGGTAACATCTTGTGGTACCGTAAATACGATTACTACCGGCACGGTATCCACATCTCCGTTCAATGTAACCTGCCTAACGGGCGCATCAGGAAGTGTGTCGTTTACATCAACCGGAACATTCAACCCCGGAAATATATTCACTGCTCAATTATCGAATTCGTCAGGGACATTCGCTGTTCCTTTTTCTATTGGCTCACTGGACAGCACCTCTTCCGTTGGAATAAATCCCACCGGCACGATAAATTTTACGATTCCGGCAGAAATGATTTCGGGTTCAGGATATGAAATCAGAATCATTTCTTCGAATCCATCCATTACGGGTACTGAGTCAGCAGCTTTCACCATTTCGTTAAGTGGTGGACCTTGCACCGCAATACCGCCCCATATTACTTCTGCGATCATTAATTCCTGTAATCCAACGTGCACGGAGGGATACAATGAAGTGGTTTTTGGCAATACCGGAGATTATTCAGTGCTCGTGAACACCACAAATTTTGATATCTCCTATGGTTCAACCTACCCATTGGTAAATTATACTGATGTTCTGACCACTAATGCAACAACCACGTCTCAGATCAATGCCGCAGCTGGTTGTGCAGGAACATTTGTTGATGGAACAGGCCTAACACTTCCGCCAAATTCCAGCTTCATCCTTGCACCAACCCAGATCTGTGAAGAAGCCTTGCAATGGTCAGGTCTTTGCGGCAGTGGCCCGATATACATCATCTATCACAATGATCCCAGCTGGAATTTTACTGGTACTTTCAAAAATGGAAATACAGGCGGTATCCGATATTTCAACAGTACGATAACGACTACCGGTGGACAAACTTTCTCTATCGATTATAATTACAACAGCACATTACTTCAGACCGGTACTGCGGGAGATGGAGATTTTGTTACTTTCGGACCAAACGGAGGAAGTGCAGGTTACGGTGACAATAATTGTATCCTGTCACCTATACTTTTGCCAACAGGACTCATTGGTTTCAGTGGAGAGCACATTCATAACGGAGTCCTTTTAACCTGGAAAACGGCATCAGAAAGCAATAACGATTACTTCACACTTCAACATTCACTTGACGGAATAACCTTCGAAGAGATCGGAATCTTGAAAGGAGCAGGAAGTACAGACGTCGAACAACACTATTCCTTTGTGCATGATCGCCCGAGTAAAGGGATCAACTATTACAAACTGTCTTCAACGGATTACGACGGTACTATTCACGATAAAGGGATCATTTCAGTGTTTACTCAGGTTAACGGGATCGTATTCGATCTTCAAACACAACGCATTCTGTTCGGGGAAGCATCCGATTATGATGTATTTTCCGTCGAAGGAAAACTGATCTTATCTATCCGCGATTCATCTACTGTTCATTTCGATCATTCGGGAATAATTATCATTTCAAACCGTCTCACCGGTATTTCTCAGCGTCTTTTTATACCACAGATCAAATAGGTACTCCTGTTCCCTCTGACCGGGGGTTGGCGTAATGCTAAATGGAATTTTCAATTCGATCAAGTCCATCAGTGTTGAATAACCCGATCGTGATATGATCTTTGAAGCTGAAAGGATCATTTTGTCTGCTTTGATCCAATCTTTGGTTGACTGAAAACGCGCGTCATCAGGTAAAGCATCAAACACTTCATCTTTGGCGAAAAACCTTGTACGAACAGACGATCGTTCCAAGAGCTCTTTCACGAAGGGAACTGCATAAATATCCGGTCCGCTGACAATTACAGCCTCATGATCAGATTTAGGCACTTTATCGTAGATCGAGAAACGTGATAAGTGGCCGATGTAGTTTACATGAAAGCCCTTATTGTTCCTGCTAAGATCTCCCGCGTAATCAGAATTTTCAGTGTCAGGAACCCAAATCTCATCAAACTTTCCGATAAGGCGATGGTGAATCTTTTGTACCCAGTCCTCATACCATTTTACCGGTAGGTTCAATTGGTGAGTCAACAGGATCGAATATGCTGCGGACGATATAAAGCCATAACGATGATCAGCGATCAACACATCGATACGGTGCTCTATCACCATCTTTTCCACCTCTACAACTTCGGAATTCAATCGTTTCTGAAGCATTCGGAACTGTCTTGCCAAGTCAAAACCAAAATTACCTCGCTTCCCAAACCGAAATGGATAACCCGGATGATCCAAGTAATTTACGTTCGGGAAATACTGCATAAAGATCGAACGCTGATGATCATCAACCGCAAGATGAACCACATTGCCATTCAAGAGAAGCAGATTAATAAGTGGTATGCAACGTGATACATGCCCCATTCCCCAGTTCAAAGGACTGATCAGGATCCGCTTATTTTTCAAGTCAGAAGGAAGCATCATGCTAAGATAGACGAATTGACTTAAACCAGCCTCAATTCAACAAATGAAGGTTGATATAACGGTCCGTTAATTTTTGACAATTTCATTGCCAATACCAACTTTGATTCTATCTTTAACGTTCATAACAACGATAAACACGCAAACTATGTTTGACAAGAACGAATTTAAGAAATATGCTACCAAACACATGGGTTTGACAAGCATGCACATGGAACATTACATTGAATCGTCACTTACACCATACATCATTGAAGAGCGTTCACTGAACATGACTCAGATGGACGTTTTCTCGCGATTGATGATGGACAGGATCATCTTCCTTGGAACAGGTATCGATGATTATGTCGCAAACATCATTAATGCACAGCTTTTATTCCTTGAGTCTGTTGATCCAAATAAAGACATTCAGATCTATCTGAATTCTCCTGGAGGATCGGTTTATGCGGGGCTAGGAATTTATGATACAATGCAATATATCAAGCCGGATGTGGCAACTATCTGCACAGGAATGGCTGCTTCAATGGGGGCTGTTTTGATGTGTGCAGGAGCTGAAGGAAAACGTTCTTGTCTGAAGCATGCGCGAGTAATGATCCACCAGCCTCTTGGAGGAGCTCAAGGTCAAGCGTCCGACATCGAGATCACAGCGCGTGAGATACAGAAACTGAAAAAAGAATTGTACGATATCATCGCTCATCATTCTAAACAATCTTACGACAAGGTGTGGGCCGATTCTGACCGTGATTACTGGATGACCGCTGAAGAAGCGAAGGAGTACGGTATGGTTGATGAAATTTTGGTTCGCAATCCAAAATAGTCTAATTTTGTAACATCATTTTAAAGTCCATCTGTCTTTGGCAGGTGGCTTTTTCGTCAAATAAAGCTATGTCTAAAAAAGAAACCGGTTGTTCGTTTTGCGGTAGATCGCGCAGTGAGGTTGGGATACTGATCGCTGGGGTGTCTGGTCACATTTGTGAAAGCTGTGTTCAGCAGGCGCACTCCATTATAAAGGAGGAAGATCTGAATGAGAAGAAAGAAGGTCAGTCCGAAATGGTAACTGTCTTGAAACCTTCTGAGATCAAAAGCAAACTGGATGAATATGTTATCGGACAGGATGATGCTAAAAAAATACTCTCTGTAGCAGTCTACAATCATTACAAGCGTTTGAACCAACCAGCGACTAAAGATGACGTAGAAATTGAAAAATCGAACGTGATCCTTGTCGGGAGAACGGGAACCGGAAAAACATTGTTGGCAAAGACCATTGCCAAGATGCTGAATGTTCCGTTCTGTATTGCGGATGCAACTGTTCTTACAGAGGCCGGATATGTGGGGGAGGATGTTGAAAGTATCCTTTCTCGTCTGCTTCAGGCGGCTGATTACAACGTCAATGCTGCACAACATGGAATCGTATTCGTTGATGAGATAGATAAGATAGCGCGCAAAAGTGACAACCCTTCCATTACACGGGATGTATCCGGAGAGGGAGTACAACAAGCACTTTTGAAGTTGCTTGAAGGATCTATTGTGAATGTTCCACCTCAAGGAGGACGCAAGCATCCCGAGCAGAAGATGATCCAGATCGATACGAAGAACATTCTTTTCGTGTGCGGAGGAGCATTTGACGGGATCGAGAAGATCATCGCGAATCGCGTGAATCGGCAAACAATTGGTTTCTCCTCTTCCGAAGAGGAACGAATAGACAGCGAAAGTCTTTTAAAGTATATCAATCCGACTGATATAAAAACATTCGGCTTGATCCCTGAGCTGATCGGACGCTTTCCGGTACTAACCTACCTGGAGCCTTTGGATGCTGCCTCACTAAAGCGCATTCTTACAGAACCGAAAAACGCTTTGATCAAACAATATGTACGTTTGTTCGACATCGATGGTGTTAAACTGACATTCGATGCTGACGTCCTTGATTTCATTGTGTCAAAAGCGATTGAATTCAAATTGGGAGCGCGTGGTTTGCGGTCGATCTGTGAAGCGATCTTGAATGATGCCATGTACGAACTTCCATCGAGTGATCAGACTGAATTCCGCGTCACGATCGAATATGCCAAGAGTAAGTTCTCAAAATCTAAAATGGCCAAACTCAGAGTTGCCTGACAGTTATCTATTTACAAAATAGACCTTACAATCTCTTGTTTCGGCAAGTAGTTGGAAACCTGAGATGTCTTCTGCGTGTTTATCGACCACAAAATATTTTCCGCCATTTTCCCGAATGTCCCGGATGATATGAGGATCCTTTTCACCTCCCGGATCAATGCTCCAACCTTTTCGGTGATACCAGTACATGTATTCAGGATTAGCGCCTGTAAATATCACGATCTTTTCATTTTTCGGTAAAATACTGTCCAATTGATTTTCAAGATCTAAACGATAACTCACCTCCTTCTTTAATCTGAAATCGCTAATCTGGTTTCCAATCCCTTCAATGCACACAAGCACGAGTAGTATAAGGGACCAGCGCGGGCCGAAAAATTCAAGGCCCAATGCCGCCAATACTGCCATAACAGGAACGAACGGCAGAATATAATAATTGTGTGTTGGGAATACAGTTCCGGTCTTGATTGCAAACAGCACAAAAACAGCTGTTAAAACTGCAAAGCCACTGCTTAAAAGAATGTTCTTCTTTTTAAAAAGCCAGATCACACCAAATAGCAGCGGTAATAATGCAATGTATGATCTCAGGCCTCCAAAATAGAATTTCTGTAAGAAGTCAGCCCACAGGGGCCGAATTTCGTTGATCCCTTCCACAATTCCTTTCGGGAAGAACAGTTCGAACCGGTAGGTTTCAACGAGGTAAGGCACCCAGTAAAAGTACCACCACCCTACTATCAAGCCGGCAACTGCTAATACACATATCAAATTTCTTTTAATGGAGCTATCCACGGACCGATTCAGAACAACAGGCAGGATCATGCCCATCAAATAAACCGCCGGTATTTTACAGAGCCCCCCCAACGCAACTACTATTCCAGCAAATACAAGGTTTATAAATCGTTTACCATCACTATATTTCATCGCAAAATACACACCGATCAGAACCAATGAAACGGCAAAGGTATCAGGCATCGTTTTTCTGGAAAAGCTGAACCATAGCGAACTCATAAACAGAAGAGTTGCAAACCATGCTGTCCGTTCACTAAAGATCCGTTTTATGATGTAAAAGAAACACCAGGAAGCCACGGTGGCTGTTAACAGACTGATGAGACGGCCATACCAGTGCTGATAACCGGCTATTTCGCTCATCATCGCTATCAGAGACTGATAAAATGGGAATTCAGATCCGATAATACCTGTCCTTGATCCACCCATATCGATCATAGGATGAAGAAAGTCGAAACCTTTTTCATACATGTTTCTTGCCATCATACCGGTAAGCGTCTGACGCCACGAATGCCACGTCTCTATGGGAGGAAACCAGATACCGTAAAGCCTGATCAGAAAAAATCCGATTACAGCTGTTTCAATCGATCTGAGGTTCCATCGTTTCATTTTAATGGATCTTGAACTTACAATATTTGATCACACTTCCTTTCGCTGTGAAGAGTTGCTCGTAATGCGTTTTTATGTGGAATATTTCGCGGGTTTTCGGATCGATCGTTTCAGGAAGACTCCCGTACAGATCCCATGTACGTTCAGGGCAATCGTAACCGTGCTCTATTATCTGTTCCTCGGTATATTCGAAAAGGATATCGGAATCCGTTTTCATATGAACGAGACCTCCGGGTTTCAGGATCTGCTTATAGCGTTCGATGAACAAAGGGGATGACAGTCGTTTTCTCGGTTTCTTTGGTTGAGGATCTGAGAAGGTCAGCCAGATTTCATCTACTTCCCCCTGTGAAAAGTAATCTACAATAAAATCAATCTTCGTTCGCAGAAATGCTACATTCCCCATTTTCTTTTCACGGGCTTCAGTTGCACCGATGAACATTCGCGCACCTTTAATATCGATCCCAATAAAATTCTTATCAGGAAAATGTTTTGCAAGACCAACCGAATATTCTCCTTTTCCACATCCCAATTCAAGAACAATCGGGTTTTCATTCAAGAAATAATCACTTCTCCATTTACCTTTCAACAGGAAGGGTTCATTGATCACAGGTTCGAAAACGTTCGAATAATCCTTCATCAATACAAAACGTCGCAATTTATCTTTTCCCATATGGCAAAGTTAATCGGCTGAATAAAAGGTTTGAAACTTCCACGGTTTATTTGATCGGATTACGCATTGAGTTCTATGGTATAACCGGTATGTTTCCGAATATTCAGAACATTTCCTCCTTCGAAGATCAAGTACTGTCCTTTAATCCCGAGGAGCATCCCTTCAATGACAGGTGATTTGTCGAAAGTTAAACTGGAAATCTTTTTCGGGTAAGACATTACCGGATATTTCAATGCAATGACCTCATCATCTTCACTATAGAACTTCGTCAGATCGGACGGTAATTGTTCATGAACCGACCACTTCTCATCGACGAGATCAATTGCATGATCTATTTCATTTTTCAACATCCGCTGCCAGTTCGTCTTATCTGAGAAGAAATCCTTCAAAGCTACTTCTAGTATACCTGCTTCGTAGCGATTTGGTGTTTCTGCAAGCCGAATGGCAGAAGAAGCTCCCTGATCGATCCACCTTGTAGGGACCTGTGTAATTCTCGTAACACCAACTTTCACGATATCAGATGCAGCAAGGTAAACGATATGGGGTTGATCATGGTTCCTGCGTTCCCATTCCGGATCCCTTCCCTGGCCTATGTGTGCACGACACAATTCTGGCTTTATTGTGCATTCCGAGGCCTCCGGTGCAGAAACAAAGCAGTTGTAACAAAACCCATCACCGAATGATCTCTTGGTAACCTTACTGCAACATGAACAGACGATCTGTCCTGTCCAGTTGAGCGATATTTTTGATCCCACAAGATCATTCATGCGCACCCTCTCAATGAGATCGAGTTCATATTGAACAGTATCACCAAAGGTGACACTCATCTTTCTAAGATTCCCGAAACTCATTCCTTTTCCGGTAAGATCTGCATTTTATCAGCGAAATGATAACAATAGTCCCGAAGGTCTTCACTGATCAAGTGTTCACCGGTTGCTCTTTCGAACGTATCAGCCATTGTCAGTAAGGACTGATGAAAGAATTGCTTCATTTCTTCAATAGACATATCCTTTGTCCAGAGATCGATCTTCATCGTATTGTTCTCCGCCGGATCCCATATTGAAAGCAAGAAGGCCTTTGCCTCGGCATCCTGAACATTTCCATCTGCTGCAGACCATTTCATTGCGATGGGCAAGTTGTTCTCGTTTAAACCAACCTTGATCTGAATCTCTGATGTTCTTGTAATCTTATCTTCCATTTTAATCGATTTCGTATTCTACCAATATATCTGTATAGGGTGTTTTCACCAACTCTTCCAGTGTGATCCCTTTGATCTCCATATACTTCAGGACCATCCTGTATCCCAAGAATTGCCCAAGCCTATCCGGACCTTTTTCAGGCAGTCCGGGTGTGAACGGACCGTCTCCCAACAGGTTTTTTGTGCTTAACTCATCGATCTTAAACAAGAGGTTTTCCTTCACAAGATATTGCCACGTGGCAAATTCATTGTCAATGGCCCATTTGTAATCCTCTTCTTTATACCGAAGGATCATTGTAGGATCTGACTTTGGAAATGCTGCTTGCGTCAGATAGAGGATCTTGCCCCATTTCACTATGTTCTCAGCCAGATTACCATCCACTTCTTCGACATAGTGAGTCATGATCCATGAGCACACGGCATCTCGCGACATATACTTCTGATCCATTCGCTCTTTTTCCCATTCCGGAAAATCCTGGTATGGCAGTTCTTTGACAACATCTGTATTACCTCCAAGGTATCGTTCAATACCAATTCCTATCTGTTTCTCCGTACTAAATGCACTTGATGCAAACAAAGAATTCATGAACACGACATGCTCCGGAATTTTTCCGCCGGGGAAATGAAATTTAAGATATTGGAAGCCCTGTCTGATCTCACTGCGTTTTTTTTCCAAATCATTGAATTTCTCACTGATCCTTTTTTCAAGTCTTGAGATATAAGGATCATCAAGAAACTGTTTCATGCTGTTAAGGAAGGTTGTATCCGATGAATCACCCAAACGTAAGCAAAAGCCAAGTTCGTATTCATAGATCTCATTGAGTTCCGCCAGAAACTGATGATGCAAGAGCAATAAGCGCTGCTTATCCGAAGAAACAAAGGCCGAATCTAAATTAACGAATCTGATATCAACCTTCACCGCTGAGGCGTCAACATCCAACGGATCTCTCTGGCAACTTACTACGAAAAGAACAGTTGATATGAACAAAAAAATGCTTTTCAGAGTCATTATTATTCGTTATTATTGTACTCAAAAGTACATAAATCGGGAGATTTGTCGCAATTAAAATGAAATCAAAAAGAACTATGAGAAAGATAATCTATTCAATTTTTGCCATCGGAATCACACTCTCAACCATTGCACAAGAGGCAGCAGATAAAAAGGTTCAGGCAGGACTGGTTGGAAGTTTTGGTATGAACTTTCAGAAAATGGGTACGAAACGTATCTTGTCTGATGGGATTGGGACTGATCTTACTGTTGGGGCGAATGCTGTCTTCAATTTCTCTGAAACGATCGGTCTTTGCACCGGTCTTGAGTTCGATTTTGAGACGTTGAAATACAGTACCAGCGACTATGAAGGCCTCAATACCTATTATTACTACAATGATACTGAGATCCTTTCCGTAAAGGATGCTGCATTAGATCCGAATGCCAACATCTTTATGCTGGACAAACGTGAACAAAAAGCGGTCTACCTGACAGTTCCTACCATGCTGATATTCAGAACGAAGTTTTTCGGTTATATGCGTTATTTCGGAAAGTTCGGTCTACGAAACAGTTTCTTGTTGAACAGTAAGATAAATGACGAAGGATACAACTTCCCTATCGCTCAATCAATACTGGAACCAGCTGTGGCAGGAGAGAACCTAAACATGAAAGCAACCGGAGATATGTTCTTTTTCAAGTCTGCCTTTGGATTGTGCGGTGGGGCTGAATGGAATTTTTCAGGATCAACATCTTTGGTTGGAGAGATCGGATACTACTACGGGTTTACCCCATTACACTCCAATAAGAATCTGGACAAAGGAAATAATTTCCTTTTTGCGACTGATGAGAATAACGGAGCAGGAAACGATATTAATTTCAACAACAAGGCAACACAGAGCCAGTTAATGATCAAAGTTTCCATCTTATTCTAAAATAAATTCATTGGATCATTCACAGATCGCTGACCATATAACAGCCTGGCTGCGGAATTACTGCGATAAAGCCGGGCTTTCCGGTTTTATTGTAGGGATTTCGGGTGGGATTGACTCTGCCCTGACATCGATGCTTTGCGCTCGCACAGGAAAGAAAACGATCCTGCTGAACATGCCTATCCGGCAAACGACTGCTGAATTTGAACGAGCCGTAAATCATATCAAGGACCTTACAAAAAAGTATCCTAACGTTGAAGGATTGGAAGTTGACCTCACAGAAGTTTTCGAATTGGTTGAAAGAACCTATCCCTCAGATGTCGTGAATAATTCTCTCGCTATGGCAAATACGCGCGCCAGGCTCAGAATGACCACGCTCTACGCTCTGGGTCAAACTCATAGTTGTCTTGTAGCGGGCACCGGCAACAAGATCGAGGATTTTGGTGTCGGATTCTTCACAAAATATGGTGATGGAGGTGTTGATCTGAGTCCAATTGCGGACCTTACCAAATCTGAGGTAAAAGCCCTCGCTTCCCATTTAGGTGTGATCGATGAGATCTTAGATGCAAAACCTACTGATGGACTTTGGAACGATGGCAGAAGCGATGAAGACCAGCTTGGCGCGACATATCCTGAACTTGAATGGGCAATGAATTTCTCCGGGGACGAGTCAACACTCCATGACAGGGAGAAAGCTGTTCTTGCTATCTACAACAGATTAAATACGATAAATAAACACAAAATGGAACCGATTCCTGTTTGTATCATTCCAAAAGACCTTCACTAACATGAATCTAATTAAAGCGGCTAAAGCCTCATTTATCCTGATTGCGCTATCTTTCCCGGCACAATCTCAAAAAGATTTCAATAACTACACTACTCTTCTATCGAAAGGCAAGATCCCTGAGGACTTCACAAAACAGACTTACACGAAACTTGAGGAGGATCTAAAAAAGGACAGGGAGGAACTCCGGAATTCTCAGGAGAAAGTTTTTGTAGAAGGCACGAACTATGCAATCGATGAGATATTGCATTCAGGACTTGTCGTTTTCGGAGATGACGTTTCAACCTATGTTGGAGAGATCGCATCAAAACTTTTGCAAAATGACTATGCACTTCGTTCTAAATTGAGATTCTATACCATTAAGTCAAATACAGCGAATGCATTCAGCACGGACCAGGGAATTCTATTTGTTACAACAGGTCTGATCGCTCAGTTGACATCTGAAGCGCAACTAGCCTATGTTTTAGCTCACGAAATTGCTCATTATAAAGAAAAACATGTTGTAGAAACGTTCGACTGGAGCTTAAAGAACCGTCGATACGGGGACAACATCAACCGGCTGGCGAATCACTCGAAAGAACAAGAATTTGAAGCCGACAAACTCGGTATCAAAATGTACTATGATGCAGGTTACAGCAGTTCCGACATCTTCTCTACCTTCGATGTACTGATGTATTCGTACCTGCCATTCGATGAGATCGAATTTCCATTTACTTATTTCAACTCAACACAGATCTATATTCCACAATCGCTTTTCCCAGACAAGAAATATCCCATCAAAGCGGAAGAAGATTACGATGATGAAAACAGTTCACATCCCAATATTAAAAAACGTAAAGAAGCAGCTGAAAAGGAAATTGGAGCATTGTCGAACTGGGGAGAAGCAACTCAATATCTGGGGAATACCCGTTTCAATACGATACGAAATATTGCCCGCTTTGAAAGTGTTCGTTCTGACATTCTTGACGCGAGTTATGCAGATGCCATGTACTCGATCTTTCTGCTGGAAAGAGAATTTCCGACTTCGATCTATCTGAAACGAATGAAAGCACAAGTTTGGCTCAACTTGATGCTGTTCAAAAAGGAAAATGTTTCTTCCAAAACCATTGACCGAACAGCCGATCTAGAAGGTGAATCGGCAGCACTTCATTTCTTTCTTAAAAAACTAAACAAAGAAGGAATGAGCACCCTTGCTTTGCGACAAGTTTATGATTTACACAAGGCATATCCGGAAGATAAGGAGATCTCTGCTGTATATGACAAGCTGATCAATGATCTGACTTCCTTTGACAAATTCAAAACAGAACTCTATTCAAAGAAGACCTTTCAGGAAGCAGCACAGGATTATGTGAATGCGAAAAAGGACACCTCCAAAGCAGCAGTCACCGATACAACCACAAAGAAAGGCTCTAAATATGACCGCATCAAGAATAAGAAGAATGCGGATCTTCCGGACAATTTTGACTCTACAAAATTCTATTTGTACGGGATCACTGACATTCTGATTGATCCAACTTTCCAGGAAATCTATGAGTCCAATAAAAAGAAACTTTCGGACAAAGAAAAAGATGACGCGGCATATGAGGCATTGACGCCTAAAGAGAAAAAAGTTCACAATAAAAAGGAGGACGCTGAACAATACAGTATGGGGATCAATGAGGTGATCGTAGTCGAACCAATGGTTGTCAGTTATCGTCGGGGAAATGTCGACAATGTGAAATCAGAAAAACTAGAGGCCATCTTTTCCGATGCGATTGAAAATTCTGCTCAAATGGCGCGCGTTACAACCTATCCGATCGATAGTCGCTCATTAATCAATAAAGGTGCAGACGGATTTAATGAGCGGAGCACACTTATCTCCTTATTGAATCAATTGGCAGAGGAAGAAGATGTAAATATGTTTCCAGTAGATTTTCAACTGTTGAATTCGATCCAGGAAAATTACGGCACATCAAAAGTAATGTTCTCTCTTGTTGAGCACGAATATGCGCCGGACATCAATTTTGGGACGCTCTACTCATCGATCATCTTTCCTCCTATCTTTTTGATCTACTTCCCAAATGCGATCTTAACAGGAAACAACACAGAAATCAATGTTCTGATCCTGGATATGGAAGCGGGTAAGATCGAGAATGGTATGAGTTACTATTTCAAGGACTCCCCAAAACGCATCCAATTAGGTGCTCACATGTATGATATTTTCAAAAAATTAAGCACCACACCAACTAACTAATATGAAGACGATCACTATACTTTTTTTCCTAACTGCGTTCAGTGTGTCTGCACAGAAAGACAATGGCTTTTATGGTAAAAAATTCTTTATACAGCCGGAATTCCTTTTCAACAATCCACTTTTTTACAATCTTTTTTCCAATGACTATGACATCTCCACGATGGTAAAGAGCGGTAACTCGCTGCGAATAGGTAAAGACAAAGTAAATGTTGGTTACAGGATCTCAGCAGGGTATGCATTGAAGAGAAATATGGTTCTTGGGATTGAAGTTGGACAGGATTTTTCCAGTTTTTATCCGTATCGATATGGAACCGTAACGGATGTTTGGGGATCCTCGTCTTTCAATGAGATCGACCATGAAATGATTGATCTTACGACATTCAATATTATTCCAAAAATTGAATTTGCAAATTCAATGGCTCTGCTTCCGATGGGGCTGAGTCACACCTTGGGTTTTGGAGTAGCGCTAACAAAAATGGTTGAAAAGAATTACGTTTATCGTTACGAAGATCCGTTCACATACACATTGACAACCTCTAATTACAACAGTTCAGCAGCCGGAACAGATCCCATTGAAATTTCCAAATACCCACCGTTGCGAAAATTTGTGTTAATGTATGGCATTAATATGCGGACCCCGATAACAAAGAATATTTTGATCAGTTATGGTTTGAAGTACACGTTGAACGTTGGTGGCAAGAAAGGATACACCTATCCGGGTGTCAATCAAATGCTGCAATCAGCTGATGTTATAGAACAAATCAATCGCCAACGAAAACTTACATTTATTCACCTTAACCTTGGGTTAACCTATTCTTTCTAGGCCTCCGGAGCCAATCTGAGTACGATCCCGTCGACCTCATCGCTTATATGGATCTGGCAGCCCAATCGACTGTTCGGCTTAACAAAGAAAGCCTGATCAAGCATGTCAAGTTCTGCATCACTTTGATCCGGTAATATCGTTTCTGATTCAAGGTAACACTGGCATGTTGCACACATTGCCATGCCGCCACATTCACCCAGCACAGGAAGTTCGTATGCCTTGCACAACTCCATGACGTTCATATTCATATCTGTCGGTGCCTGCAATTCGTGAGAAACCCCTTCACGATCGATAATGGTGACCTTAACCTCGTTCATGCGAAATAACTTTTGTCAAAAATAGTATTTTAGGATCAATTATAAATGCGAACCAAATTCGTTCCATTGTAAACTGTCTGATACATTCGTAATCCAAACTCCGAACCACTGATCGGTGACCCATCATAAAGAGAAAATCTTGCTCCCGAACAAGAGTCGATCAATTGCAAGAAGTTATCATTGTCCGGATAAAGTGGTTGAGTACAAACGCCCTCCGGATCTGCAGGAGAATGACGATCGAATGCCACAAACTCATCCAATGCTCTGCGGTATACGATCACACCTCTCGAACCCGCGTTTACATATGTCCAGCCTCCAACACCTATCAGCGCATTATAACTCGGGAGGTTTACATCAATGGTTACATCAAATGGAATGCTTGGCACCGGGTGGTTCTTGTTCTTATTACATGCTGTAATAATAAGAGCTGAAAGCGCAAAAAAAATAAATCGTAACTTCATCACACAATACGGTTCATGATCAAAGGTATGAAGATTATAACGTTTCTCACATTCTTTTTATTGCTGCTATTCTCTATTGAAGTTTCCTCTTGCGGTACACCAAAAATCGGAAATACTCCCGCCACCGTTGAAGAGGCCGAGGCTATCCTCGCAAAACAAGCAAAGAAAAAGGCAAAAGCCGCTAAAAAAGCAAAGAAGGAAGCCTATAAGCGGTTTTGGAAAATGCAAAGCAAAGAGGCAAAAAAATCTATAAAACGAAACAAAAGGAGACAAAAAAAGATTGAAAAAGCGAAGAGAAAATCACACTATTGATCCAGTGACATAAGTTCCTCAGTAGCCTCTTCCCATTTCAACATTAGCAGGTCAAGCTCCTTTTTTATTGCGTCATACCTGGAAAGGACTTCATTCGATTCATGTTCATTGGAATAATCAAGCTCTGCGATCTGCTGGTTCATTTGCTGAAGTGTACCTTCAATATCGCTTATTGCATCCTCGAAACGCTTGATCTGATTGGCTAATTGGTTCTTTTTACGTTTTAGTTCTTTTGTTTCCTCATAATTCATTGGTTCCGCAGAACCGGCATTTGTCTGAACTGTTAACTTCTTTTCGGGTTGATTCCCCACTTCAGCATTCATTTTGCGCTTTAAAAATTCCTGAACACCAAAATGATGGATCTTGAGTCCTTTTTGCTCTATATCCCAGATCCTGTTTGTTAATCCCTCCAGAAATTCTCTGTCGTGCGATACCACAATAAAAGTCCCTTCATAATTCAACAACGCCTGTTTGAGGACGTCTTTGCTTTGAATGTCGAGATGATTCGTGGGCTCATCCAGGATCAAAAAGTTCGAGGGACTCAGGAGTAATTGACATAATGCCAACCGCGTTCGTTCACCTCCTGAAAGAACGCCCACTCTTTTATCAATATCCTCTCCGCTGAACAAGAAAGCCCCTAACAGACTTCTTAATTCTCTTCGTGCATCACCCGTCGCAATCTCGTCAACCGTTTCATAAACAGTTTTCCCAGGATCTAATGATTCTGCCTGGTCTTGCGCGAAATAGGTGATCTGAACATTGTGCCCCAGGATTACAGAGCCTTCACCATCCAGCGCGCCCATAATACGTTTTAACAACGTAGACTTCCCGACACCGTTTGGGCCAAGCAACGCGATCTTTTCACCACGACCAACAGTTATATTAATATTTTTGAAGATCAACTTCTCGGCAAAACGCTTTCCCATGTCTTGAAGTTCCAGTACCCATTTTCCCGGTTGAACGGAGAGAGGGAATGCGATCTTCATCCTGGCTACCTGATCGTTATCCACTTCAATTCGTTCCGTCTTTTCGAGCTTTTTTATCAAGGATTGCGCAAAAGCCGCTTTGTTCTTTTTAGCCCTGAACTTATTGATCAATTCTTCCGTATGCTTGATCTCTTTATCTTGTTGCTTTCTGGCGCCCTCCAAACGCTCAATCTCTTCCTCTCTGAAGGCTTTGTATTTGGAATATGGATAGGGATAATCAAGGATTTTACCCAGACTTATTTCGAGGGTTCTCTTTGTTACGTTATCCAGAAAAAGACGGTCGTGAGAAATAACGATCACCGCCCCCTCAAATTTCTGTAAATAGTTTTCTAACCAGCTGATCGAAATGATATCCAAGTGGTTTGTAGGTTCATCGAGCAAAATGATATCCGGTCTGTTAACGAGGATCTTTGCTAATTCTGCCCTCATCTTCCAACCACCGGAAAATGTGGAAAGACTTCTTCTTAACTCTCCGTCCCCGAATCCAAGACCTTTTAACGTATTTACTATTCGTTCTTCCCACTGAAAACCCTCATGTAAGGAGAATTGATGATTTAACTCGTTTAATTCGTTCAACAGACTTAAATAGCTCTCCGATTCATAGTCCTGTCTACTGACCAGTTCGCTATTGATCTGTTCAATCGTTGTTCTCAAATTTGTCAAGACTTCGTTGGAATCATTCAGGTAATCAAAAACGGACTGTTCCGTATCAATTTTAATATCCTGGGTTAGAAAACCGATGGTGCAATCCTTCGGTTTGTGGATCTTACCATCAGTAGGAGAATCCCAACCGCTCAACAATCTCATGAGTGTTGATTTTCCGGCTCCATTCTTTCCGACAAGACCAATCTTGTCTCCCTTGTTTATCTGAAGGTTAACATTCTGAAATAAAAATCCCTGCGGTAAATGGACTCCTAACTGTTCAAGATTGATCATAGCACAAAGATACTATCCGAGATGATATTTTAACAGAAACCACTGTAAACAAAAAAACCCCGAATTTCTTCGGGGTTTTTTGTATTTTTTTGTTTAGAAACTCCAAACATCGTG
>JBKCJG010000050.1:0-29989 GCA_046301895.1 Flavobacteriia bacterium
TTACACAATGCCTGATCACCAATAGGATCTACTGTCGGTGTCGGATTAACTGTTACTGTAAACAATTCTGGAGACCCACTACAGGTAACTGCGCCTACAGTAAAAGACGGAATAACCGAAAAATCTGAACTCACCGCTATGTTCGATGGATTGGTCGCTGTAAAACTCAAGGATCCTGTGCCACCCGATCCAGAACCAATCCCTGAATTACTGCTCGTCCAGGTGAAAAGGGTACCGGGAACTGAATTTGCAGGTGTGAAAGTTACCGTTGCGCCATTGCAGACACTTTGATCGTTAATTGGATTCACAGATAGCTGTGGAAGAACGGTAATTGTCAATACAAATGGTGGTCCGGCACATCCTCCACTTGCAGAGGCAACAGGTGTAACCTGATAAGTCAATGTTTGTGCCGAAGCGGATGGGTTAATCAATGTTTGGTTGACAGAAGAGGTTGGAACTGCTGAGGAGCTTTCACCTGTTACCAATGCGTTTGCAGGAACAGCCCAGGTATACTGACTTCCGGAAGGAATCACATTCGGCAATTGATCGGAAGGCACAAAACTTATGACCGTTCCGGAACATACTGTCATTGCTGTATTTGCGATAAATGGGATGGCATTTGCTGTCACTATTAACTGATCAGTGACGGCGGGACACGGTCCATTACCAGTAGTCGTTACAGTGAGGGTAGCTTGACCATTGAAAGAAACCGGAGGTGTCCACGTTGGAGATGAGATTGATGCTGATGGCGAAAAGGTTCCTCCCGAATTAGAAGACCAAACAACGCCGGTTGCTGTTCCTGAGAAGGTTGCATTCAGCGCTGGTGTGGATCCCGATTGACAGATTATCTGATCAGCACCTGCACTCACAACCGGTGGTGGAAGTACCTGAATCTGTACATTATCAGAAGCCGGCAGACAAGGTCCAACAGGATCATCAGTAGTTAAGGTTAAGGTGATCGTTCCGGTAAATCCTGCAGGAGGAGTATATGAGCTCGTCAGGGAGGAAGAGTTGGAGAACGAACCACCCCCTGCCGTTGTCCATTGACCCTGTGATGCTGCACCACCAATCAAACCATTCAAATTCACCGACTGGTTAATGCAGATCGGCGCATAATTGCCTGCCTCTGCTGTGGCGCTTAAGTTCACAATAGTTGTTGTTGTTGCAATAACCGTTGGACATGGGCTTTGAGGATCCGTATAAGTTAGCGATAACACAATTGAACCAGTGTAATTCAGTGGTGGAGTGTAGACTGCATTGAGCGCCGTCGCCGACGGGGAGAAGCTTCCCCCTGTAACCGATGAGGACCACGTGGCCAGACCGTTAATACCAGTGCTGGTTCCATTGAGTTGTATAGGTTCGTTCACGCAACTCCCGGGAATACTCGTCGCTGTAAGTTCGGCAAGTGGAAAAACAACAATGTTTTCGGAGGTCGAATCCGTGCCACACTCGTTGGTTGCCAATAAGTAAAAGTCATAAGTTCCCGGTAAGGGAATTGTTACAGCTCCGGAATTTAAAAACGTGCTTGATCCTGGAGTCGGCGCATTAGCGGAGGGGGTTATATTATCAGGATTGAAGTTCCAGAAAAATGTCAACGGTGTTTCGCTAAGGCATGAATCTATCGTTACTACTGGAATGAAGGAACTCCCTTCACAGAGATTCGGTGGATTTTGAAGTTGCGCGACCGGTTTATCTTTTATCGTGATCAGTTCCGTATGTACTGTTGGAAGACACTGTGTCCCGGGAACCAAAGGATTTAGAGAAGCGGTAAGTTCGATCTGGTAAACTCCCGGTTGAGAAAAACTGAATTCAGGTTCAAAAGCATTCGAATTTGTGGGGTTCACACCGGGTCCATTTCCACAGTTAACCGGCTGAACAAGCGTCACATCCCAATCAAAGATCTCATCGATGTTACACAACGGTTCTTGCGTATTGTTATCCGGCGTTATGTCTACAGGTAAACACGCCGAAGCAAATGGAAGATCAAAATCAGCGACAACTGGGCCTACTACGCAGATGGTCTTCGTAATGGAATCAACGCCACAGTCGTTACCAGCAAATAATGTTACGTCATATGTACCCGGCACACTGAACTGTACGTTTAACTGGCTGGAGCCGGGTGTCCAACCATACCAGTTGTAATTTTGCTGCGTAGCGTCAAGTATGTAATTGCCCCCATTTCCAAGTACCCCCGTCAAGGTATACGTTGACGGTTCGATCTCCCAGAAAAAACCATAGATTGTGTCGCAATAACCCTGAGAAACATTAGCGCCCGGAAAGGTTTCGTCCGTGATCAAAACATTATCTCCAATACACACGGTTGTTTTGTCAATACTAAAATCAGCTTCAAGGGTCTCTGAAACCTGAATTGGGCCGATGGCAGCGAAAGTTCCTGCAGGATTACAGCCATTTGATGCAGTGATCTGAATGGAATAGGAATCTTCGTAAGGGTTACTGTTTATCACAGTCGTCGTTCCACAGGAATTTACGTTGAAATTGTGGAAATAGGAATAAGGGAGTGTTCCCAGACCATCGAGCACTATCGGTGCAGAACCGTCATTTACCTGAATGGTATATGTAGTTCCTGGTGGTTCAAATGGTGCGGATATAATAATCTCATAGTCATTTGGTTTACAAAATGACAACCCGGATCCGGCAATGGTCAGAGCAGGAGGTGTTGAACCATTATAAACAATGTATTCGCGGGTTTCCGAACATCCATTTGGAAATGTGACAGTGTAGGTTAAATTATACTCACCGGGTGCATAAACATGTGTTATCGGTGTTGGTGAAGATGTGCCGGATAAAGTGCCGTCTCCCCAATTGATAGAATAAGTAGTGCCCGGTGGATATGCTGAAACGTTTGGGTCAGTGAAAGAAAAAGTAAAGTTTATGATATTATTATTACATCTTCTGAAAATGATATCTCCATTGAAGGTGGAAGTGGTAACTCCGGATCCAGAAGCATTCAAGGATGGATTGAAAGAAGGAAGAACGACCACATTCACCTGGGCCTGATCTCCCTGAATCGTTAGTGAAGTGGTGTAATTTCCGTCATTATTGTATTGTACAGTATGCGGACCCATCTGATTCGATGAGTTGGGTGAGCCGCCCTGAAAATTCCAGTTCGTGTTGGCATTGGGTAAATACCCCGTAGACGTGTTGAAATAGGTGATGGACTGTCCTTCACATATTGTTATTGTGCCATTACTTTGAACCGGATCGGAAACGAAAGACACGTTTTGAGCAATTACCGAAAGATTTGAGAAGCATACAGCAAGAAGTACCAGTATTTTCAGCACATTCCGAAGTCGCATAGTTAGAAACGATTTTGTACTACACATAAGGCAATAGCAGACCAATTTAATTGTTTGCAATTTAATGTTTATTCACGTTCGGGTCATCCTAAAAAAGGATAGTTACGAAACATAATTTGTTGATAGGTGCCGAAAATGGCACATTCTAATCTTAACCATACAAATTTCGGTTAATTGTAACCTTCTGAAAAAACAGGCCATAAAAATTTTTCATTTTTAAGTATAAATGCTTACTTTGTGTGGATATTGGTTATGGCAATACTAAGATTAAACGAATGAAAATCAAATTATTACTACTTTTCACGCTTTTGGTAAATGTGGCCAATGCACAGCTTGACACTTCTTTTTGGTTCGTTGCTCCGGAAGTTGCCCAGCAACATGGCGACCGTCCTGTTGTTTTTCGATTTGCAACACTTGCCAATCCTGCTACCGTGACCGTATTGCAACCAGCTAATCCCCTATTCCCCGCTCAAACCCTTAACATACCTGCCAATTCGGCACAAACGCTCGATCTGACAACCTGGATAGACATGGTAGAGAACAAACCGGCTAATACCGTACTTGATTTCGGGTTTCACATCACATCAACGGCTCAGATCAGTGCATATTATGAGGTAACTCCCACTTGTAACTGTAATCCGGATATATTCTCACTGAAAGGCAAAAATTCCATCGGATCGACCTTTTTTACTCCTTTTCAGAATTTCCTGAACAATGCGTCATACGCCAGATCAGCATTTAACGTTGTCGCTACGGAAGATAACACAACAATAACGATAACACCATCACAGAATATCATAGGACATGCTGCAGGTATTCCTTTTACTATTACGCTTAATACCGGACAGACCTTTTGCGCTGAAGCATCCAGTACGAGTGCCGGTCAACACCTCAGTGGATCTATTGTCTCGAGTGACAAGCCTGTGGCAGTGACTCTTTCAGATGATACGGCAGAAGGAACTCCCTATGGCGGCTGTGCAGACCTCATGGGGGATCAGCTTATTCCTACAGATATTATTGGTAAAGAGCATATTGCGATTAAAGGTTATCTGAACGGCCCGGATAAAGTATATGTTCTTGCAACACAAAACACAACAAGTGTGAGTATAGACGGAACCAACGTTGGAACAATCAATGCCGGTCAGACTTATGTGCATACCCTAAGTAATCCAACGGCTTACATTGAATCAGACAAACCATGCTATGTACTTCACCAGTCAGGATTCGGATGTGAGGTTGGTGAGGCGATTCTCCCTCCGATCGTTTGTACCGGTTCCAACATCGTTGCTTTTACTCGTTCGACGAATGAATTTTTTGCAATCAATCTCCTTGTGCCAGCAGGTGACGAAGGGAATTTTACCTTTAACGGCGCGCCGGGAATCATCAATGCGGCAAGTTTCAATTTCGTTCCCGGTACTGCGAATGCCTGGATGTATGCACAGATAGATGCTTCTGCGCTCATCGCTCAGGGCCAGGCAGCAAGAATTGAAAATCCCAATAAGTTCCATATGGGGCTGATACACGGAGGAGCAAATTCAGGCTGCAGGTTCGGTTACTTTAGTGACTTTGCTTCGTTCAGGTATACGATCGATGTCAACGATGAAAGCCTTTGCGAGGGTGAAGACCTTCAACTTGTTTCCAACAATGTGCCCGGTGCCATTTACGATTGGACAGGTCCGAACGGATTTAGTGCCACAGGTGATACCATAACCATCGGGAGCATTCTTCCCGGACAAAGTGGTGAATACATCCTATCCGGCACTACACCGGGTGAATGTGCCATTGTTTCAGATACGATCCTGATTGATGTAACTGCTATTCCTGAAATTCCAGTCATCCAGAATAATGGTCCTGTATGTGAGGGTGATTCCTTGTATTTCACTCAGAATGTTGATCCTGCACTTACCTTCGAATGGTTCGACGAAAGCGGAAATTCACTCGGAAATTCAGATACCATTCTACAGCTCAATGCAGCGGCAGGAACTTATACCGTTCAACTTATTCAAACCGACGGAGAATGTGCGGGACCTCCGTCACAGATTTCTGCAACCGTTTATGAGCATCCTGTATTGACGGATATCGGGCCGTACACCGCTTGTGAGGGGCCTATTGATATTCAAGCCATCGTGGAAGAGACGATCGGCGATCCTGTAAATCAGTTTATCTGGACAGATCTGACCAACAATGTTTTCGTATCCAATGGCAGTGCTGCGATCACATATCTTCTTGAAGATGCGCCTTATCCGGTTATTGCACTGGAAACATTTATTTCAACTGTTACGGGATGTACAGACCGCGATACGACACTGGTACTCGTTACACCGTCGATCACGCTGGACGAAGTAGAAATGCCCAACGTGATCACCTGCAATTCAGACGACGTGAATGATCTTTACCTGATCGATACACTTTTCAGTGTCTGCCATCCTTACGAATTGCTTATCATGAACAGGTGGGGAAATGTCGTTTTTGAAACTTCCGGGAACGGTGATCACTTTGGCGGAAGAGACCGGGGGGGGAACGATCTGTTGCCAGGAGTATACTTCTATTTGATCACTTCGGAAGGCAAAAGCAAGCATGGAAGTCTGACTATCGTCCGGGATTGATTGGACATTTGATCCAATGCCGTGAGGAACCTTAGGCTAATAGCTGATCGATGAGATCCGTTATTTCGCTCTTCTCCCAAGGTTTGTCGATGCAAGTAATGTCCTTTTTCTCGAGCAACTCGGACATTACTTTCGTGTCAGCATAGCCTGTAAGAAGCACCGTGTGGAGTTCCGGAGTCAGTGCTTTCAGCTTTTCGATGAGTTCATTGCCTTTCATTCCGGGCATCATCTGATCGGTGATCACCAAGCTTACCGTGTTACCAGTTGCCAAGAGTTCTTTGTACACTTCAAAGGCCTCATTTGCGCTATTCGCAAACTCCAAAGTGAAGCGATTTCCGAAGAAAGAATTTATTTGATGGTCGAGAACCGTCAGTATACTTCTTTCGTCATCCACGATCAATATTATTTCATTACTGGTCATTCTTTCTATATATAAGCGTTCAAAATTACTTCTCCGAAGAGACCGGTAATTCAACAAAAAACGTAGTTCCTTTTCCGGGTTCACTTTCAAACCAGATCCTTCCAAGTTGCGATTCGATCATTTTCTTGACAAGGCTCAGTCCTATCCCGGTTCCTTCTCCTGAAGACTTGGTTGTTACAATGTCCTTGAGAATCATGTCCTGTACCGACGGATCAATACCCGGCCCCGTGTCACGGATACTTACCCTGATAAACTTGTCGAGCTTGGCGGCTTTTATTTCAATAGTTCCTTTAAACTCCATTGCCTGCAACGCATTCATGATGAGATTGGTCCAAACCAGACTCAGCTGATCCT
Source organism: Flavobacteriia bacterium (assembly GCA_046301895.1). Lineage (GTDB taxonomy): Bacteria > Bacteroidota > Bacteroidia > Flavobacteriales_D > Crocinitomicaceae > M0103. The sequence continues at coordinate 6,699 of JBKCJG010000050.1, forward strand.
TATATCCGCTGACTTTTGGGAGTTCAGGCACATCCAGCTTCACCTCAACCTCTTCTTTCATGAGGCTGTTGTAAATGAATAGTACAGATGAAATCGAATCGTAGAGATCGATATTTTCAACCGAGCTTTCGGATGGATTGTGAATATAAACTTTCAAGGCCCTCACGATGCGCGAAGCTTTCTCCGTGGCGCTCAACATCATACCAAAGTTCTTTTCACGCTGAAAAACAATGTACAACAGATCGATCAGATCCGTTACCAGAACGTTTGGTAAACTCTTCAAAACATCAGGCACCGAAAAGAAATCGGAGCGAACCAATTTTGATGCATAATTTCTGGGATTACTCATTCCCAGTTTTTCGAGTTCGACCGTCAGTTCCGAGATGCGTCTTCGCTCCTCAGGGGTTGACAGAAAATCCTTCTTTAGAGTATGCTCCAGGATCAGTTGTCCTATTTGCTCCAGTTGATCATTGTTCACAGCATGGATGATCTTAAAGAATCGTTTGAAGATATCTCGCCCATAGATCGTTTCTTCTTCAGCAACCGCTTTAATCGTTGCCAATGGAGTATTAATTTCATGCGCAATACCCGCCGAAAGTGTTCCGAGGGCTGCCAGACGTTCAGACTGGATCAACTGCATTTTGGATCGTTCCAATGCCTGATAGGACTTCTTGTTCTCACTGACAAAAAACATGATCAGTATAGAGACAAAGACTGAAACCAGCAAAATATTCAACATGAGTAAGAACAGTTCAGATTGATGTGTTAACCCGGGGTCTGCATTCCGAACAACATAGGAATCAAGAAATCCTGATACGACGGTCAGCACCAGATACACTATTAGCCATATCGACGATAACCGCAGATCATTGAAGCTTAATGAGACCGCCAAGGATACCAATCCCCAGAGCATGACACAACCGGATGCCGAAAACCCACCAAGGTGCCATTGGAACCCAAAGGGTAAAATAAGGGCGAAGAACGTTTGGGACAAAACCGCGCTTTCAAATTTGTTTATTTTTCTGAAGTAGAGTAGATTAAACAAAGAAAGCAGGATGAAAAAAAACGGAATGATGCTTTTTTCGTACATGCCGAAGTACAGGCATATGATTCCCCACATCAATGCACCAAAACTCATTGCCAAACCACCGTACATGGCAAAGCGTTTGCGGTTCTTTGTCAGGAAGTCATCTTCGGGAGAGATACCGAATCCGTTGATCGCTCCAAGAACGTCTTTAATTTGCACCTGATTATCAAAATTTTAACCGCGAAGATAGGTGGAAAATCGGCTTGATTAGTAAGAATATTCCTGAGAAATGGAAAAAATCAGCGCTTTCAAGCACAAAACTTAGTTTTAAATTCAATCTTCTGAAGTACTTTTTGAATGATTTACTTTTTCTCCTTAACTAATAATCAAGTGGTGCTTTGGCATACATCCCAAATTTTCCTTTAAGTTTTCGCTAAAATCCATGTGCCGTTTCATCTAATCCAACAGAACTTTTAGTCCTCTGATTTCATGAATTTCTTTGAAAATACCGATCTTTTTAATCTATGTGTAAATCGGGACAGGTTCTTGGAGTTAAGGAAATAGTTCTTGTTTTAGAACTGAATCTTTCGATTTTTAGCTGTATTCTGTAATCTTTTCTTCCTGAAATAGTCGCGGAGTTTCATTTAAAAATTGAACAATTTATTTAATTTTTATACGGTCTAAGAAAGGTTATTTCTCTAACTTTGTCTTTCCATAAATGTGCACAAATTATCATGGATAAAGTATCATACGTTGGCAACGCGGACGTGAACGCGATCGACCACTTGTACAAGATGTATCAGCAAGATCCTGAAAGTGTTGATATCGGTTGGAAGAAATTCTTTGAAGGATTTGATTTCGCCCGCATGAATTACGAAGATGGTGGAGAGATCCCGGAAAATTTTCAGAAGGAATTCAAAGTGATCAACCTGATCAACGGTTACCGCAACAGAGGACATCTGTTCACAAAAACAAACCCGGTAAGGGAACGACGTAAATATTCTCCAACACTTGAAATCGAGAACTTCGGATTGGAACAGGGTGATCTCGACACCGTTTTTCAGGCAGGAGAAGAAGTAGGCATCGGAGCAGCGACACTTCGCGACATCATTCATCACCTCGAGCAGACTTACTGTCAATCGATCGGCATTGAGTATGTTTACATGCGAGATCCGGAGCGCATTTCGTGGTTCAAGAACAAGATCGAGTTGAAAAACAGGCCACAGTTCGATAAGAACAGGAAAGTTCAGATCTTCAAAATGTTGAACCAGGCTTCCAGTTTTGAGGCATTCCTTGGGAAGAAATTCGTTGGTCAAAAGCGTTTTTCCGTTGAAGGAGGAGAAGCTTTGATCCCGGCATTAGATACCCTGGTACAAAAAGGATCGGAACTGGGTGTTGAATATTTCGTGATGGGTATGGCTCACCGCGGACGCTTGAACACGCTGACCAACATCTTTAAAAAACGACCACAGGATATCTTTTCAGAATTCGAAGGAAAGGAATTCGACACCCTTGAGTACTTTGACGGTGACGTTAAATACCACCAGGGATTTACCTCTGAGGTAACTTTGCCAAGCGGAAAGAAGATCGGTTTGACGCTCTCCCCTAATCCATCGCACCTTGAGGCGGTGAATACGGTTGTAGAAGGGATCGCTCGTGCGAAAGTTGATCACATTTTAAAGGACGAAAGTAAGATCTGTCCGGTTCTTATCCACGGTGATGCCGCGGTTGCCGGTCAGGGGATTGTCTACGAAACGATCCAGATGGCACAGTTGGACGGTTACCGTGCCGGTGGTACGGTCCACATCGTAGTGAACAACCAGGTTGGATTTACCACTAACTACCTGGATGCACGTTCCTCAACGTATTGCACGGATGTTGCGAAGACCACGTTGTGTCCGGTATTCCACGTGAACGGTGATGATGTGGAAGCTGTAGTGCAAACCATCGAGATCGCTATGGAGTATCGTCAGCAGTTCAACCGCGATATTTTTATTGACCTTCTGTGCTACCGCAAATACGGTCACAACGAAGGAGATGAACCAAAGTTCACGCAACCCAGCTTGTATAATCTCATAGCGAAGCATCCAAACCCAAAGGACATTTACTTCCAGCAACTTGAAACTGAAGGAGTCCTGAGCAGGGATGAAGCGAAAAAGATCGAGGACGATTACACTAATTTCCTGGAGGATGAATTTGAGACATCCCGTCAAATGGAAAAAGCCTTGGTCTATGATTTCCTATCTGCTGCCTGGGAAGGATTCCGTCATGGAAATGCAACGGATTTCGAAAACTCACCGGTAACAGGGATTGAAAAGAAAAAATTATACGAGCTTGGTATCAAGTTGTCAACGCTACCGGAAGGCAAGAAATATTTCCGCAAGATCGCCAAGATCTTCGAAGACCGCATGAATGCTGTCAAAGAAGATAAACTCGACTGGGGAACAGCTGAAATGCTGGCTTATGCAACCCTTCTTGAAGAAGGACATCCGGTGCGTATATCCGGTCAGGATGTTGAGCGCGGCACCTTCTCTCATCGTCACGCCGTGGTTAAAACCGAAGACACGGAAGAAGAGATCGAGACCTTGAACTTGTTGTCTGAGAACCAAGGAAAGTTCTCAGTTTACAACTCCTTGCTTTCAGAATATGGGGTACTTGGTTTTGAATACGGATATTCCCTGGCTACACCGAATGGATTGATCATCTGGGAAGCCCAGTTCGGTGACTTCTTCAACGGCGCACAGATCATGGTGGACCAGTTCATTTCTGCCGGAGAGGACAAATGGGCTACACAAAGCGGTCTGGTTATGCTATTGCCTCACGGTTACGAGGGGCAGGGAGCTGAACACTCCAGCGGTCGCATGGAACGTTTTCTTCAGCAGTGTGCTGACCTGAACATGCAGATCGTGAATACTTCAACTCCAGCGAACCACTTTCACTTGTTACGCCGCCAGTTGAAACGGGAATTCAGAAAACCATTGGTGGTATTCTCACCGAAAATGATCCTTCGCCACCCTGCAGCTGTTTCGTCGCTGGACGATCTGTCCACAGGTGGTTTCCGGGAAGTGATCGATGATCCAACAGCGAACGTTGCAACCGTGGATACTGTGGTTTTCTGCTCCGGTAAGTTCTACTATGAGATGAAAGAAAAAGCAGCGGAATACGGTGCTGAGAACATGGCTTTCGTGCGTGTTGAACAACTTTATCCATTGCCAAAGAACCACATCGACGCGATCATTACGAAATATAAAAATGTGAAGAACATCCTTTGGGCTCAGGAAGAACCATCGAACATGGGTGCATGGACACACATCGCAATGTCGATGCGTGATATTCCATTCGTGGGAATTACACGTAACGCAACGGCAGCAGCAGCGGAGGGATCCAAGAAATTGCACGAGAAGCGTTTGAAACAGTTGTTCGCAGACTTATTTCAGTATGCGAAAGTAAAGGTTAAGTAAGAAGGAAATTAAAACTAAAATAGACGGTTATGTCAGTATTAGAAATGAAAGTGCCAAGTCCAGGTGAATCGATCTCAGAAGTTGAGATCGCACAATGGTTGGTATCTGACGGTGATTATGTTGAAAAGGACCAGACAATTGCCGAGGTCGATTCAGATAAGGCAACATTGGAACTTCCTGCAGAGCAAAGCGGTGTTATCACACTCAAAGCAGCCGAAGGAGACGTTGTGAAAGTTGGACAGGTTGTTTGCTTGATCGATACTTCCGCAGCTCGTCCTGCAGGAGCTGCCCCGACGGCTAAAGCAGAAGAGAAAAAGGAGGAAGTTGTAGTTGCTGCTCCTGTTGCAGAGAAAGCTGCCGCGCCTGTTCCAAGTCCGGATCCCGTTAAGAAAGAATCCTATGCTTCAGGTACTCCGTCGATTGCTGCTGCGAAGATCATGGCTGAGAACAATGTTGCAGCAAATAAGGTGAATGGAACCGGAAAAGACGGCCGTATCACAAAGCAAGATGTGATCGCGGCAATGTCCGGTGGCTTCTCGACAGCCGATGCTCAGGGATGGGGAGGTTCGAGAGACCAGAACCGTGAGAAGATGTCCATGTTGCGCCGCAAGATCGCTGAGCGCCTTGTTTCTGTGAAGAACGAAACAGCGATGCTGACTACCTTCAATGAAGTCGATATGAAGCCGATCATGGATCTTCGCTCAAAATACAAGGATGCATTTGCAAAACATCATGAGGTTAACCTTGGTTTCATGTCTTTCTTTACAAAAGCGGTAACAGAAGCGTTGAATCTTTATCCGGCGGTAAATGCACAGATCGATGGGAATGAAATGATCTTCCACAACTATGCAGATGTCGGGATTGCCGTTTCTTCACCAAAAGGACTAATGGTACCTGTTGTGCGGAATGCAGAACAGATGTCTCTTGCTGAAATTGAAAGGGAGATCAAGCGTCTTGCGATCAAAGCACGCGACGGAAAGATCACACCGGATGATATGGCGGGTGGTACATTTACGATCACAAATGGTGGAGTATTCGGATCCATGCTATCCACTCCGATCATCAATCCTCCTCAGTCAGCGATCCTTGGAATGCATAACATTGTGGAGCGTCCGGTTGCGATCAACGGACAGGTTGAGATCCGTCCGATCATGTATGTCGCGCTGTCCTATGACCACAGGATCATTGATGGAAAAGAATCAGTTGGATTCCTTGTTAAAGTAAAAGAGATGCTCGAAAACCCTGAAAGAATGCTCTTCGGATCGAAGGATCCGCACGCTGTCTTGTTAGGATTGTAAAAGAATATTCAGCTTTTTGAAACCGGCACTTCGACTCCGTTCAGTGTCGGTTTTTTTATCCCAGAATGCGCCTTAGATAGTTCAATTGTCCCCTGTGTCTTGAAAGATGACACACCAATTGCAGCAGAAAAAACCCAACCGTGCGTCCCTTATGCTGCGGTGGGGTGTCCGGCATCTCTTCAGTCAATTGCGTTTCTGAAAGGGAAGAAAGCGCCCGTTCAACTGCCTGACGTGTGCTACTGATCTCGCGAATAAGTTCCTCTTTTGTCAGATCTTTTCGGCTAAATTCCTCTTCCCGCATCCGCAGATACCCATCCTTGCCCAGTACCGCACCAATAAAATGCCTTAGGTTCCCACAAAGATGAAAGGCAAGCGTTCCCACTGAATTGGTAATACCCGGAACACTTCTCCAAAGATTATGGTCCGATGTGTCATTTACCTCTGTCTCCAGATCTTGAAGGTCACGAAGTATGATCTCGCGGACATCCTGAATAAGGTCGAATTTTTCCATAACAGATCAGTTGAGTGTTTGTGTTTCCGAAAGATTCGGAAAGCTCTCATGTCCCCAGAGATTCCTGCTCTTTTCGTCGATCCTTAAAATCTGCTCATGACTGAGTTTTTCCTGCCAGTCATAGGTTGTACCCGATCGGAAAAAAGTATTCGGATTAAAATGAAAACTCCCCGGGTTATCCGTGATACTCTGTTTCATTTTATTAAAATCAGTGCGTTCAATGATCCCTGTCAATACGTCGTCACTCAGGGCAGACTCATCCCCAAGGATGAAACGGGTAAGTAACTTTACCGCATCCCATTTACGCTCCACCAGGTCTTCATACCGCAAGGTCAGGAGTCGTTCGCGTGCAATTCTCGGATCATCGCATTTCGTCCAGTTGAGCGTGTGTTGATGATAATCTCCGAAATACAGATCTCCCTTTACGAAATAATCGATGAACTGATCCATTGTAAGCGCAGGGTCCACTCCAAGAAGCGGATGCGATTTATAGAAAAAGAACTGAGAAACGGCAGCACCTTTCGGATCTCTGAAAACATTGATAAACCGTGTTTCAGGATGGATCTCTGCTACCGGAAGGTCTTCTATAAAGCAGTGAATATACCAAACTCTGGGATAACCCTTTGTGCGTTCAATAAACTCAAAAAACTCCTCCAAACCGTACTGTGATGCCATAACTTCAGGCCAGGGAATGGTGTGATGACCGATGTCGCCTGTACTCATCGCATGGTCTTCAGGATATCCTGCACCCTTCATCAGGATCTCGGAGACAAATTTCTTTGTAAGATGTGTCCCCACTTTCTGGTGGGTGCTGATGAAAATATCATTCTCATCGGTTTTCCAACGGGTTTGAAGTTCTTTTAAGATCGCCGGATCAATGAAGGGCGGGTACATTTTGTTGTTTACACGAGCATGCTGAAATCCATGCTCACTCAGCGCCTGAAAAGGCTCAAACACACTCAATCCACCATGAATTGCTTTTTCCTCCTTGCTCATTGTCTCTATTGCAAACTTAAATTACTCCAACCAGAAGACCGCATTCAGTTTCGATAATCGTATGCGATTTGTCATTCTCTGTAAACCATGTCAGGAACTGATGGCACTCTTCGCGTCGGTCAGAAACATTGTCTGCCAGGACCAATGTTCCGTCTTTCACGCAACCCCTGTTCAAAAGGGCAATCAACTGATCATAGTATTTGTTCTTCTGCGCATCAAAAAACACCACATCATAGGATCCTTCAAGATGATCAATCACAGCTTCTGCATCCCCCATTAACACTTTAACAGGCACCTGAAGTCTATCCATTCGTTGCTGCGTACTTTCAGCTACCTCCTGATCAAATTCGATCGTGTCAATAATGGCTTTTGAAGCATCCAGCCCCAACATCAGATAAAGCGTTGAGAGCCCATGGGCCGTCCCGATCTCCAGAACGCGCTTCGGATTCTTTGCCATTAGAAGGGAAGTGAGGATCTTTCCTGTATCTTGGCGTATCGGATTTCTCCAGCCGTATCTCCCCTCCGAATTCGTATAACTTTCTCCCTGCTTATCGAGCAATTCCAGCTTCTCGATTTCGGCTATTACAGCTGTTTTATCCATTTTTTTAAATTTTGGGCAAAGTTGAACCTTTTGTATAAGAAATCCTAATTTATTCTATTAAACACTTTGATAAATAGCTACTTAATGAACAATTGAATGCATTTATTACGCATTGCAACCATCATTACTGTACGGTTATCTCCCAAAAGCTTCCTATCTTGCTGCTCTGTAAAAAACGATTATGGCAACAGTAAGCTTAAGAGGACAAGAATTCAGTACAATCGGGGATCTCCCGCAACCCGGTCAAAAAGCACCGGATTTTTCGTTGCGAAAGAACGATCTGACAACAACCACTTTGGCTGATTACGACGGGATGAATGTTATTTTAAATATCTTTCCAAGCATTGATACAGCTACTTGTGCAACATCAGTTAGGCAGTTCAATGAAAGAGCCTCCAAACTTGAGAACACAAAAGTTATCTGTGTTTCCCGCGATCTTCCCTTCGCCCAGAAGCGTTTCTGCGGTGCTGAGGGCATCCAAAATGTTATAACGGCATCTGACTTCGCAACAGGTGATTTCGGTCGCGCATACGGTGTTGAACTACTTGACGGTCCATTGCGAGACCTTCATGCAAGAGCGGTAGTTGTTGTGTCGCCGGATGGAATCGTAAAATATGCTGAATTGGTGACGGAGATCGCCAATGAGCCGAATTACGATGCTGCAATCGCAGCGCTTTGATTTTAATTTTTTAAAGGAAATTCATCACTTCAGGTAACAGAGGGAATAACTAAAACTAGTTTTATTTATTTCTAATGGACCACCCCGTCAACCTGCGGCTGACACCCCTCCTCTTGAGGGGAACGGTTGGGAAACAAAAAAGCCGACTGAACAGTCGGCTTTTTTACTCTTTTTAATTATCCGATTAAAAATCAAATGTCTCCATGAACTTGGTCGTAAAGTTTCCTTTTCGGAAATCCTCATTGTCCATCAACTTCTGGTGGAAGGGGATCGTCGTTTTAACCCCTTCAATGATGTACTCATCCAGCGCTCGTTTCATCTTGAGGATCGCTTCTTCACGAGTTTGGGCAACAACGATCAGTTTACCGATCATTGAGTCATAATTTGGCGGTATCACGTATCCTGCATACGCATGCGTATCAATACGAACTCCGTGTCCTCCCGGTGAATGGTAAGAGGTGATCTTACCCGGTGAAGGACGGAAGTCGTTGTATGGATCTTCCGCGTTGATACGACATTGGATCGCATGCAAATGCGGGTAATAGTTCTTTCCAGAGATCTTCTCACCTGCAGCGATCTTGATCTGCTCTTTGATCAAATCATAATCGATGACCTCTTCTGTAATAGTGTGTTCTACCTGTATACGGGTATTCATCTCCATGAAATAGAAATCACGGTTCTTATCAACCAAGAATTCAACGGTACCGACACCTTCATATCTGACCGCTTTCGCAGCCTTGATAGCAGCCTCACCCATTCTTTCACGCAATTCTTCGGTCATGAACGGAGAAGGTGTTTCTTCCACCAATTTCTGATGACGGCGCTGGATAGAACAGTCACGTTCTGAAAGGTGACATGCATTACCGAATTGATCTCCGGCGATCTGGATCTCAATGTGGCGTGGTTCTTCGATGAACTTCTCCATGTAGATCCCGTCATTTCCAAAAGCTGCTCCTGCCTCCTGGCGAGCGGAATCCCAAGCTGCCTCGATATCCTCTTCCTTCCACACAATCCTCATTCCTTTTCCACCGCCGCCGGCAGTAGCTTTCAAAATGATCGGATATTTCACCTCTACTGCAGTTTTCTTCGCATCCTCCAGATCTTTCAAAAGACCTTTTGAACCGGGAATACAGGGCACACCTGCTTTGATCATGGTCGCTTTTGCTGTCGCTTTGTCTCCCATTCCGGCGATCTGTTCCGGTAAGGCTCCGATGAACTTTATCCCATGCTCCTGGCACACCTTAGAGAACTTCTCATTCTCTGAAAGGAAACCGTAGCCGGGATGGATCGCGTCTGCGTTGGTTATCTCAGCAGCAGCGATGATATTTGGAATAGACAAGTACGATTTTGCGCTGACAGCAGGACCAATGCAAACAGCTTCATCAGCAAAGCGCACCGGTAAACTATCTTTATCAGCAGTGGAGTATACTGCAACAGTCTTGATCCCCATCTCTTTACACGTACGGATCACACGCAGAGCAATCTCACCTCTGTTGGCAATTAATATCTTTTTGAACATACTTTTTGAATTTGTAATTTGGAATTCTCCATTCAGATCAGCAACGCATCCGCTGCAATCACTATTGAATACAGAATATCAAACCAGTTAAGCCGGGTCTACCAGGAACAATGGCTGATCGTATTCAACCGGTGACGCATCATCAACCAATACCTTCACGATCTTTCCTGAAACTTCAGACTCGATCTCATTGAACAACTTCATTGCTTCAATGATACAGATCGTATCACCTTTACCAATTGATTGACCAACACTCACAAACGGTTCCTTGTCTGGTCCGGATGAGCGATAGAACGTACCGATCATTGGCGACTTGATCGTGATGTATTTTGAATCATCATTTGAAGGCGCAGCAGCCGGTGTTACAGGTGCGGCAGGAGCAGGAGCTGCTACCGGAGCAGGAGCTGCAACGGGCATCGCCACGGGAGCAGTTGCCTGAACAATGATCGGCTGGTCATTCCCTTTTTTCTCCGACTTTATGATGATCTTAAAGTCTTTCTGTTCGATCTCTACCTCGCTTACGCCTGATTTAGCGACAAACTTGATCAGATCCTGTATTTCATTCAGATTCATATTACTTAGAATTTATACGGTAAAATTAATGTTATTTATGAATTGTATGCCCATTTCAGGTAAACTGCTCCCCAGGTAAAACCACCTCCGAATGCTGAAAGGATCACATTATCACCTTTCTTCAACTGCTTCTCGTAGTCCCACAAACACAGCGGTAACGTTCCTGCGGTGGTATTCCCGTATTTCTGAATATTGATCATTACCTTCTCCTTAGTCAGCCCCATCCTATCGGCTGTTGCGTCAATAATACGCAGGTTTGCCTGATGCGGTACTAACCAATCGACATCATCACTTGTCAAATTATTCTTTTCCATGATCTCAGCAGAAACCTCGGCCATATTGGTGACCGCAAATTTAAAGACCTGCTTCCCTTCCTGCTTCACATAGTGCATCCTGTCTTCAACCGTTTGATGAGATGGCGGGTTTGCGGATCCCCCGCCCGGCTGGATCAAATACTGACGACCCGAACCGTCGCTTCTCAAAATAAAGTCCTGGATACCCATACCTTCTTCATTCGGCTCCAACAGCACTGCACCTGCACCGTCACCAAAGATCACACACGTTGTGCGGTCCTGATAATCCAGGATCGATGTCATTTTATCCACACCAACTACGATCACCTTTTTGTGGCGGCCTGTTTCAATGAACTGAGCTCCCGTAGAAAGAGCATAAATAAATCCTGAACATGCTGCGATCAGGTCGTAACCCCAGGCATTCTTCATTCCAACTTTATCGCAAACAACGTTCGCTGTGCTTGGGAACGGATAGTCCGGTGTTACGGTTGCAACCAGCACAAGCTCGATCTCCAGTGGATCAACTCCCGTTTTTTCCAGGAGTCCTTTCACCGCTTCAGCTGCCATATCAGAAGACGCACCGTTCTTCAGAATCCTTCTTTCCTTGATCCCTGTTCGTGAAGTGATCCACTCGTCGGACGTATCTACGATCTTTGCAAGATCTTCGTTAGACAGAACAGTCTCAGGTACGTAACCCTGAACACCTGTTATAGCGGCTGTAATTTTTTTCATATTAACTGAATGCTTCGTTCACTCTAGTTGCCAGACCCGATCTGGCGACCTCGTGCGAATGTAAAATCATATTCTTGACGGCAATATCATTGGAGATCCCATGTCCGATGATCACATTTCCTTTAACTCCAAGGATCGGTGTTCCTCCATAGTTCTCATAATTGAACCTGTCAAAGTATTCATCGCTGATACCGCGCTTCTTCATTAACGTATAGATGCCTTCTGCTTCCTTCAACACAACATTTCCGGTAAAACCGTCACATACGATCACATCGGCTTTCCCCATGAAAAGATCACGTCCTTCCAGGTTACCAATGAAATGGATGTCATCCGATTCCGCCATTAACTTGTGCGCTGCAAGAGTCAACAGGTTTCCTTTTGTCTCTTCCTCACCAATATTCAACAGTGCAACGCGAGGATTTTCGATGCCGTAAACATTCTTCGAATACAGCGCTCCCAACACGGCGAACTGGTACAACACATCGGCCTTACAATCCGCATTGGAACCAACATCCAGCAATATAGATCTGGATCCATCGATCGCCGGCAATGTTGAGGTGATACACGGGCGAATGATACCCGGTATTGTGTTGATCTTGTAGATCGCGCCGACCAGCATCGCACCCGTATTCCCGGTGCTGGCAAATGCCTGGATCTCTTTCTTTGCCAGAAGATCAAATCCTACTGCGATGGTACTATGCGGTTTTTGTGGAATGGCTCTTGTCGGGTGATCGTGCATCGTGATCACATCCGGCGCATGCACGATCTCAAAATCGGCCACATTTGCACCATACGACAAAAGGCCACTAGAGATCTGATCTCTGTCGCCTAATAGAACGAGTCTTACGTCGTTTGGAAGTTCTTTTTGAGCAAGGACTGCTCCTGAGATGTTCGCATCAGGAGCAAAATCACCGCCTAAAATATCTATTCCAATCTTCATGAAGAAGAAGATAAATCAGAGCAGATTAAACTGCTACTTCTTTTTCTGCAACTACTTTACCTTTATAATAAAGCTTTCCTTCATGCCAGTGTGCATGGTGGAACAAATGCGGCTGTCCTGTTGTAGGACATGTTGCGATGTTGTTAGCAACCGCATTCTTGTGCGTTCTTCTTTTGTCACGGCGTGTCTTCGAAATCTTTCGTTTAGGATGTGCCATTTTACTTTATTTATATGTTGTTTTAATTCAAATTTTTCAATGCTGACCACCTCGGATCGATCGGATCGTCGTCGTCATCTTCTTCATCTTCAAGATCTTCATCGTCCCAGTCCTCATCGTCGTCCCAATCTTCATCGTCCCGGTCTTCGTCATCATTTTGAAGCGTATACTTATTCAACAGTTCGAGCATTTCCTGATTGCACTCTCCTTTCGGATGGATCAGTCGGGTTGGAAGCGAAACCGTGATCAGCTCGTAGATGTTTTCCGTCAGGTCAATCTCGTAAGCATCCGGATGAAGCACGATCAATGTTTCATCATTGCTTGGCTCTGTTCCGAAAGTGTAGATCAACCGGTAGTGCCCTTTCACAGGTACTTCAACCGGATCATTACATCTGTCACAATTGGTAAAGACCTTTCCATCTATTTCGAACTCGCCGATCAACATGGTTTCTTTCTTTTCCAACATCAGTTTCACATTCACATTTCCCTTGTGAATGATCGAATAGTCTATATTCTCAAAGAACGTATCACGGATCTCAAATTGATATTCGTGAAAGCCAACTTTCAATCCGATGAAAGGAATAATATATTCTCTTTTTACCTTCATTCTGATTAAAAATTGGAGGGCAAAGGTAACAATTTAAACTTAACCTTGTTACTATCCTCTATTTTTTTCATGAAATCGACCTTATTCGATATCGGAAGTTGACCTTCTTTTTTCTTTCGGGCTGCTTTGCAATGGATTTGCTGAAATCTCTTTGATGAACTGCCGACACTTATAAACATCCATTGCAACATAGATCGCACTGCGCATTGAATGTTCCGAGGCTTTGTTCTGTCCGGTTATATCGAAAGCAGTTCCATGATCCGGAGAGGTGCGAACGATCGGTAATCCGGCGGTGTAATTCACACCATCCTCAAACGCCAGTGCCTTGAAGGCAGCAAGTCCCTGATCGTGGTACATAGCGAGTACCCCATCAAATTGATTCCGCGCAGACGATCCAAAAAACCCGTCAGCAGGATAGGGGCCATAGGCAAGGATATTTTCGCCTTTAACCTGATTGATCGCCGGTTGAATAATCTCCTGCTCTTCCGTACCCATTTTCCCGTTCTCGCCGGCATGAGGGTTCAGACCGAAAACGGCAATCTTCGGACGAACAATTCCGAAATCCTTTTTGAGCGAAGCTTCGAACATTTTTATCTTGCTCACTATCTTTTCTTTGGTCAGGGTTGTGTTAACATCCTTCAAAGCGATGTGGCTTGTCACAAGTGCCACTCTCAGGTTTCCGGAGACCATGACCATTAATGCTTCGTTCGTTCCAGCAAGATCTGCCAGGTACTCTGTATGACCGGGAAATTTGAAACCGGATTTACCCATGGCCTCTTTTGAGATAGGTGCTGTTACCAACACATCGATCTTGCCGGATGCAAGGTCCTGTGTCGCTTTTTCCAGAGAAAGATAGGCATACTTCCCTCCATCTTCGGTCACCTGTCCCATGTGGAATTCAATGTCGTCATTCCAGACATTTACTACATTGACTTTTCGCATCTGAGCATCTTCTGCTGCCTTACATGACTGATAATTGAACTCGTTCTCATCGAGCACTTTCTTGTAATGCGAAAACACCTTGTTCGAACCATAAATGATCGGTGTGCAATCCAGCAGGATTCGTGCATCCTTCAGAGCCTTCATGATCACTTCCGGCCCAATACCGTTGATGTCCCCAATGGAGATCCCCACCCTGATCGGATTTGGATTGCCCAGATCCTTTTCTTTTTCCTTTTCCTTCTCCATTATTTATACTTTTTCAGGAAGTTGTATAGCAGTCGAACACCTGCGCCGGTTCCACCAAGTCCTTTGTAATCTTCTTTTGCATCCAACCATGCCGGTCCGGCAATATCCATGTGGATATAGGGTGCTTTCACAAAATGTTCCAGGAATTTCCCTGCCGTGATCATACCTGCGTTTGCACCCCCTATGTTCTTCAGATCGGCAATCGATGATTTCATCTCTGCCCCGTATTCGTCCCAGAAAGGAAAACGAACAACACGCTCATGCACTTCATTACCGGCTTTTTCGAGGGTGCTGAAGTATTTTTCATCCGCATTACCCATGACGATCGATGCTTTTGTACCGATCGCGCGAACGGCTGCTCCCGTAAGGGTCGCGGCATCGATGACCAGTTCAGGCTTGTATTTGTTTGAATACGATAATGCGTCTGCGAGGATCATGCGTCCTTCAGCATCGGTGTTCAACACCTCTACAGTGGTTCCATCATACATTGTGATCACATCTCCCGGAGTGTATGCGTTCATTCCAGGACGGTTATCTGTTGCCGGGATCAATGCGATGACATGCACTTTCAGTTTCTGTAATGCAGCCAGATAGATGGCACCGGCAACACACGCGGCACCAGCCATATCACTCTTCATCACATCCATTGACGCCGGAGTTGGCTTTAAGCTCAATCCACCCGTATCATACACAACGCCCTTACCAACGAGAACGATCGGTTTCTTGTTCAACGGTTTCTCCGGTTTGTATTCCGCAATCGTAAAGGTTGGCGGATCCATTGAACCTCTATTCACGGCAAGTAACCCTCCCATCTTCAATGATTCGATCTGTGTCTTTTCAAGCACCTGCACTGAAAATCCGGCATCTGCGCCCAGTTCTGAGACAGCCGCTGCAAGCTGAGTAGCATTCAAATGCGATACAGGCTCGTTGACACGATCGCGCGTCCAGAAGACAGCCTTGATAACCGACTTCAATTCATCTATCTTCTTCAAGCTGATCTCTTTTGAGACCAAAACCTCTTTCAGACCGTGGACTTTCTTGTCAGCATCTTTAAAATACTTGATGAACTGATATGACGACAGCATCAATCCTTCCAACAGCAACAGAACAGTATCCTGTTCGCCCGAAATTGAAAGCGAACTGACCTCTTTTGTTAAGAGGGAAATGACCTTGTTTCCAGCCACCCGAAGATCCTCGTCTTTCTGATCTTCCTTCACAAAGAATACGAAACCCGAAGTACTCTTCAGGTAGTCGAACTTATCCTCCGACTTTTGGAATTTCTTGATGAACGTATTTATTTCTGCAGGTAATGCCTTATCCGCTTTCGACTTCTTGCCAAGGATGAATACCAGTGAACTGTCGACCGGTAAGGCATCGTAATTTTTCAATTCGATCATAGTGACACGTAATTTGAACAAATGTAATGAACTTCGGAGACATGCATGAGAACCAACGGTCTAAATGCGAATAAAAAAGACCGCTGTTGACATTGCTGCGGTCTATGCTCATTTTTACTCTGTCGATTATCCTGTCAACCTAGTTCTCTTCAATGATCAATTCTTCTTCTTCGCCTTCTTCTTCTTCGAAATCATTCAGGTTTACATCGTAGAACTCCTTGTTAAGTGCTTTTCCCAGTTTGTAATTGGTAATTACGATGTCGAGTAATTTCTCGCGGTATTTGATCTCCTCTTCAAGATCCGGCAGATTCGGATTGAGACAGATATCTCCCAGGTATTTTGTTTTAGAAAGATCTCCACCCAACCATCTTCCATCCCGTTTACCCATGACATAAGTACCCACCTGATTCAGCTTGCCGTATGGATCATAAAACTTCCAGACTCCTGCAGGTAGTCCACCCTTCATCTGACCTTCATTCTGAAGCACGCCATTATCGTAATAGTTCTTGACGTATCCGTCCATACGATCCATCGTGTCTTTGCCTTGCCAGATGGTCATCAGCTGACGGATCTCGTAGTGATCCGTGTGGGAACAATCGTACTTTTCGAATTTCTCGATCATGTAGCTTTCACTGATCTTCTGGCCAAGTTTATTGTAGTAAGTGAGGATCCCTTTTGCCTTGAACTGGATAGAATCATTTACCCTTATGATTGTATCAAAATAATCTGCTTCGTACAGGAACTCCCCTTCATAACTGTAATATTTCCAGCATCCCACCTTTTTTCCTGCAGAAATGTTCCCGTCACGTGCTATTGTATCATTCGGATAGTACTTCGTGATCGAATAATCGATCCCTTCCTTTCTCACAAGGCTTGGTCGACCGTAATATGGTCTATTGTAATAGTCGGCTCCAATTCCAAGCTGCGCAAGGACCCTGTCAAGACTCTGAGAGCTTGTGATATCCGTCGGTTGAAAATAGATCGAGTCGCGCCAGTCGAATAGGTACCTGACGCTCAATTCATTCTCTTCCCAGATCTTTTCTTCAACCGGAAAACCATACATGAACTTCACGTAATGATAGCGAAATCCAAGTGAGTCGAACGCCTCATAATCTTCGATCGATTCGCCATTCAGGAAAAAACCTTTCTTTGCCAGTTTGCCGTTGGTATGGTAAGAGCGCGATTCACCCTGCAACATTCCATTCTGAAAATTGAGATCGAACAAGAGCAGGGAATCTTGTCCTTTCAAGGTTAAATAGGTTCGAACATATCCATCCAGGGCTCCTTCCTTGTAATTCAAGGATGTATGAGCCAGCTTGTTACGCTCGAATGCCTTGCCTTCCTGCAATCCATCCTTGTATATGACCTGCTCATTCAACTCTCCCAACCAATCATAGCGGTTGAATACCCCATTAGGAAGACCATTCTTAAACTCTGAGGTTGAGTACAAATAGTGTCTCTTTTTAGGAGGTACAGAGTCTTCCAGGTATTCATTTCTTTCATAGAAAATATCAAACTCTTCATTCGGATATACCATATCAAACTCTTTCATTGTTCCATGTACATTTCCTTTCTCGAAAGGAATCTCATAGAGCATGTTTCCGAACTGATCGAACACTTTCCAAATGCCTTGTGGTTTTCCATCCTTAAAATATCCGGAGAAACGCTTTGCAAAAGGCAGTTCCTTCTTTTCGTTGTATTTCTTTTCACTTTCATCCACCTCGTAGTCGTAAATCTCTGAATACGGATATTCTACGTACATACCGATCATTCCTCCAAGAAGAGAATTATAAATTGTTGCTCCGAAATCCTCAGTGATCTCTGTTGCATCAATTATCCTGAACAAATCATCATATTTCGATCGACCGGTCTTTCTGTATTTTATGAGGCCTTTCATCAAATTCCTTGTCATGCTCTGAGCTCTTGGCAGGGTTATCTTCAGTGAACCTCCGGTTTTCAGTATAAAACTTGATTCGTTCGTGACCAAGGAAAAATCCCCCGTGTATGGCATATCTCCAACATGCAGCACGTGTTCCTCGGAAAGGTCGAACATTTCACTGCTGAACTCGGCAACATTTCGCTGCGGAATCGAATCTTTTTCTACCCATTCACTCAAGGAGGCGGAAGTCGTTGTCTTCAATTCAACATCGCACAAATGAAATGTTTTAGCACCGGTCCAACTCTCGAAATTTTCACTGAAGACAAGCTCTCCCTCCAGGGATGGCGTTCCTGAAATTGCATAGCTTGATACAAAAAGTGTTCGTCCGGATGGGTCATAGCTGCGTGAATAGAGCAAACTTGTATCCTCCTGAGACCAGGACCGGAACAGGACCAGTGAGTCAGACAGTTCGTGCTTCAACGTGTCTATCTTGTCGTAAAAGTAGAACTGGCCGTATTCACTGTCCTCAGCCTTGAATTCGCCGATCATGACATAGTTCGTAAAGACGGGTTGAAAATCCATGCGCTTGAACTCACCTTGAGCATCGTAGACGATCGCATTGTACAATTTTCCATTGTAATCAAAAACGCTTTGAACATAGTGATTTGAGTCCGGAATGAAGGTTATTACATCATAAGGCTTCCCATTATCCCAGAAGATCGTGTCTTCTTTGAGCAATTTCCCGTCTTCAAACTCATATTTTACCATACGTTGCCCGTTCGGATATTTCTTTTCGTAAACGCCCTTGAAATTGAAACTAACACCAAGACTATCTATCAGCTTGGCCAATGTTTTATACGTTCCGGAATTTGCGTCATACACATAGTTCCTGTAACTATAATATGGATCACCTTCATCAGTTGCCTCATAAACATCGTAGTCTCCGAGTAACTCATCTTCCACGTAGAGCTCTTCTCCATAGTAATCTTCGTCATATTCCTCTCCTTCATAAGAAGTCAGTTTCTCTTCATCCAGCTCAAGATCTATCTCCACCGGGAAATTGATGTTATACAATTTTGTAAGGGAGATGCTCGGCTCGTATTTTGAGTCAAAATCATAGTCGGAACGATAACTGTCTTCACTCCACAATTTCCTTCGAATCAGTGTTTGTTTTGTAACGATGGATGAATCAACAGGGGAATAAGTCCAGGTTACTACTGTGTTGTTCCTGTTCCTTTTTCGGTTGATCCCTTTTCCACTATAGCTGATCGCACGCTCCTTCCAAACGCCGGAAGGTTCATTGTTTGAAAAATAACCCTCTTGTATCGGATTGGCAGAATTCTGATAATAGGCGTAGAAGCCATCTTTGAAACCGGACTTGAATGAAACAATCTCAAATGTGGTGTCACAATCCGGGTAACCACGCTCGATGTATTTTTTTGCATCTTCCTTATCCAATGAGTAGGATACTTTCCTGCTTTCGATCGTCCATCTTCCCTCTTTCAGTCCTTTCGAAAATTGGCCTCGCTTCAGCGTATCTCCTTTTACGTTGAACCAAATTGCATCCCCTTCCAGCATATTATTCCTAATGGAGAAAATACCTGCAACTCGCTCCTCTCCATTCACCAGTTTTCCCTTTTCATTTATTGGGTAATAACCGCTAAAATATTGGACATACTTACCATCTGGTATTGGATCAAGCGATGGTACAATATCATTTTCCAGTGAATATTTTTGTTCCATCAATGGAAATGGATTCATTCGAACAGCTTTTTTGAAGGCCTTGTTGAAATGTTTGTTCCGCTGTCTGTTTTTGCGGTTTTTCCGGCTACTTTTCTTTAGTTCGCGTTTTGATCGTCTGAACTCCTTTTTATCGTAATCCTCTCCGATCATTGAAATGTAATATTCCTTGTAGGAAAAACTCCTTTCCTTCCATGTCCTTTTCACGGCCAGGTAGAAATTAGAGTGGATTGACACTTCCTGAGGATAGGGGTATACATAAAATACGTTCCCATTTATCGTATCCTGATCGATCTTTTGAGCAAGGGCGCCTTGAAGGATAGCTGGGAGAAGGAACAAAAAGAAGATCCCTGTCCTGAAAATTAAGGTTGTTGTTCTATTCATATTTGATCAATTCGATCGAGATCCTGCCGGTTCTGTTCTGGCTATTCTCTTTCCGGTGAGTTATTTTAACAGGCTTATTGCTTTTGCCCAATTCCATTTCCGAAATGACCCTTGTAAGAAACTCATTTCCTGAGAAGGTTGAATCGATGTATCCAGTACAAAAACCTTTTGATGAGTAAAGAATGCTTCGTTTGTATTCAAACGGGTACTCGTAGTGCATTATTGTGGTCACCATTCTTGTTTTTTTGTCGTACCTCACTGTGCGGACATCCATTTCGTTCACTTTGTTCTGCACCCGATATCGTTTGTGCGGATAATATGCATTACCCAAGACAACCTGGTCCCGATAGGTCGGATGAAGAATGGAATCAACCGATAATGGACCCCAATATTTTCGTTTCGTCATGAAGAAAAGGTAATTCCCGGTTTCAGTGTCGCGGTAGGCCAGAAATTTGTCGGTCTGTTTTTCCGGTCGATGAATGCTATACGGGAAATCCATAGACTCATTGTTAAATTCATCCGTTTTTTCGTCTGTATCGGAAGCAATAACCGCACAATAACCGTTAAGATCTTTCGCTCCCTTGTACACGAAATCAACGCTTCCGATCTCCTGATCATCGTAAAAATAAGTGAACTTCATTCCCTTCAGCTGGCCATTCGGTTGAAAGAAATATTCCCTTCGCTCCCTCGGCACCTCTTTGGAGAGTATATCTGTACCGCCTGAATCCTCCACATCGACATAATGCAGATCCCTTGTGATCTTTTTTATATGTTGAGCAGACACAATAGAATCATTGAACCATACCGGGAACGAGATAAGTTTCTCGGCATCTGTAGCAAAAACATTCATCCTGAAAATAAACGGAGAATCACCGGGTAGTTCCTGGCCCTTCCAGCTCCCGGAATTCCGTGAACAAGAGGCGGCTATGGTCGCAGCAAATATTACGAAAACGAAGAAATTGCGCATCAAGCTGTTAAGTTAAGAACATTCCGTTATATGTACTTTTTTTTGAATTTTTTAAGCAATATTTTATCCGTAATTTTGCACTATGCAGGAAGAAAGACCGATCACCGACTGGTTGCCGTTAACAAAAAAGGAAGTTGAGAAGCGCGGGTGGGAAGAACTGGACGTTATCATTGTCTCCGGCGATGCGTATGTGGATCACCCATCCTTTGGAACTGCCGTTATCGGTCGGATCATAGAGGATGAAGGATTCAAAGTTGGGATCATTGCTCAGCCAAATTGGAAAGACGATCTGCGGGACTTCAAAAAACTTGGCAAACCAAAATATTTCTTCGGCGTGACTGCAGGATGTATGGATTCCATGGTGAACCATTACACTGCCAACAAGCGACTACGTTCAACGGATGCATACACACCCGGCGGAGCAGCAGGCTTTCGGCCGGATTATGCAACAACAGTTTATTCAACGATACTGAAAGACCTTTTCCCGGATGTGCCGGTGATGATCGGTGGAATTGAAGCTTCACTCAGGCGCGTAAGTCATTATGACTACTGGCAGGACGAACTTAAACCTTCAGTACTGGTTGATTCTAACGCTGACATCCTTGTTTATGGAATGGGCGATCAGCCGCTGCGGGAAATGCTCCAGCTCCTAAAAAAAGGTGTACCGTTCAATAACTTAAGAACGATCAAGCAAGTTGCTTTTTTACAAGATGCGTCGGACGAGTTACCGAAGAACAAGAATTGGGAAACGGTCGAGCTGGCAAGTCATGAAGAGTGCCTGAAAGACAAATTGAAATATGCTTCCAATTTTAAGGTCGTAGAGGTAGAGTCGAACAAATGGCAAGCTGACAGGATCACGCAGAAAGTCGGAGAACAGGTTTTGGTGATCAACCCACCCTATAAGACCATGAACGAAAAAGAGATCGACAGATCATTCGATCTTCCTTACACGCGTTTACCTCATCCAAAATACAAGAAAAGAGGACCTATACCGGCCTACGACATGATCAAGTTTTCGATCAACATGCATCGTGGTTGTTTTGGGGGATGCAGCTTCTGCACGATTTCAGCACATCAGGGCAAATTTATCGCTTCGAGGAGTGAAAAATCAATCTTGAATGAAGTAGAAGAAGTTGTGAAACATCCTGAATTCAGGGGGTATATTTCAGACCTTGGTGGTCCATCAGCCAACATGTATAAAATGAAAGGGAAGGATGAAGCTATCTGCGCGCGCTGTTCCTCCCCAAGCTGCATTCATCCGGTGATCTGCAGTAATCTTGACACATCCCACAAACCGATGACAGAACTTTACAGGAAAGTAGATGCCAATCCGAAAGTCAAAAAGGCCTTTGTCGGATCCGGGATTCGTTATGATCTCTTAGTGGATGACTTTAACAAGAACAACGATGACGGAAATCACGACGAATACATCGAGCAAGTGATCACACGCCATGTCAGTGGTCGGTTAAAAGTTGCACCGGAACACACATCCGATGCAACGTTGAGAATGATGCGAAAGCCATCATTCAAGTATTTTCACAAGTTCAAGGAGAAATACGACAAGATCTCAGCCAAGCACAATTTGAAACAGCAACTCATTCCTTACTTCATCTCCTCCCATCCAGGATGTGAAGAGGAAGATATGGCGAATCTCGCAGCCGAAACAAAAGATATGGGCTTCCAGCTGGAGCAAGTACAGGATTTCATGCCGACACCAATGACCGTTGCAGAGGTGATCTATTATACCGGAGTGCATCCGTATACGCTGAAACCGGTTAAGACCGTCAAGACCAAAGAGGAAAAACTGAACCAAAACAGGTATTTCTTCTGGTACAAGCGTGAAAATCAGGATTGGATCAGGCAACGATTGACAAAGGCAAAGCGTCCGGAATTGATCGAGAAATTGTTAGGAGATCAGAAGAAATCCGAACAACAGGTTCCGAAATGGTTAGCAGAGCGGAGGAAGAAATAAAGCCTGAACACTTTTAAACTCAAGCTCCTTTTATTCCGGGCACTTTAATTTTAAGGAAATAATTTTCGTTATCCTGCACTATTTCTGATTTTACGTTCAATTCCTCGCACATTGAACGTAGAATTACCCTATCCAGATCCTTCGTATCGGTTAATTTTGATTCACTTCGAGTACCGTTTTCAAGCATTTTTTCAGCGGTATAATACTGTGCAAAACTCTGTGTGATCCTCAGATTTATTTCAGTAATTCCGTTCTCTGTGGTCATGATGACATTCAGCACTTCCGTTTTATCAATACTTGAATGCACAAT
>JBKCJG010000051.1:0-2389 GCA_046301895.1 Flavobacteriia bacterium
CAATTCTTTTCTTCAAGATTATCCAAATTAGGAGATCATGCCGTTATCGGCGAAGCTAAAATAACCATAATCCGTAAATATGACATGATCAAGAACAGGCAAATCGATGTACTTGCCAAATTCAACCATTTTTTTTGTGAGGGTCCGGTCAGCATCACTTGGTTTCAACTGTTCGCTAGGATGGTTGTGCACCAGGATCATTGCGTGCGCACCTGTTTCGATGGCACTGCGGAAGATGAGTTTTCCATCAGCAACAGTCCCCGACATTCCGCCAATTGAAATTTGACGTGTATGAAGGATCTCGTTCGCTCGGTTCAGTAAAAGCACATAGAATTCCTCGTGTTGCAGATCCTGCAGAAAGGGACGCATGTGCTGAAACACCTGCTGTGAAGCGGTTATTTTAGTTCGCTCTAATCTGTCAGACTCCTTTCTTCTTCGACCCAGTTCCAATGCGGCAAGAACGGAAACAGCTTTGGCCTCTCCTACACCTTTGAATTTCTTGAGTTCATGCAATGATATCCTGGAGAATCTCGCAAGATCGTTTCCGGCAGATAAGAGCAGTTGCTGTGCCAGTTCGACAGCTGTTTGTTGTTTGGATCCGGAACCGATTATGATGGCAAGAAGTTCAGCATCAGACAGCACTGATCTCCCTTTGAGGATCATCTTTTCGCGCGGGCGGTCGTCTTCCGCCCAACATTTAATGGTTAGGTTATTTTTCATCAGGTAGGTTTTGTAAGAAACTGAAGTTAAGAAAAAAACTCGAAATTCGCTGCAGCAACAATCGGACTTCCGAATTGTTAGAATAAAAAAGAAAATGTGGATTCACTAACGCAAATAGTTCTTGGTGCAGCAGTAGCAGAGGCCGTAGCAGGAAAGAAAATGGGGAACAAAGCTGCTTTTTGGGGAGCAATCGCAGGAACCATCCCTGATCTTGATGTCTTTCTGACACGCCTGTACCATCCGGTCGATGCGGCACTGGTTCATCGCGGTTTTTCGCACTCGATCCTGTTTGCGGTGCTCATGGGACCATTATTGGGTTATCTTATCTTCCGCTTATACAAACGAAAACATGAATTGAACCTATGGATCAAACTGTTCTTCCTTGGTATCATCACCCACCCTATGCTCGACATGTTCACGAACTATGGAACCGAATTCCTGTGGCCAATCAACTGGCGCATTACGTTTAATTCGGTTTTTGTGATCGACCCGTTGTACACAGTACCTTTCATGGTCTGTTTGATCATCGCTCTCTTCCTGAAAAGGGACAATCCAAAAAGATATCGGATCAACATGGCCGGGATCTACTACTCTTCCGCCTATTTGCTCTACGGTGTTGTGATCAAATTATTCATTTTGGGAAATGCCAATGATTATTTTGCTGAGAATAATTTAAAGACCAGGAATGCAATGGTCACCCCAATGCCCTTGACCAGTTTTTACTGGATGATGCTCGCTGAAGATGACACGAATTACTATGTTGGCTACAAATCATTGTTCTATGAATTCGAACCGGCAGATATTGATACAGTGCCAAAACGAAAAAAAGCGCTGTATGATCTTAAATGGCCAGGTAAAAACTACAGTTCCAAACTCGACTTCATAGCAAATGGTTACTACACAACTGAATTAAAGGGAGATACTCTGAATTTCTATGACCTTCGCTTCGGTGTTGTTTCGAAAATGACAGATGGAAAGATCAAAACGCCGCTCATGGGCTACGGCATGGTTATTGACAACGGCACTGTGCAAAAAACGATACGTTCCAACCGGTCTGACTTAATGAAACACCTTAATTTTGGAGCGTATTTAACTAAAATATTCAAGCATGAATAAACTGATCCTTGTAACGGCCATCTTCGCATTCCTTTTTCACAGTTGTGCGCAAACAGAAGAGAAAAAAGAAGAACCTGTTAAACGTGAACAACCAAAAGTGGAAGTTTCCTTTAGGTTGAAGGATTACCTTTCCGATAATAAAGACCTGGATGCTGCGGTAGAAAAGGTTTTTGCAACACTTGACGATACAGCGATCGTTGCACAGTTGATCATGCCAGCGGTTGGTCGCCTGGGACAAACTGATGCAACTATTCAGAATCACATCAAGCAAAGAATAATCGGAGGTGTGTTAATGCTCAACGGAACGAAGACAGAGTTCAGCAACTGGATAAGGAATTACGAAGAATTGAACGATTCGATCGGCAATTTACCTTTCCTCTACAGTGCAGATGCCGAGCCAAGTCTGTTCAACAGAAAGATCGCTGATGCGGTTACTGTAAAAAAAGCAAACGAGATACAGTCATTGGAAGAAGTGAATAAATGTGCTGAACTGATCTCCAAGGAACTCAATGCGATCGGGATCAATTACAATTTTGCTCCGGTAGTAGACGTT
>JBKCJG010000052.1:0-48500 GCA_046301895.1 Flavobacteriia bacterium
TTTAGGTGTCTATAGCAGCATGGTCCACCTCTTCCCATTCCGAACAGAGAAGTTAAGCCTGCTTGCGCTGATGGTACTGCCCTTTTGAGGGTGGGAGAGTAAGTCGACGCCACTTTTATAAGAACCCTGGTTACTTTTGTAATCAGGGTTTTTTGTTTTATATTAGTTCTTCAAAAGATCAGTCCTTTGCGCTGCGGCTGATAAGTTAGAATGTAGATGCCGTTTTTAAAAATACCATATCGCGCATGAATTCATCGTTTACGATTATTCAATCTTTATGTTTTTGATGGTAAGACACCAAGGAAGTAGCACCTTTAATTTGCCTCACATTCAGAATTTCATACCTTTACAAGTGATAAAACTATTGCTATGTTGAAAAGACTATCTATTGCGTGCTTAGTACTTTTTACCGGAAATGTGATTGCCCAGGATTGGCGGGCCTTTACGGATTCTATTCCTACACTTTCATCGCCAAGGTCCTCGGATCTGAATGGTGACGGAACAATGGACGTTGTGATCGGTGGGGGAACAGATGGGGTGTTCAGTAACAACGGGATCATGGCCTACAATGGCGTTGACGGCTCTCTTATTTGGAAAAGAACTGCCCGGAATGAAGTATATGGAAGTGCTATCTTCCAGGACATAACTGCGGATGGAATAAATGATGTGTTCATCGTTGGAAGATCGGCTCAGCTGCTTGCTATCAATGGAGCAAACGGGAACCTGATCTGGGATTATTTCCCGTACGGAACAAATCCAATTGACAGTGGTCTATATAATTTCTATAATCCGCAATTCATTCATGACGTGGATGGCGATACTCAACCGGATATACTTGTCTCAAACGGAGGAGATCACGCAGCACCGGCTTGGGAGGCCAATCGTCCTGCCGGTCGATTAATGGTCATCAGTTCCCTGACAGGTGATCTGATTGCCCAGGATACTGTTCCAGATGGTGCTGAAACATATTGTTCACCTTTGGTAATAGATGTTCAAAATAATGGGAATAAATGGATCCTTTATGGAACGGGTGGAGAGAATTTCGGAGGACATTTCTATATGGCGCTCCTGGATGATCTGATCAATAATAATTCGCTTTTGGGTAGTATTGAACTGGCAGTTGACCCAAATAAAGGATTCATCGCGCCACCATCGGTTTATAAAAAAGCAAATGGTGTCTATGATATTTATATCCAGTCTTTTGGAGGATTAGTAAGCAAAGTAAAAGGCGAAGGATTAAACACTGTTTGGACCTATCAAAAACCCGGAACAGAATCAAGTGCCGCTCCAACCATAGGAAACTTTACAGGTGATTTGACACCTGATGTAATGGTGGTTCTTTTGAAAGGTGTGGCACCTTCTTATTCGGACTATTATCAGGTAGTTCTGGATGGTGACTCCGGAAATGTTAGCTTCATAGATAGTTTAGGAGCGATTCATTTTGCCTCCGGCAACGCGGTGGACCTTAACAATGATGGCAGAGATGAAGCAATTTTCGCGATTACATATTTTGAGACCGGTTCATTTAAGACTCGAATAGAGGCAATGGATTTCACCACCAATACACTGACTTCCCTGGATCAAACGCGAACTGGCGTAACCATCGGTTCGACTCCTTTGATAACAGATGTTGACGCTGATGGTTTGTTGGATCTAATCTATTCCGTTAAAAAAGATAGTACGAATCCAATGGGTTGGAAAGGGATCTATGTCTGTAGACATGAATTGACGTCTATCCTCCCAAATGCCGGGATTGCATGGGGAAGTTATATGGGTAATCAATTTGACGGAGTCTATACCTATGAGCCGGTAAATTGCGGAAGCGGTTCCGTGATTTCGAACGTACTGGCAGTCAACCCTTCTTGCAATGGTTCTGCTGATGGAAATATTAGTGTAAGTGTAGTTGCTGGAGCGGGACCTTATACCTATTTGTGGTCGAATGGTAGTATTGCGTCTTCGGTCATTAACCTTCAAGCTGGGATTTATTGGGTTCAGGTTACCAATTCATTGGGTTGTTCAGAATACAGATCAGTAACTCTGAACGATCCGTTTGTGATATCATTTGGCGGGATCGTTCCTCCGACATGTATTGGTGATTCAAATGGGATGGCAACGCTGAATTCAACAGGTTGCTATTGTATGTTCTCAGGATGCACATTCTTGTGGGATAACGGCGGAACGGCAAAACCGAATTATGAACTCCCAGAAGGATGGAGCAGTGTGGTGATCACACATTCAAATGGTTGTGTGGTTGTTGACTCGGTTTTCATCCCATCTCCTGCGCCAGTTGTTGATTCAGTGATCTTCCAAAATATTGAACTATGTTATGGTGATCAAACAGGATCAGCTATAGTATATTATGATCAGGCTACACAGCCGGTGACTTTTAACTGGTCCAACGGTATAATTGATGATACGTTGACAGGAATACCTGCAGGTGATTACCATGTCATTGTGGAGGATGGACGTCCTTGCCGTGATTCAATCGCATTTACGATCACCCAGCCGGACCAGGTTCAGTTTAATGTTGTTTCTACTAATTCCAGTTGTGCTGGAAATGATGATGGAACGATTCAGTATACAGCATCAGGCGGGACGGCTCCTTTTATTTATTTCCATAATGGGAATGGCGGTTTAGAAGATGTTTTAACAGGTTTAGGTCCGGATACTTACGATGTGTATGTTCAGGATCAAAATGGATGTTCAACGCCGGTTCAAACCTTAACGATTACTGAACCAACTGCCCTTGGAATAGCGATCTCAGGAACGGTCGCTTCAGGTCCTTCAGCACTGGACGGTATTGCTGAAGTATCTGTTACAGGAGGAACCATGCCGTATTCTATCACGTGGAATGATCCTAATACCCAAACAGGTGATATGGCTGTCTATTTGAATCCGGGATGGTATACATCCACCGTAGTGGATGTAAATGGTTGTACAATCGATGCTTCTGTATATATTGGAGCGCTTGGGATTGAAGAGGCACTTAATACACCTTTGAAATTCTACCCAAATCCTGTCACTGACAAGATCTATTTATCTGAAAGCATTACTGATCTACTTATCTTCGATTCGAAAGGAGCAATCGTTCTTCAACAATCTTCTCCATCCACCGACGTAGGTATTGATCTTTCCTCAGGAATGTACATGATAGAACTGAGATCTGGGTCAGAGGTGAAACGCACGAAATTGATAATAAGATAAAATAAAAAGGGACTTCGGTCCCTTTTTTAGTCTGTACATTTTATTGCAGAGATTTATAATTGGCAATCCATGAAGGATCCTGAATATCACTAAGTAATTTCCAAAAAGCCGTATCCAAAAAGAAATCACCATCAATGTTCGCAATACCATAATTCTCGTGAAGGAATTTCTCCTGTTTAAGTGAAGGCTTGTATAAATTTGAACTCCAACCCATTTCCACGGATTGGCGATAAGGGTAGGTTGAAAAGCGTATTTTCCACAAGGAATCAAACGGAACACAATAGGAAATCTTTTTCAATGAAAAGGAATCAGTAGTAATTCCACATTGTAGATTTCGTTCCTCAAAATAATTGATTCGCTTCGGATTATAAATACTTGGCCAATCACCTGCGGCAAAGTGAATGAACTCATCCTGTGAAAGGATCCGTTTGTGTGTAAGTGTCCTTCCATTGTCAAGGAAACACACGAAGGTTGTCATCTGTGAATTGGATTGAAAAGCAATCCGTACTCCAAAAATACCACGCACAATATTTTGCTGTTGCCAGACAATTGATCCACAGAGGAACCACAGTATTACGAGTAGCAGACGTGTCATAAGTGCAAACGCATCAAACGTTTCTTAAATATACACTTATTTTTTACGAAAAACGAGAAAAAGGATGCTGACCGCGATCAGCAGGTAGAGTAGTATCCAATACCATTTTTGAGCAAGGAAGACTGTTACTAGGAAACCGGGGATCACTAATATCGTCAGTAAATGGAATTTTCCCTGGTCTTTATTTGTTGTCAAAACGAATGATCTTTTCCGGGGTGATGCAATAGTCAAGTTGGATGTCATGAGAATCTACATCCTCAATTTCTATGGATTCATCAAAAAGGTGCAGCCCCACAAACTGGCAGTGAGGGGCACATTTCTTAAGAAAGCGATCATAATAACCTTTTCCATAGCCAATTCGGTGACCGGTCTTGTCAACAGCAAGGAGAGGCACGAAGACAAAATCCAGCTGTTCCGGTTTAATGGTTTTTCCATGAGTTGGCTCGGGAATTCCAAATTCGTTGAGCGCCAGCTGAGATTGAGTTTCGAATTGATAGTGCTTCAATGAATGATTGGATGGGTTGATCTTTGGTAGGGCAATGACAGTTCCGATCGCCATTCCTTTCTCAAGAATATGGTAGGTGTTAATCTCTTTCTGACGTTCGATCGGAAGGAACAGGCTCACTGTTTTGCCTTCCAGTTGGAAACGGGAGAATAGAGCCTGACAGATCCTCTCAGAACGCCCTTCCAACTCCGAAGGGGAAAGTTCAAGACGTTTTTGTTTGAATAATTCTCGTGCGGCCTTCTTTAGCATGATCACATTCCCGGAAAGAGATTTTTAGTAGATGCCATAACTTCTCGCTCGTTCAATGTGTTTACTTTGTCCATGACACGCTGAAATGCCACGCAAAGAAGGTCTTCAAGGTCCTCGTTGTCCATTGATTTGATGTCCGTATTCACTTTTACGGATTTAACAACGCGATTACCGTTCATTGCAACAACGATCAAGCCACCGCCTGATTCTCCTTCTACAATAATATTTTCAAGACGATTTTTGCTCTCTTCAGCAACTCTTTTCATTTCGGCCAGTCTGGCCATCATATCACTACCGAACATAAATTTAGTTTTAGAGCCAACTTTACGTCATATTCAAACGTCAAATAAAAGACTTGCTAACATAGTGAATATTTGTTGAATTAACCTGTTATTACCCGGGTAATGATTGAAATTCTCTTATCTTTGGAATTATGACTAAAATGAAAACAAGTCTTATTTTGTGGATGGCAATACCAATAATTGGGCTTGCTCAGGAAGATTCAGTATTTGTTGAAGACGTCTATTTTGAGGATACCAATACGATTACAGAAACCTTTCATTCAACAAGAGTAATCAATGGTCATTCGATCGAGACCTTGCGCAAAGGAGTCCTTGAATTTAGAGTAGAACACCGTTTTGGTGATATTGGTGGTAGCGAAGGTGGGATTCAGACTCTTTATGGTCTCGATCAATCCTCGGATATCCGAATTGCATTCGAATATGGGGTAACTGATGATCTTATGATCGGATTCGGACGCAGTAAAGGAACAGGAGCTCCTTACCGTTCACTATTGGATGGCTTTGCCAAGTATAAAGTTGTTCATCAGAAAAAAAATGGTTCTCCTATATCAATAGCGGCTTCAGCTTCTGGTTTTTTTACCTACATGAAGGCTTCAGAGAATCTGTCAGATGTCAGCTATTTCCCTAATTGGGAGCATAGAATCTCGTATGTTGCACAAGTCCATTTTGCAAGAAAATTCAATGATCGTTTGAGCCTTCAAGTTTCACCAACGCTTGTTCATCGTAATTACGTCGATCAGGATGATGTAAATACCTTATTCGCGTTAGGAGGTTCATTGAGATGTGGTATAACCGGAACAACCGCTTTACTGATTGAATATTATCACAGTTTTCATAGCGAGGATTTCAGAACTGAGAATACAAACAGCCTCGGAATTGCCTTTGAATGGATCACCTTCGGTCATAATTTCACGATCAATCTGACGAATTCAAGAGGTTTTGGTGAGGCACAGTTCATAACGTATACTTTCGAAGATTGGTTGAAGGGGCAATTCCGACTTGGATTTTGTATTGGCAGGAAATTTGAAAGGAACAGTCATTAATCATTTATTTTAAAATCAGAAACCATGAAAAATATCATTTATCCATTGGCTGCATCCTTTTTACTACTTACTTCTGCAATCTATACAGTTAACGTGCAAGAGTATAAGATCGGTGAGGGGTATAAGATCCAGTTTAAAAGCAAGGACCCAACCGGAACATTCAATGTAAAAGGTACTGTAAAGTTCGATGACGGAGATCTGGCAGGATCTTCTTTCAATCTCACCTTTCCCGTTTCATCTATCAATACAGGGAATGCGATGAAAAATAAGAAAGCTCAGACCGCGGAATGGTTTGATGCTTCAAAATATCCGGATATCAAGTTTGTATCAACAAAGATTGAGCAATCAAATGCGGGGTATAAGGTGACAGGCAATCTGACTATCAAAGGAACTACCAAAGAAAAAATTGTTCCCGTTACAATGTCAAGAGGGACAAATGGACTCGTGTTTTCGGGGAGTTTCACTGTGAATAGAATGGATTACAAAGTTGGAGGAGTGAGTGATGCTGTTCCAAATTCAATGAACATAAGTTATACCTTACCTGTTGTCAAGAAATAATTACACATGTTCAAGGGTTTCTTTTTTTTGGGATTAGGTTCGGCCGTACTGTCATCGGTAGCAGCTTTGATCTATGCATTCATCTATTATTCTAATCTCGTTGATTTTTCTGAGGCCACCGGTGCTCTGAGAATCGTTTCTGGATGTTTCATGCTGTGCATGTCGGCTGTTTTCTTTGCATTTTTAATGAATTTAATGATCAAGAATAGGTCGTTAAGTGAAGGGATTACAAATCTTACGATCTCAGTTGTATCGATGGGGCTTGTTTTGCTTGTGCTTGGTGCAGATGATCCGGTTTTCGAGAATAAGGACGCTCAGCTAATGATCGATTATTATAAAGGGTTCTTGATGCCGATGTTGTTCTTTCCTGCTTTGGCATGGTTTACATTAAAACCAATTCTTATCAGAAAATGAAAAAAAACTTGTTTATACCTGTTGTTGCCATTATCCTTTTAATGTTTGCGTCTTCGTGCAAAAAAGACAAGGTTTCGGGCCCAGATTTGGATCCGAATTGCTCGGATACCATTAGTTTCGTGAATGAAATCCTTCCGACGATGCAAAATAATTGCACAGGGTGTCACAATTCTGGCAATAGCACTGGATATACCATTACAAATCATACGAATATATCATCAAATGCATCTGCAATATTGAATGCAATGAGAGCTTCGAATGGATTTCAATTGATGCCACAGGGAGGTCCAGCTCTGAATGATTCCCTTATCCAAGAATTTTCCTGTTGGATTGATCAAGGGAAGAAGAATAATTAATCAGTAAAATCAAATACACTATAACTATGAAAAAAAACTACATCCTTTCTTTATCCGGAATTCTCTTAATTGGCGCTCTATCCCTTCAGAAGTCCGGTGATCTGAAAATTGAAAAATTCTTTGCAAAGAATGGTCATAAATTTTTTAGTGGCGGTGCGGCAGCCGGTCTAACAGGTGCGCCTACAGAAGGTAATTGTACTTCGTGTCACTCAGGTTCTGTTCAATCCGGCTCTGCTGAAAATGTTTTGACAGTGCTTTCCGGAGCAACTCCGGTGACGAGTTACACTCCTGGTCAAACATATACTGTTACTCTGGTAATGTCATCGAATCCGGCTAAAAAAGGATTTCAGGCTACTGCATGGGATTTGAGCAACACGATGGCAGGAACCTTTACAGCAGGAACAAATACAGCGATCAATGGTACAATTAAAAATTATGCGAACCATAAATCAACAAGTAACACGAATGCAGTGACGGCTTGGATCTGGTCTTGGACAGCACCTGCAACTAATGTAGGTGATGTTAAATTCTATGTGGCAACAAATAAGGCCAATGGAAATAGTGATGATACCGGTGACATGATCTATACTTCTCAACATATTATTTCTGCTCCGACTAGTGCAGGTGTTAATGAGAATTCTGTTGTTGCATCCAACTTTAGAGTAGGATACAACGGGGAGAGTAACGCCTTGAACTTCAGTTTCCATTCTTTGATCGCAGGAGAAATGTCTGTGAACATTGTTGATCTCAATGGTCGCTCGGTATTCTTCGGAAATTTAGGGAATGCTGTTTTTGGTGAGAATATTGAATCACTAAAACTTCCTTCAGACTTCAAGAACGGAATCTATATTGCTAATTTCTTCGTGAACAATAATGCGATGTCAGCAAAATTCATGGTTCAGAGATAAATCAGCGAAACGATATAAAGAAAAAAACTCGATCCGAAAAGGGTCGGGTTTTTTTATGCCAGACGTTTAGTTACCAAATCGCTTATTTTTTTGAAAAACTGATTTGGCTGGAAGGTTCTCCACTCAATGTCTTCCAACTCCCCTCCCATCACAAAATAATGGTCGATATTTATCCGTTCGAATTCCCGAATTACATGATCATGGAAATTAACCATTGCGATCCAACCATCTTCTACCTCGTCGAACCATTCTTCATAATAACAATCATCTGAGTGGTGAAAGTTGAGAACGTTCTCTCCGATGAGGATGTATTTATTAATACCCCTTTCCATTATAGGTTCAATGATGTCACGTTTAAGTGTCATGATATCGTTCTCGATGGCATCGTTCCATTCACCGATCAACTCCAAGATCACATATCCATCATCATAATCAGCAAACAAGATCTTGATGAATAGTGTTGGTGAACCGATTGAATCCCATTGAGGATGGATGTAATAATTGTAAACCGTATTATTGAATTCGAATTCACTATAAATTCGATCATAGAAAGGGGAAACCGGATCTTCTGACGCAATATAATAGTTCCTCCACCCGTAAAATGGCTCGATCAGATGCATGTTCAAAAGTAACGATAGTGGCACAAAATATGCTATACTAAGCGAGTTAAAATAATTGTATTTTTGAATAGTGTTACAACACTTATAAGTTACCTAAATTTTTCGGCATGAAAAAAATCGTTGGATGTATCCTATTAGCAGTAGTTCTTTTATCTTGTGGTGGCAACAGGGAAAATCGGGCTTTGAATGAGTATGTTTCCGCATTCCTGAAAGAAAGCAAAACACTTGTTGTATTTGGAAAGGCAGATATCAATACAATACTAAACAAATCGGAATACAAGAAGATCCCTAAATTGGGTGTGGTCGTTGATAATGAACTGAACGAGTTTAAAAAGAGTCTGAATACAGAAACGCCGATTTATTTTGCGTTGGAAGGTCCATTCATGGAAGATGGAACTCCTGAAACTTCTTACGCATTCTTTGAAGTGGTTAACGAGGATTCCCTTGTTGCCAAAGTAACGCAGATGGGATTTGATCTTGAAAAAACGGAAGGGTTCCATTTTTTCCAAAGTGGAGATGTTTGTATGGGAGTGAAGAATAATCTATCAATCCTCATCTCCAAAAAGAAAGAGTTTGATGGAAAGAAAATGTTGTCAGAAGCTTTCGACAAAGTACGGGGAGATCTATCCGAAGGGAAAGTAGATGATATCCTCGCTTCCAATGGAGATATTGTAATGGGAGTAAGCGTTGAGAACCTATATGGCACATCCAACACGGACCTTTCAAGTTTAAGCACCGAAAAGCAGAAAAGTTTGAATGACATGGTGAAGGACTCTTATGTTCAAACAACCCTTACTTTCGAAAAAGGAGCCACTGTTTTAAAAACCAGAAATCTTTTCTCTCAGGCTTTAATGGATAAATTGTTCTTTAAAGCGGATCCTTCAGGATCGATCGTAAAGAAATTGGGCACAGGGAATCCGAAACTGGCACTGGCCTTGAATCTGGATATGAAAAAATTGCAATCATTCTTAAATGAATATTCACCAAACACATTGGCGGAGCTGGGTGAGTCGATGGGAGGTCCTGCTGCGTTCGTTTTAGCTTCCGGTGGAGAGAGTGCTCTTTCGCAATTATTGTCCGGGGAAGTCGGTGTTGCGATGGTCGGTGAACCAACGGTGGATGAAGGCATCTCTGATTTCAATTTTTATGTTGGATTAGGTTCACAGGGGAAATTATTCGCAAAGGAAGCAAAGAGCTTTTTGTCATTGGGAATGGCGAGAGTTGATCTTGATGGAAAGGGATTGGCTGCATACAGCAATGCTGCATTCCTACCGAAGGCTGGTAAAAGACTTTCCATCCCTGCAGAATGTTCGAACTTTGGAAAAAAAGGGATAACAGGTTTTCTGTATCTTGACGGTGTTGATCTGAGTTCGTTTGAGTTCGAAGAGGAACAAAAGATCATTTTGTTGATCAAATATATAAGCTTCGAAATGGATGAGAATGGTGCAACAGTCTATATCAAGGCAAAGGATGGTAAAGAGAATATGTTAAAACAGGCTGTTGACGTGATCGTCGAAGAACTCTCAGGAAAGATTTCGAATATGGCCATTTAATATCTAAATATTGAATTTAAAAGGTTTACTGAAAAGCAAACTTTTTTATGCATCTTGTTTAAAAGGCATGACACTTTCAAAAGATAATTGGAATATACTGACAACCGAAGAAGAACGAATCATCCTACGAAAAGGAACGGAATTGCCTTTTACAGGAGAATTGAATAACGAAAAAAGAGATGGTTTATTCGTGTGCCGTCAGTGTGAACAGCCATTATATCGTTCTTCAGACAAGTTCAATTCAGGTTGTGGCTGGCCCTCATTCGATGATCAGATAGTAGAAAATGTTCAACAAATTCCTGATGCTGACGGAAGACGAACAGAGATCATTTGTGCCAACTGTGGCGGTCATTTGGGACATGTATTTATCGGTGAAGGTTTCACGGTTAAAAATACAAGGCATTGTGTGAATTCCATCTCAATGAAATTCATTCCAGATCGTCATTAATGAAATTCTTCACAATCGAAGATCTCCTCGCATTGTTCATAGATCATTTCATGAAGTATCAGCTGTGAAGCCAAAGCCAGTTGAGTGTAATTCTGGGAGTTATTTCCAAACCCCGCAGCAGACGTCTGCCACATCTGTTTAATTAATTCCTGACTACCTTCCTTTGGATCGATCTTTCTTACAACGGCATTGACGTTCATCGCACCGGCATGATAGACATGTAGAACGAACAATCGAAACCAAAGATCTGAATCGTCGTAAGACAAATTATGAGCGTCAAGAATCTTTTTTGCTTCCGGGATGCAAACTCTTTTGATCAAACGAGAAGCAGCATAGGCTGATCTGTCAAAGTTTCTTCTTTCGTCTTCGTTGTCATTTACAGTTAAACCCTGTGCCCTCGCAACGGAGGGCATTAGCTGAAAGGCACCGTACGCTCCTACACTCGATTTCTTGAGTTGCCCTGGACTTTCGATGAGAAGAATTGCCTGAGCATACCATGGATCAACTCCGTATCGCTCAAATGCCTCAACCCCTTTGGTTAATTCTGGATACACCTCTTTGAATTTGTAAAAATCGTTCTTTCCGGTCGTGACGAAGATGGATTCACCCGCATTCAAGCCATGTACAAGTCTCAAACTATCTTTAAAAACAACTTTCTGAGCCTCTGTTTGACTAGACCATTCTTTTATGGACATTTTGAGCAGAATAGTTCTGTCGGCAGCAACATTGATCAAACAGGAATCAGGTGAAAGGCGCATGAT
The DNA here is from genome assembly GCA_046301895.1 of Flavobacteriia bacterium. Classification (GTDB taxonomy): domain Bacteria; phylum Bacteroidota; class Bacteroidia; order Flavobacteriales_D; family Crocinitomicaceae; genus M0103. The sequence goes on from JBKCJG010000052.1 coordinate 11,517, forward strand.
CCGTTTCCAGAACTGAGGTTGAGGAAGAACATCCCAGCGGTCTTCAAAGATTGATTCTGCATGCAAGATAGTACTGACAGATTCCCGGTCATATACTTCAATCTTCTCATGGTCCCACGATGCGGAAGGTTGCGCACACAGCATGACAGGTAAGAAAAGTATCGCTGAAAGGAAGAGGTTTCGCATTGTATTCGAATATAACAGTCATTGAATTTAAGAATATAATGCATCGGATTCAAGGGGTTAAATTAATTTAACGAACAAAACTGGTGTGGAAAAGCGGTGCCAAAAGATTAAATTTGTGCATGATCCTAATCCGGAAGATCCTTTCTTTCCCATTGATAGTATTGGTTAAAGGCTATCAATACCTTATCTCACCGATCCTACCGGCATCCTGCAGATATACCCCAACTTGCTCGAATTACATGCTGGAAGCAATAAACATTTGGGGTCCTTTTAAAGGCACTTGGCTGGGGATCCGAAGAATTTCATCCTGCCATCCTTGGGGAGGCCACGGTCATGATCCGGTACCGGATAAAAATAAATCGAAAAAATGAGACGACTTAAACTCTTGTTAATTTTTGCTCCCTATTTTCTAAACGCGCAAGGTTATCGATCCGAAAAACCGAAGATCATCAATGTTTCCTATTCAGGAGAGGAAACATTAAAAACAGCCTGGTTCTGCCCTGCAGATACTTTTCTTGTAGCAGGTACGTATCAAAAGATTGAGATAGGAATAGATCTTCCGCCTGCGATCGATCAAAAAATTGAGCGCTTTTTTAAACAGAACGGAAGGAGGGATCAATCCATTAATCCCTATAGTACTGCAGATATTCTTGTTTCTTCTGAAATTACAAGTCCTAAAGGGGGAAAAAAAATCTCTCACGGATTCTATTATGAGGAATATAAAAAAGATCTGGCTCGGAATAAATGGATTCAGGATACCACAAGTTTTGATTTTCGTTTGCGCTTTACACTTCCTGAAGCCGGTCATTATACAGTCAAAGTAATCTTACAAAGCAAAAATTTCAGATCACTCGAATCTCAATTCGAACTGGACGTGGTCACTTCCGAAAATCCGGGCTATCTGCAAGTTGGCAGAAATGGCAAGCATTTAAGTTTTTCCGGATCGAACAAGTCATTTTATGGTGTTGGACAGGTTATTCCATGGACAGACTGGGAAAACTGGGAAAAAGCGGATCTGCCCTCGGGTCCTCAAAAATTCGAAGAAATCTACAATGCATTGCGTACCTTGGACAATGCACAGGGAAATTTTACACGTTTTGTGGCTGCTCCATGGTTCATGCAATTGGAATGGGAGGCCTTGGGTAATTACCAGCCAAAAATGGGACAAGCATGGGAATTCGACAGGATTGTGGAATCCTGCGAAGCAATGGATATCTACTTCCTCTTCTGTGCTTTAATGCAGTCCCCATTGGTTCAAAGACCTGACGAAAAGGAGTACATTTTACCAAGGATCCGTTGGGAGACCTATTGTTACAATGATAATGACCAAACACCTTCCGAAGTGGCAGCTGAACCACCTCTTGGGATTCAAGAACCTATCGAGTTCTTTTCAAATGTGCGCGCGATAAGACATTCGAAGGACTATTTTAGATATTTGATTGCCAGATATGGCTATTCTACTTCACTAGCCGGATGGCAGTTGGTTTCTGAGGTGGACGAAACAGCGGAATACAGGGATGAACTGAAGGATGGTGTTGCGGTTGATCATTCCTCAAACCGATTGCACGTTCGTGATTGGACGAGGACAATGTCTGATTTTATTCACGTTGAATTGGGCGACCCACACATGATCAGTATCGCAATGATAAATGGAAAAGGTTATTCAAAGACCTTCTGGGACCCCGAACTGTTCGATCTTGAGAACATTGATTTTTTTGGCTTTCATGATTATGTTTTTGAGCAAGAATACGGTAAGGGGAAGATCTTGAATAGAAACTTATTGTATAGATATCCAACAGTCCGTGAAGTGAATATGGGATTTCAGAACGGTTCGATAAGCTATCCGTCATATCAGGGAAAGCCCTTTATATATGATGAATTCGGTCATATCTTGGTTATACCCCGACCAGAAGGCAAGGATAATCATGTTGATCCGGTAGTTGAATTCAATAACTGTGCAGATTTTATGTTCAAACAAGACCTTTGGTTCACATTTGCATCTGGATGTGCTGTAGCTGGGTTGGATTGGTGGAATCAGGATCAGTATTTGCGGCATGAGATGTGGAAGAAGTTTTTTCCGAGCCTAATGAAATTTGCCGCAGACATTGATTTTGAGAAGATCAATTATACAGAAGTTAGGTTGATCAAGGATATTCCCATGATAGCGCAGCGCTGGCCTCTCACCGAAAAGGAAATCCGAAAGGCTAATGATAAAAATTATCGCAAGGATGACCTTCTTGAGGCATACATTCAGGTTTCTGCTGATCAAGCGCAAGGATTCGGATGGATGATGAATCGCTCAGTTAACTGGCCGAATCTGGTTGAGGAATATCCGTGTATCCAAGATCTTGTTGAAGGTAAGGGGCTTTATTCCAAGCCTTATCTCGTGAAACCGGAAGATGACGATATTCCTGACCTACCGATCGATATTGCTTCTGAGAGCCAGTTCATTAAAATCTATGGACTAAAAAAGCGAACTGAATATCAAGTGAGATTCTTCAGTACTATTACAGGTCTGCAACAGGGGAGTGTTCAGGTCAAAACCAATGGGAAGGGTATTCTGAAACTATTGTCTCCGGCGATGAATCATCAGAATGATCCGGATTTAGCTTTTAAATTCCTTGAACTCGGCAGGTTGTGGAACGATGGTGAATAACATACAAAAGAGGTCCTATTTGGGACCTCTTTTGTATATGGATAGATAGTTTATTGTCCTGTTCTGATCTCTTTCAAGGTTGAGAAGAAGATCACACCATAACCAATTGCAAGCATTAGATGGAAAGGTAACATTCCGAGGTCACCATAGAGCCCTCTGCTGACTGCTGTAAAGCCGAATACAACCATCAAGGTTCCTTCTGCGATATTAATGATCGAAAGGCTCTTTTTGTCGTACTTGTTTCCTTTAAACTCGCTTTTCTTTGAAACGTTGAACTTGGGAGTTCTTACAAAAGAGCTTTTGATCCCCAGGTAGCCTTCCAAAACGGCAACGGTATTACTTAATGACAATCCCATGGAAACTACCAGGAACTGGAAGAATCTTCCGACAAATCGGAAAAAGGAACTAAGCGTGTTTTCAGTTTTGTCTCGATATGCATGCCAGTAGTAAAACATCAGGAATATTGTACTGATGATGAAAACACCCATGTATTGAAGGATGTAATTAAGATCAGAGAAAGAGTCCTTGATGTGAAGAACAAACAAGCTCAGTATAGAGATCGTAAGGATGAATACGAAAACGGTAGAATTGAACAAGTGAGAGAGACCATGAATTCTGTCTGAAACTTTCACACCTTTCGCCGTCAGCAAGGTCTTCCACATTTTGACAAAGCATTCTGCTCCTCCTTTCATCCATCGATGCTGTTGACTTTTCAATGCAGACATTGTAATTGGAAGCTCTGCTGGGGCAACAACATCCTCAAGGTACTTGAACTGCCAGCCCTTTATCTGTGCCCGATAGCTAAGATCAAGATCTTCTGTAAGTGTGTCATGTTCCCATCCGCCTGCCTCTTCAATGCACTTCTTTCTCCAAACGCCTCCCGTTCCGTTAAAATTGATGAAGTGACCTGCTGAATTTCTACCACCTTGTTCGATAGCAAAGTGACCATTTAGACCGAAAGCTTGAAGTTCAGTAAGAACAGAGTATGTTTTATTGATATGGCCCCAACGCGTTTGAACCACGCCGATTTTTTCATCCTGAAAATGAGGCATGGTTTTCTGAAGAAAATCCGGGTCCGGAATGAAATCTGCATCAAAGATTGCGATGAATTCTCCTTGAACACGGTCCATTGCTGCGTCAAGTGCTCCCGCTTTGTATCCGGTTCTGTCTACTCGATGGATGTGCTGGATATTTATTCCCCGGGCTGCTACTTCAGCCACCTTTTTTGCAATCACATCCTTCGTTTCATCCGTAGAGTCATCGAGTACCTGGATCTGAAGTTTGTCCTGCGGATAATCAAAATTAGCGATGGTTTCGATGATGCGGTCGGCAACATATAATTCGTTGAACATCGGAAGCTGAACAGTTACCATTGGTGCAGTAGACGGTTCGTAAACTGGTTTTTGTTCAGATGTTTTCTTCCTCTTATTCTTCACATAAGCAATCGCAAGTGAAAGCTGAAGCACGCTGTAAAAGAATACAAGCAAAAGGCAAAGACCATAAATAGTAAGGATTATTTTACCGGTAAGGTGAGACCAATAATGCTCTTTAACAATGGTTTCACCTTTGGCATTCTTAACCGTTCTGTCTCCCCAGTTAAACATCCACGATACCTTGAGAGAGGCTGTGATCGGCGTGCCAAATGTAAAGTTATTAAGGTGGTCTGCAGTCAGTTCGATTGGAAATGTATTGTCCATGTAGTCCTTGTCGGTAACGTGGAAATCGTATTTACCTAACGGAATATTTTTGAATGTAAAGATCCCTTGATCATCCGTTTCCGCCAGGAACTCAGCTTTCGTCTTTTTGTTGATCAATTTCAACTCAACTTCTTCGATCTCTTCTTCTGTTTTCTGATCGATCATTTTACCGGTAACCAGCTTGGACACCTGAGCTTGCGTAACAAGAGAAAAAAGGAGTACAATAACTACAAGATAAATCCTTGTCATAGAGGTACATTTAATTTGGTGAAAACCTAAGGCGCTCAAAGTTAGCTAAAATCAAGTTGATTGCTGCAGGTGTTGAAATTTTTATTAACCAACATAACTCACAGGTAATCAATTTTTTATGTTTTAATGTAACGGACAGATTAAAAAATCCGTTTGTGAAAAAAGAAAATCGCGGCATCTCCGATTTTCAATTCCCGTCAATGTCGCGATTCTAAAATGTAGTTAATGGAGTGATCTTTACTTCCAGACTCCCATCTTATTGAACTTTTCAATTCGCTCATTGATGCGTTCACTTGGTTCCATTGATTCTAGTTCCTTGATATACTTTTTGATGGATTTTTTCACGATGCCGAACATCTCCTCTTGCTCGCGGTGTGCACCGCTCAATGGTTCTTTGATCACATCGTCCACTAATCCGTTATTTTTCATGTCGATCGATGTCAGTTTCAAAGCTTCCGCTGCCCTTTCCTTAAAATCCCAGGATCTCCAAAGAATGGAAGAACAAGATTCGGGTGAAATTACGGAATACCATGTGTTTTCCAGCATGACAACCTTATCTCCTACACCGATGCCTAGCGCACCACCAGATGCTCCTTCACCAATAATGATACAGATAACGGGTACCTTTAATCGCATCATTTCATAGATGTTTCGTGCGATTGCTTCACCCTGTCCACGCTCTTCTGCTTCCAGCCCGGGGAACGCGCCGGGAGTATCAATAAAAGTGACAATTGGTTTATTGAACTTCTCGGCCATTTTCATTAAACGAAGCGCTTTTCTATATCCTTCAGGGTTTGGCATCCCGAAATTACGGTATTGACGCATCTTGGTATTGATCCCTTTCTGTTGTCCGATGAACATAACCGTTTGTCCATCCAGCAATCCGAAACCGCCAACCATTGCTTTGTCATCTTTCACGCTGCGGTCACCGTGCAATTCCTGAAACTGACCATTCGTGATCGCATTGATATATGCAAGGGTATAAGGTCTGTCCGGATGACGTGATAACTGAACACGCTGCCAGGGGGTAAGTCCAGAAAAGATCTCCTTCGTTTTTTCCGCAAGTCTCTTTTCAAGTTCGTTGATCTTGTCAGACATATCAACCTCAGTGCTTGCACCTATTTCTTTGGTTTGCTCGATCTGTTCTTCTAACGCTTTAAGCGGTTCTTCGAAATCCAGGTAAACTGACATATTCTTCTAATTTGAGGGCGGAAAGTTACGAAAATAGTTTACTTCTTCTACTTTTGTTACATGATAATATTTCCGCCGGCGAAGGTAAATTTGGGTTTGAACGTCCTCTACAAAAGAGAAGATGGATATCATGAATTGGATACCTGTATGATCCCGATCCCTTTCACGGATGTCTTAGAAATATTGCCATCAAACGACTTTGTGTTCACGCAAACAGGCTTAATGATCGATGGAAATCCGGAAAAGAACCTTTGTGTCAAAGCTTTTCGGCTAATGCAGGAAAAATATTCGTGCCCTGAGGCTTATATTCACTTGCGTAAGATCATTCCGATGGGTGCAGGACTTGGAGGAGGATCAGCAGATGCCGCTTATGTATTGAAAGGGTTGCGAGACCTTTTCAGTTTGCCATGTTCTGACCTCAAATTAGAGGAACTTGCCGCCGAATTGGGAAGTGACTGTCCCTTTTTTATTGCAAACAAAGCGCAGATCGCAAAAGGTAGAGGAGAGAACCTGTCACCGTGCGATTTAGATCTTGCAGGATATTATATCAAATTGATCAATCCAGGTGTCCATGTAGCAACGACTGAGGCATACGCCGGTATAGAGTTTTCAATGCATACTATGGCTGTCCGGGAAATTATTGAAGGACCCTTGAATTCGTGGAAAGGTGTGCTGAAGAATGATTTCGAAACGACAGTATTCAGAAGGTATCCTGCATTGAAAGTTCTCAAGGATCAGCTTTATGCAGAGGGAGCAATCTATGCGGCGATGAGTGGAAGTGGATCAACAATCTTCGGTATTTATCAAGATGAGCCTGCTGCAAGTTTTGAACAGTTTCCGGACTATCTGGAGATTATCCGAAAGTTCTGATCAATTCTTCACGATCTTCTTAACACTTCGGTTACCTTGATCGTCAGAAACAATGACAAGGTAAATCCCTGATGAACGGTCTTGCAGATCGATGGTGGTCTTTTTGCTGAACATCAATTCTTCCAAAACAGGTTTCCCAAAGAGGTCAGTTACCGTGATGATCAGGTTCTGCTCGACTTCACTTGATACCGATAAGACACCATCAGTCGGATTAGGATAGATGACGAATCCAAGATTTCCATCGATTTCTGACAAATCGGCCTGACTATTCGGATTCACTTCGAGATGATGCACTCCTCCGAGGTCCTGACCAATGAACAGGTTGAGATATCCATCCTGATCGATGTCGTTCACAAAGAATGAACTGTAGGCTCCAACTTTTACATTCAGGAAATTATCTGAGTACAGATGAAAACTTGATCCTGAGGACAGATTGTTTTCAATGTCGTCATAGTAACGCAATTTGCCATCAGCTCCTCCCAGAAACAAATAGATCGTATCGTTAAATTTGAAGAAATGCGGGGTGGCAAAACCATCCGGTGACAAGGTTGCGATATCGATATTCCCTAACGTGTCATTTTCCAGCTGAAAACTTGGATTTGAATTTGTCCCGATGTTCTTATAATACATGATTTCGCCGGTCTTTCGCCCAACAAGAAGATCCAGTAAGCCATCTTCATTTAGGTCGAATAGCTGTGGGGTGGCATATTGCCCGCTGCTGATAGGTGTTCCGTTGTGGTCAGCATAATTTGTTACGGGAGAAGCAAAACTTACAGAAGGGGGACTGCTCGTATTCTGGTAATAAACCAAGCTTCCATTCTCCCTTCCAATGAACATGTCTGTATCACCATCGCCATCGATATCACCAAACGCCGGGATCATACGAAGGCCATACCCTGAGATATTCAAATTTAGAAAGTTGTAATCAATGTAGGTAAACTCCGGATTTGTCGCCGTGCCGGTATTTCTGTAATACGCAATACTTGCTTCCTTGTTAAGGGTTGGTATGTATCGGAAATAATTAGCAACAAATAGATCTTCCAGACCATCCTGATCAAAATCAAAGAAGACGGGAATTGTTCCTGTGCCGTGTTCGATCATTTCATTTTGCAGAAAATCATTGGTCTGATGAACAAAGATCGGTGAAGAGTCCGTTCCCAGGTTCTTGTAACGTCTGATGCTACTTTCATTTTCAGAAGTGTTTTTCGCATTTGGACATACTATAAAGTCCCTTTTACCATCAAAGTCCGTGTCTACCAAGAAGCTGGCAGGAAAGATCTGTACGCTTGCAGGTAAGGAATTCGAAGGGAAATTACCGTCAACACTTACCATTGCCGAGTTGGTATTCGGGGACGTACCGCCATTGATCAAAAGATTTAGGTTGGGGTAGGATACGTCACCCAGTACAAGATCCAGCACGCCGGAATTATCGATGTCTAAGGCTAGTATTGTCGATCCAGAATGCTTTGACTCAGCACTTGAAGGTTTTTTATCGGATGGAAGATCATCGATGGGAGGTAATTCTGCGCCGGGTACATTTCCCGAACTACAAGGTAGAGAGGTATCATTCAAATATACCGTGCTGGTATTGAGGTCCTCTCTGAATTTCCCCCAGCAATCATTTTTAAGAACAAATACCAGTGAATCCGGTATCCCATAAAGATCCATGCTTTGGTTTTGATGGTATTGCAAGTGTTCACCACTGATGTGAAAGGTCAACACGTCGATGTCTCCATCACCTTCAACATCAACAATTGCCGGGATATCCGATGAACTCACATAGAGATTGGTCTCTATGCCTGAATAATCTGAATATAGAAGGTTTTTTGCGACTTCCCATTGCAAGCCGTTCAATGCATCACCTACATTCTTGAATACCTTTATCCCGCCAATTCCATAAGCGAATAGGTCCTTTCGTCCATCACTGTCGTAATCAACTGTTGTCATGCGGTATCGGACATCACTAGGAAAAGCTAAACCGCCGTTATATAAGAACCTATATTGCGGATTCCCGTTAACATCCTCTTGAAGAAAAACTTTGATATTGTCGCTGCTACGATCGAAGATCACAAGGTCGAGATCACCGTCAAAGTCATAGTCAATGTCTGAAAATTGCGCATAATTGAAGCCGCCGGCCCATGCATGATCAAGAGTATTCCCTCCTTTGTAAACAGGAATTGAGTCCGAATATTCAAAGTTGAACTGGGATCGAAGACCGTCCGAAAACAGAATGCAGATTAGAAATGTGACTGGGATGAGACTGTATTTTCGAATCATATCGGAAAAATGATCAATTTAGCAATCCAATAAACCGGGATTTCTCGGCTGATAGGTAAAGCAACTTCGTGACACCCAAATTAGTCAATTCTTGAAACAAATAAAAATCAATGAGGACGTTTACATTAATTTTATCTCTTTTAAGTTCAATACTTTCATTTGCCCAAGACAGTGTCTCTGTCCTGTTCATTGGAAATAGTTATACCTATGTCAATGATCTGCCAAGCGTATTCTCGAACCTCACTGTTTCTTTGGGTGACGAGGTAACCATCGATTCAAAGACCAATGGGGGGTTTACATTTCAAAATCATTTGACAGACCCGTTAACCCATACAAAGATCCAGTCTAAACCATGGGATTTTGTTGTCATACAGGGACAAAGTCAGGAACCTTCCTTTCCAACATCTCAGGTAAACACAACAACATTGCCACCTGCTGTTCAACTTGCGGACAGTGTATACCATAATCGATATTGTTCTCAGGCTATGTATTTTATGACATGGGGAAGACAGAACGGGGATCCGCAATGGGATTCAATTAATACCTTTAATAAAATGAACCTGCGACTGCGAAATGCATATGTAAGATTTGCAGATTCAGCCCAATCGTGTGTTGCCCCGGTAGGTGTGGCATGGAAATATGTGAGGGACAATCATCCAGCAATCAATTTGTATTCAGCCGATGGATCGCATCCAAGTCCCGAGGGGACCTATCTTGCCGCATGTACTTTTTATGCTTCGGTGTTCAGAAAGTCCCCGGTAGGTGCAGCGTATACATTCGGTCTGGATCCAGTGGTTGCCGGCCAGCTACAAAATGCGGCAGCGATCTCTGTACTGGATAGTCTTCAAACTTGGCATTTGAGGGCCCCGGAAGATCTTGCTATTGCTGATTTTCAGGTTGAACAGAATGGGAATACGGTCGACCTGATCAATGACAGCTGGCATGCGCAGTCTTATGCCTGGCAATTTGGTGACGGCGCAAATTCAACAGCAGAGAACGAGAGTCATACCTACGCGAATGACGGGTCCTATACGATCCAGCTGATCGCTTTCAGCGAATGCGGCAATGACACGATGTCTGTCGTTGTCAATCTCTACACTTTGGGGGCGACTGAAAATTCAGCAGATCAGGTGAAGATCAAAACAATGTCGGAGGGACACTTTATCCTTCATTCGTTGGATCAGATTCTTTCCTACGAGGTTTTGGATCTTTCCGGAAAACGGATAAACGTAAGCGCTGCAAAAAAGTCTGAAACTGAGTTCGAAATGGATCTTTCGTCACTGGAGAATGGATTGTATTTCCTATTGTTGAACACAGTTTCCGGTCAACAAGTCATTGAACTTCCGCTGTTCAAATAAAAAGACATTCCATTGAATTAACGTTTCTTAAGTTAAAGACCGTTAAAAGATCCAGTGGGCTTAAAATGACTTTCTGAGTTACACGTTCTGGATGAAACCAATAAATTTTCGTCCAATGAAAGAGTTATTCCAGAATGTGTTCTTTAAAATGTTCGTGATTCTCGTTTTGATCTTGCTTCTAATAATTCCAACCGTAATGGTGCAGGAACTTATCGATGAACGAACCCAGCGGCAGCAGGAAGTCGTTAATGAAGTCAGTTCAAAGCATGCCTTGTCGCAAACTGTTGCGGGTCCTATACTTACCATTCCTTACAGGCTTAGACGGAATGTTTACAATAAAGCAACGGGAAAAACGGAAATGATATCGGAACAGAGGATGTTCCACATTCTGCCTGATGAACTAAAGATCAATGGCAATGTTCATTCAGAATCACGAAAACGCGGCTTGTTCGAGGTTATCGTTTATCAGAGCGATGTGAATATTGCTTCAACCTTTAAATCGTTGCCCCTTGAAAAGCTTAATGTTCCGATCGATCAATTCGATTTCGATAAAGCGTTTTTAACCTTAGGAATCTCTGATCTGAAAGGTTTATCCGAACAGGTTAGAATTCAGGTGAACGATTCTTCTTTCACTTGTAATCCAGGTGTGCTGACTGATGAGGTGATTAGTTCCGGGTTACATGTGAATGTGCCCATAAAAGAAGACCAAGGATTGCTTAGGGTTTCTTGTAAACTGGACCTGAAAGGCAGTCAGCAGCTGATGTTCGTGCCTATTGGAAAGGAAACGACGGTCGAACTTCATTCAGATTGGAAGGATCCCAGTTTTTCCGGAGAGTTCATTCCACACACACGATCAGTGAATGAAAAAGGTTTTGATGCACGATGGAAAGTATTGAACCTCAATCGCAATTTTCCACAGGAATGGTCAGGTTCCCGAAATATTGAACAAAGTGCATTCGGTGTTGAAATGAACATGCCGGTAGATGTTTATCAGAAAGCTACGAGGGTTGCAAAATATGCAATGTTGTTTATCGTGCTTACCTTTCTTGTTTTCTTCTTTGTGGAAGTCATCAATCGTATCCTCATTCATCCGATCCAGTATATTCTTGTTGGGATAGCGCTCATTTTGTTCTATGTGTTGATGCTTGCACTTAGCGAACAGATCTACTTCAACGCAGCCTATTTATTGGCGTCTTTCATGACTATTGGCCTTATCTACTTCTATGCAAGGACAATTCTTGGTTCACAGAAACTTGGATTACTAACTGCTGCCATTCTGCTGATCATGTACCTGTTCATTTTTGTGATTATTCAAATGCAGGATTATGCGTTACTGTTCGGAAGTTTTGGTGTATTCCTGATACTCGGTGTTACTATGTATTTCTCAAGGCAGGTTGACTGGTTCGATCTCAAAAAAGGTGAATAGAATTGAAAAGAGGCGGGGTTTCTTCACTGCCTCTTTTTTGTTTATTTCCTAGATGAATTCACAGAATTCATCGTACGATTTTCTCACCTTGGGTAAAAATTGCTGTTCATCTTCGGCCGACCTGTATCCGATTGCACAGACGACAGCTGCCTTTAATCCTTTTTTGTCAAGTCCCAAAATGTCTGCATATCCTTCAGGCTCAAATCCTTCCATTGGTGTGGAATCGATCTTCATCTGTGCACATGCATGCAAAAGATGTCCTAGGGCGATATATGCCTGACGCGCGTTCCATTCTTTAACATGCTCTATCTGCAACTTAGAAATTGTCCTTTTCAGATAGTCACCGTAACGCGCGAGAGTAGTGGGCTCGAGTTCTCTGGTAATAGCTGTGTTAGCCATCATTTCGTCGATGTCGGTTTCATCTATCGAAATTTGTGAGCAGAGAACAAAGAGATGAGACGAATCAGTTATCTGGCTTTGATTCCATGATCTTTCGCGTAAACGCATTCGGATCTCAGGGTCTTGAATAACTAAAATTTTCAGTGGTTGAAGCCCATACGAAGAGGGGGCCAGGCGCAAAACTTCCAGTAGTGTATTTAGATCCTTTTCGGATATCTTTTTGGAGTTATCGAATTTGTCGGTAGCATACCTCCAATTCAAGTCTTCTATGATCCGGTTCATTAATTTATCTTAGTGGATATCGAAAATCATTGGCACTTCTATTGCGAGAATTTTGCTGTTTTCCAGCGTTTCGAAGGATACCATGTTTGTATCCCAAACACCCAAAGCGTCTTTTTGTTCCAGTAGTTGCTCACCAATTTTAATCTTACCCTCAACAACCATCAAATAAACACCGTTTGCATGGTCTTTCATTGAATAGGTCATAACTCTTCCTTTCGAAGGCTTTGCCATGTGAATCCAAGCGTTCTGATGAATCCATGATCCTTCGTCTACAGGATCAGGGCTAACGAGTTGAAGGAATTGATCGGTCATTTTGTGTTGATCTATTCGGAATTGATCATATCTTGGTTCTATCCCTCTTTTGTTGGGAAAGATCCATATCTGAAAGAGATGCAAGGGCTGATTATGGTCTGGATTGAACTCGCTGTGCCGAACCCCTGTTCCCGCACTCATGACTTGTATCTCGCCGGTCGTTATTACAGATGAATTCCCAATGCTGTCCTGATGACGAATGGAACCATTCATCGGGATGGTGATGATTTCCATGTTATCATGTGGATGCGATCCAAAACCCATTCCCGGTGCCACAATATCGTCATTCAAAACCCTAAGTGCTCCGAAATGGATGCGATCGGGATTATACCAACTTGCGAAGCTGAACGAGTGTTTTGCATTTAACCATCCATGATCTGCTTGTCCTCTGCTGATTGCTGAATGGAAAATTGTTTTCATTACGTAAATTTAAGGGAATCTATTTAGTAGCGCTATTTCAAAAAGTCTTGTGATCAAAAATACCAGTGCCTGTAGACGCCGATACCATGGTAAATAATACGAATAAAAGAAAAAAGGGAGATGAATTCTCATAAACATCTCCCAGTTGTCCCAGATTCAGATCACTGTTTTTTCAGCTCCTCTATTTCCTTTCTTAGGTTTTCAACTTCTGAATGCAATTCTTTAACAGCTTCAACAAGAACGGGCACCAATTGCATGTAATCAACTGTTTTATAGACCGTGTCATCTCCAGAGTTGCTAAAAATAGCCTTTTCCTTTACCATTTCAGGGAATATTCCCTCCAGATCCTGCGCGATTACCCCGAATTGTTCTTTACTGTTCGTAAGAACCTCCCCATTAGGCCCTTTTGATCTTGTTGTGATGGTGTAATGTTTTCCTTCGATTTTCATTAGTTTTTCCAATGGATTTTCGATTTTAACAATGTTACTTTTCAATCGCTTATCGGAAGCTGTTAACCAGCCTCCAACAGACCAGCCTGTGCCGTCTACTCCGAGATCAGCAGTGAAATAACCCGCCCATCCATTTGTGACATCTGTTGTTTGTCCGTACACACCATTGAAACCAATTCCATAGGTGCCGATTCTATCACCACTTGTGCCATTGTTGATGCCATATACACCAAAACCGGTTCCGTAGTTGGTTTGTCCTACAACACCATTGAATCCAATCCCCTGCACACCATATCCACCAGTTGTTCTGAGATTGTTTCCATATACGGCAGCCGCTCCAGAAGCAGTTGAAGGTATTTGACCGGATACTCCATAACCCGCACCACTGTTATTACCCAGGATAGCCGAGTTCACAGCGGTAGAGCTGTTTGTATTTGCTTGAATGGCTGCAAAAGTATTTGTTGCATTGGTGCTTTCGGCTCTCAGCGCGACACCAGTTCCCGTAATATTGGCATAAACTCCATTCGAGGAAGTCCCGCTCGTATTTACACGAAAGCCGGTAGAACTTGCGCCACTATTCGTTACTTCCACAGCACCGGCATCAGCCGTAATAAACCTGCCGGCACCTGCACCTCCGAAATCATATGCCTGATCAAGCGTGCCCCCCGATCCACTTGCTGGAAGGGTTACCGAGTTGCCACTTGAAATAGAAAGTGTGGAACCAACGAGTGTCAATGTTTGTATCTCATTGGTTGGATTCGCATCGGCATCATTTCCTAGCGTACTAAGATCAACACTGTTTCCTCCTGAAATGCTCAGTAATGGATTTGAAAAACTCAAAGTTTGCTGATCTGTGCCTGCAGGTCCTTGAGGTCCTGTTGGTCCTGTCGATCCGGTTGTCCCTGCAGGTCCTTGAGGCCCCTGAGGTCCCGCTGCTCCCTGAGGTCCCGTCGGTCCTGGAATACTGCTTCCGCTATTCTCAGCGTACAACGCATAGGGTACACTTAACAATTGGGTTGTAGCACTGATTGAGTAAGATGTACCTCCTATTGGATCCGTTTCGGTCTTGATGAAATAAGGACCGTTTGCCCAGTCAATTGTTGAGAAGTCGCCGGACACAAGGGTTCCTCCACCGATCTGAACTGTAACAAGGCCATTTGCATTGGTCAACGCAGTATGTATTTCAACATAAACCGGTGTTCCTGATGCAGAGCCCTGTAGTACGCTTACCTGCATTCCAATGGTCCCATTGGTGACAAGTTGATTGGAAGAGTTTCTTATAACAGCCTGATAGCTCATACGCTGCGGAGCCTGGGCGAAAAGATTCGCCGACATGCACAAGCTCGCAACGAGAATGTATATTTTTTTCATGTGTTCGTTTAATGTTTGATGACCGTAAAAATTTTGAGCTCTTTAGTCTCTGAACTAATCACTAGTTGATACCTTGCAGATGAAAGTGTCATCATATTGAGCTCATTGTTCATTTCAAGTTTAGTAGGCGATACAATAATTCGTCCCTGATCATCTATCAGGTGATAGGTAAGCTCTTCGCTAAGTTCACCCTTAACAGTAATGAAAAGTGCGTCTGTAGTGGGATTTGGGCCCATGGTCAGGTCGATAAGATCCATGAATTCTTGCAGTCCGCTTGTTGCATAGATTTCATAAGGTTGCTGAACACCCTGATTTATGTTTTCAGTGGTTCCAGAGGCCGAAATGTAATCGATCTGTCCAATGGTATAGCTAACGAAACCTCCGGAACCAGAGGCATTACCACCGGTGGAAACCGTGTTGGACTGTGCGGTGAGATATCCCCAGAAAAGAAAGTTTCCGAGAAATAGAAAATAACGAACTGACATATTATTTTGATGTTTTGGACTTACCGAATTTAATCAAAAAAATTCTATTCAGAATGTTTTGGTGAAATCTGTCAAAATCCGGAACTAAGTGCTGAATTAAGCGTAAATTTGAATAAAGGATCGATAAGATGAAGCACTGGTATTTCTTGTTTTTTGCGGTTTTCGTTTCATGTTCAGATGAGCGGGAATCGATTAAACCATCACGCAAGGAAATGGTTGAAGCTGTCTATTCCAGTGTTTTGGTGGAACCGATTAATGCTTACAAAGTGAACGCTTCAATAACCGGCTACTTGGATGAGGTTGCATTCAGAGAAGGAGATGAGGTCATGATAGGGGAGATGTTGTTCATCATTTCGAACAAACCATTACAACTGAACCAGCAAAATGCTGAACTCAATTATCAGCTGATCAGGGATTCATACGAAGGTGAGGCCAATCTGATTGCAGAGATGAAGCTGGAACTTCAATCCGCCAAGCTGAAAATGCTCAATGATTCAGTAAATTATGCCAGGGTTAAAAATTTGTATGAAGACAAGGCACTCTCAAAATTCGAGCTTGATAACGCTTCTTTGGCATATGAGATCTCGCGCAACAACTATGCTTCCATGAAGAAGCGCATCGCAAGGAAAGAAAAAGAATTAAAGAATCAGATCGCTCAATCAAGGAATAATGCGGATGTCAGTTCTCTGCGAACAGAAGAATATGTGATCAAGTCAAACATTACCGGTAAGGTATTCCAGATATTCAAGGAAAAAGGTGAATTCGTATCCATGCAGGAGCCCCTTGCTGTTATTGGGGATAAGGACAAGTTCAAATTGAAAATGCTGATTGATGAGGTCGATATTTCAAAGGTTTCGTTGGGACAAAAGGTCCTTGTTACGCTAGAAGCATTCAAAAACAGTGTGTATGAAGCAAAAATATCGCGGATCGCACCGAAAATGGATGAACGCACACAAACTTTTAAAGTGGAAGCTGAGTTTACCAAATTACCCAAGAAATTATACATGGGACTGACAGGAGAGGGAAATATCATTATTCATGAGAAAAATTCTGCCTTGGTGATACCACGTGAGTTCCTTCAGGCCGGGAATAAGGTTGAAACCGATCAGGGTTTGGTTCAAATAAAAACCGGTCTTTCCAACTGGAGTTACATAGAGGTTTTGGAGGGCATCGATGAGAATACGATAATCTACAAGCCCGAATAGATGGATCTGAAACTCATATTATCTATATCGAAAACGCATCTTTTAACCAGAAAGAAGCAATCTCTCATAGCTGCATTGGGTGTGACTTTCGGAATTGGAACGTATATTATTATGATGGGTTTCATGAATGGTTTGAATGGATTGCTTGACGGACTGATCCTGAATAGAACTCCACACATCCACCTTTACAACGAGGTTGAACCTTCTAAGAAGCAACCGCTTGATCTTTACAATGGATATGGTGATCGTGAAAAGTTCATTCAATCGGTCAAACCAAAAACCGAACAGACACGAATCCATAACGCTCTTCCGTTGCTTGGCTTTCTGAATAAACAAAATTATGTGCGAGGAGCAACACCGCAGGTGAAAGCACAGGCATTTTACCTTGGAGGATCCATCCAACTGAATGGGTCATTGACAGGTATCGATGTCATGAAGGAATCCAATCTGTACAATCTTGGAGATTATATCGTTGAAGGTGGAACGAGGGACCTTGCTCAAAATGAGAACGGGATCCTTTTGGGTGCGGGAGTAGCAAAAAAACTTTCGCTGAAAGTGGGAGATGTGATACAAGTATCTTCGACAAAAGGGGAGATACAACCACTAAAGGTTGTTGGACTGTACCAAAGTGGAATTGCTGATATTGACAACATTCAGAGTTATGTGAATCTGAAAACCGCTCAACGTTTAATGGGCGAATCAGACAATTACATCACCGACATCAACGTCAAATTATATGATCTTGAAAAAGCGCCGGAGCTTGCAAAGGAAATGGCCGAATTATTCGACCTTACTGCCGTAGACATTCAAACAGCGAATGCTCAGTTCGAAACAGGATCTTCAGTTAGAACAATGATCTCATATGCTGTTTCTATCACCTTGTTGATCGTTGCCGGTTTCGGGATTTATAACATCCTGAACATGCTCATTTATGAAAAGATGAACGATATTGCAATCCTCAAAGCAACAGGGTTTTCTGGCAGGGATGTTAAATATATCTTCATTAGTCAGGCTATCATTATTGGATTGATCGGCGGAATTATAGGACTCGTCCTGGGTTATTCCGTTTCGGTGATCATCGACAACACAGCGTTCGATACACCGGCTTTACCCACGATCAAAACATTTCCTGTAGATTACCAGATCAAGTACTACATCATAGGTATTTTGTTTTCGACTATTTCCACTTTCATGGCAGGATATCTCCCTTCCAGAAAGGCAGAAAAGATCGATCCGGTAGACATTATTCGTGGTCAGTAATCAAAATATGGACAAGATTCTCGAAGCGAAAAATATCAATAAGTTCTTTACGAAGCCTGTGGAATTTCAGGTGCTGAAAGACATTTCCTTTGAGGTTGACAAAGGGGAATTCGTATCAATTATGGGGAAGTCGGGATGCGGAAAATCAACCTTGCTCTATATCCTTTCAACTATGGATACTGATTATACAGGTGAACTCTATTTTGATGGACAAATGATCACCGGCTTACCGGCAAATGATCTCGCCCGACTGAGAAATGAGAAGATTGGTTTCGTTTTTCAGTTCCATTATTTGCTGGCAGAGTTCTCCGTTCTTGAAAATGTGATGCTACCCGCTAAAAAACTCGGCAACAAATCAAAGGAAGAGATTGAACACGATGCTATTCAGAAATTGAAATTATTAGGGATTGATGATCAGGCAACCAAACTCGCCAGTAGGATTTCGGGAGGGCAGAAACAACGCGTTGCTATCGCTCGAGCGTTGATCAATGACCCCATCATTATCATGGGCGATGAACCCACTGGAAATCTCGACAGTAAGAACTCGGATATCGTTTTTTCGATTTTCAAGGAGTTGTCTGTCCAACAAGGTTTGTCCCTCTTGGTAGTAACTCATGACGACGATTTTGCTAACCGCACAGACCGCATCATTGAGATGGGGGATGGAAGCATTTTGAAATAATAAAGGTAGACTATTGTCAGCCTCTATTGTAGATCTTTTATTTCCGAATCAGATGAAAGAAAGTATGCCCTTCAATCTGAAAGCCGTTGTAGTCCGTTGCAGTATATTTGATATAATAAACCCCGTCGTCTAATTCTTTACCATTCATTTTCCCATCCCAACCTTGATTCAAAGTATTTAGGGATGTTATAAAATTACCCCATCTATTGATGATCTCTGCTTCGAAATATTCTCCATACTGAACGTTCACAAAATATGCGTCATTTGCGCCATCACCGTTCGGTGTAAAGACATTGGGTGGTGTAACTATCATCGGAGGCAGTACATTTATCAACATGGTGTCAGTGTCCGTGCAGATCCCATTGGATGCGGTAAGAACAACTTCGTAGTATCCAGGTGTTGTGAATGTATGGGAAACCATCGCTGTTGAGGTGACGTCGTCCGTATTCCCATCGTCGTAATTCCAGAGATAATTCAATGCGTAAAGACTGCTGTTTGTAAAGTCTACAGTCATTGGAGCATTTCCGAGCGTGTCACTCGGGTTTCCTATCGCTACCGGCAGCGGCAATGCTGTAACAGAAACCTGATCCGTATTCTCGCAACCATTGGCATCTGTTCCCGTCACGGTGTAGATCGTTGTTCCGGTAGGGGGTGTGAAAGCTTGTCCGTCCAAAACACCGTTGTCCCATATATAGGTAACGCCACCGGATCCTGTGAGTGTTACATCAGAAGGTGTTCCTCCTCCTGGCTCACATTGTACAATATCTTCACCGGCATCAATGTTGGGCAGAGGATTAACTACAACGGTAGCTGTTCCAACCTGTGTTTGAGAACATCCAGCTACACTGGACTCAGATACATCTATCAGCGCATACGTATAGGTTCCGGCCGTACCTGTGGGCACATCGACTGTTATCGAATTTCCAAACGTGACAACAGCAGGTTGCGGAACACCATTTATAGAATAATTGATGGTATATGGGGCGGTAGCATTGGCACCGGTCAAAGTGACAGCTGGAGGCCCTGCACCAATACAAACTTCGGTATCTCCGTCAATTGTCGCTGTAGGAGAAGGATTTACGTTTATGGTGAACTGTGCCGTTTGAGGTGAAGTACAAGCCCCAACCTCTGAAACTGTTAAGGTGTATGTGGTCGTTGAACTCGGTGTTGCTATTGGATTCGCAATCGTTGCATTATTCAGACCCGTAGCTGGAGACCATGCGTATGTATATGTTGGGTTTGAATTGCAGCCACCTGTTGCCGAACTGCTAAATTGAGCATTTTCAGATGTACAAATAGTATTGGTTGAAACATTTGCGTCGATGACAATCGGTGAAGCCCCTCCGGGTATAGTGAAGTTATTCACTACAGTGTAAATGCCACAACCCGTTTCAGTTGCTCGCCATTTGTAATCTCCTGCACACAAATTTGAAAGATCGAGCACAGTTAAAGGGTAAGGCACAGGGGTATTATCGATACATGAGCCACAAGAGCCACCTCCGATACAGATTTCCTGCGAAAAATAGTTGGGTATACCAGTGAAATTTGCGTTCGCACAAACGATTTCGATCTCAACTGTATAGCAACATTGCCATCCGGCATTACTTGTAAATGTTAGCTCCAGATTCGTGCCATTCAGGTTTTGGGTCACATTCGACAATGCTGAACATGGGCTGCAAGCAAATGTGGACCGAGAAAAACCAAACAGAAATAGGACTGAAAGCAGAGTCAGGTATATTGTTTTCATGTGAGATAGTTCGTGCTTTAAATGTCTAAAATAAATATTTTTTATGAAGTGCAGACGAAAATGATTCAGAGAAGGTTGTTTGGATCAAGATGTTTTTCAGGGTTTAACATCATATTTTTTTTCTAGCCTATCTAATCTTTCCAATAAAATGCGGTTTTGTTCATGCAGCTCTTTGATCTGATCCTGCTGTTGCTGAACTGCATTAATGAGAGGAATGACGAAATCTCCGTATCTGATCGAATAGTAGTCTACATCATTCGCCGGTTTTACAAGGCCGCTGAATGGAACATTAAGTTCTTTAATGACCTTTTCAACATCCTGAGCGATCAAACCACTGTATATGATGTTTTTCTGACCTTCTGCTTTGTATGTGTAATCAACAGGTTCCAAACGCAGGATAAAATTTAAGCCAAGGTCATTTCTTCGAATATTCTCTTTCAAGCGTTTATCCGAAAATGTACCCCAACCAACCTGACCTCCGATGGCAGTTACAGATGTATTTCCAATCATCACACTATTACTTGCATTAACCACTGCACCATATCCAAGAGCCGATGCATTGGTCAGATTTCCGCTTGATGCATCCGACTCAAATCCCAGGAAAGTATTATAAATCCCAGAGGTGTTGGCATCCCCGGCAAAATTTCCAATGAATGTATTAAAGCTTCCAAGGTCATTGAAATAACCTGCATGTGCACCGATGAACGTATTCTCGGATCCTAAAGTATTTGCTGAACCCGTCGTAACGCCAAAAAAAGAATTGTGTAACCCTTCCGTGTTGGATTGTCCGGCGTATGCCCCGATAAAGGTATTTTCATTACCGTTTGTATTCGAAAACCCTGCCCGTCTTCCTAAAAAGGAATTCATCATCCCGTCAAGGTTAGCACTGCCTGTTTCAGTGCCTACGAAAGTATTCTGTGAGCCAACGGAATTCTGTATTCCGGAATTGTAACCCAGGAAAGAATTGTTGAAACCGATCGTATTGGATGAACCTGCATTGAGACCAACAAATAGGTTGCCAGTGCCTCTTGTCCAGAGAATCTTCCGGTTGTTGATCATATAAGAACTATCCAGAACTATGTTCATATTACCGTTCACATGCAATTGCTGAACGGGCGCGGCGGTACCAATTCCAATAAATCCTCCATTGTTATAGAGGTTAGAGTTGTTAGTAATCCATGAGGAACCATCCCAATATGGTGTGTCTCCAGGAGCATTTCCTAACGGTAAAAGTGGAGTTCCGGAACTTTGAGAAAATAAAGCATAGGGCACACTGAGTAATTCGGATGTACCAAAAGCGCTGTAGGATGTCCCACCTGCTAAATCTGCTTCTATCTCAAGGTATTTCGCACCGTTAGCCCAGTCGACGGCCCCCATAGTGCCGTTAATTGGCGTTCCTTCACCGACATTGACAGAGAATAACCCAAAGGTATTGGTAGTTACGGCATGGGTTTCCTGATAGACCACCGTACCTGATCCACTAAGGTCACGAATACTGAAACGAAGACCAACAGCACTGTTCACTAATTCCTGGCCGGATGTATTGCGGGCTATGGATTGGTATTTGAACTTTTGTGGCGCTTGTGCCATAACACTGCTAAAACTGCTAAAAAGTATGACGAGAATAGTTGTGATTCCTGTTGTTGATCTCATATTAATATTTTAAAATGCGGTCCATAACGATTGATCTGTCAGCGGAATGCAACTGGAGATGATATGCTCCGGAGGCAATATGGGAAAGGTCTATCTTGTATTCCTCAATGGCAGACGTAAATTCTAATGTCGTCCGAAAGATATTTTTTCCGGTATTATCAAACATCACGAACTCAAAATCTCCTTCAATAGTATGATTGACAATCGTAATGTTCGAGTGAAATGGATTCGGATAGATATGTGCTCCGGGTGATTCCGCAAATTCGTTCAGCGCGGCACCCGACAGAATGATTTGCTGAAATCCTTGAGTAAGCGTACCGTCAGCACTTGAGATGGTCTCGGAAATGAACTCGCCAAGTGTCCAGGATAAGCTACCGGTTGGATTCGAAGAAAATGCGCCCTGACTACCGATCACTTCCTGCGAAAGAAGTCGAACGGGAAGGAACAGGACCAGCAAAAATCCAATCACAAAAGGTTTCATTCAGCATAATTTTTACTGAAAATTACAATAAACTGATGAAAAGGAAAGTTTCAGAGGATAAAAAGCAAAAAAAGAAAACCCCGGAATATCATCCCGGGGCTTTCTCTTACCTAACTAAACTACTACTTACTATGAACTTTTATGACTTTGAACTCTGTTCTTCTGTTCTTCTGATGCTCCTCTTCAGGGCATACAATATCATTCTTGCAGTGGTTAACGTGTACTGTTTCACCATATCCTCGATAGGTCAGACGTTTCGGTTCTATACCTTGTGAAATCAAATACTGTACCGCAGCATGTGCACGTTTATCTGAAAGGACAAGGTTGTATTGATCACTGCCTCTGGAGTCAGTGTGAGATCCCATTTCAATATCTATACCGGGGTTATCCTTGAGAATGCGAACAAGTTTATCAAGTTCAACAGCAGCGTCAGGACGAATGGCCCATTTGTCAAAGTCGTAGTAAATGTTCTCCAAAACGATCGGTTTATCTATCACGATTGGCTCAACTTCGAAATCTGCAAAGAAGTCTTCGGAGTATTTTAATCCTTCTGTTGTGATCTTGTCTGTTCGTGAGAAGCATCCGAATTTAGTGCAGTAGAGGTTATAGGTTGTTTCAGAAGCCAGTTTTAACTTGAAATTACCCTTGGTATCACTGATCATACTGATCACTTCACCTGTTTTAGCATTTGTAACCTCTACAACGACTTGAGGTACAGCAATCTGAGTTCCTTTTTCTCGCGCAATCCCGTAAAGGTTGAAGGTTGGAGGATTCTTCTCGAAAGAATACATTTTATCTGACTTCGTTCTCGATGAAGATACGAAACCAGTAATGTTGTCTGAATTGATAGAGAAACCGAAGTCGTCTTTGATAGAGTTTAGCGGATAGTTCAGGTTCTCTGGTTTAGCCCAGCGTAATCCATTGTAATACGTAATGAAAACATCCAATCCACCCATTGAGTTATGTGCGTCGGAAGAGAAATACAAGGTTCCGTCAGCATGCACATAGGGAAACATTTCGTTTCCTTCTGTATTAATCTCGTTACCGAGGTTCTCAGGTTTACTCCATGTTCCATTTTCATAGGTGGATTTATAAATGTCCGTACCTCCAAAACCTCCCGGCATGTCGGACACGAAAAACATGATCTTCCCATTATCGGATAGACTCGGATGTCCAACGGAATAGTCATCACTATTATAGGGGAAATCTTCAAGATTTTTCCATTTTCCATCGATAAGTGTGGATTTGAAGATCTTGAGGTTATTTTCATCATCCTCGTTGATGACCATTTTCTTCTTGTAGTAATTGCTACGTGTAAAGTAAACAGTATTTCCGTCATTGGAAAATGTAGCTGGACCTTCGTGAAACTGCCCGTTTATATCACCTTGCAGCAGCTCAGGAGCCATCCAGTTTCCTTCTATATCCTTTTTCATGGTATAAAGATCAAGGTAGGAATTACCTGTCCAGGCTGCCGTTTTCTTTCCTCGAAAAACTTCCTTGTCGGCAGCGAAAACAGCGCCATTTTGATATTCGACGATTCCGAATGAATTCTTAAATTGATCTTCCATTATCGGCTTAAGTTCGAAGAGTGTGGTATCACGATACCTATCCAAGACCGAATTACAGGATGTTAAGAGCATTTTTGCTACCAGGTCCTTGCTGTGAATTTGAAGATAGCGCTTAAAATACTCAGCGGCAGATTTATGCTTTCCACTGGCCATCAGTACCTTTCCGTAGTTAAAGTACAATTTTGGAGAACGACTACCTCGGTCAACCGCCCGTTTGTAGATTGCTTCTGCAGAGTCCAGTTTACTGATCCTAAAATAGGAATCAGCAAGTTTCAGCTCGACATCTGTGTCTTTCGTTTTGCGGTAAGCCGTCTCAAAATGAGGTATTGCCTCCGAATAACCAAAGTGCTCGTAGTAGTTATTACCTTGTCGAATATGGTAATTGGTGCAGGATCCCAAGCCTGTGAGCATGGCTCCCGCGATCAATGTTTTTATTGCTAAACGCTTCATGGTGCTAAGTCTTAAAAATAACGTGGAGTTTTTACTTTAACCAGGTCTTTACCAAAGTCCCATCCGATCATGATCTCATGCGATCCGCTTGAATAGTTTCTCATCTTTGTTAACGTGATGTCATAGGCATATCCCACCCGGAAATTAGCGTTTGTCTGATATTCAAGGATGACCGATACAGCATCATTTGTGCGGTAAGAGGCTCCAATCCAGAACATATCTTTATAAACGGTGGCAAGATTCAGATCTGCTTCTACCGGAGCATTCTTCACATATTTTACAAGCAAAGAAGGCTTGATCTTAATGTCTTTTGACATTTCAAAAATGTATCCGGCGGTTAGCAGGTAATGTCTTCTCAGAAATGTTGCTCTTGAAAGGTCAAAACTAAAGTTCATGTCTTTCTGATATGCAAAGAGTGTTGGGATAGAGAAACCGCCATAATACTTCTTGCCATAGTAGTACATTCCAACCCCGAACCGTGGCAGGATTCTGCTGTTCAGATCATTTTGATATACAGCATCCTGTTCTTTGTCCCAGACTGTGAATTCGGGATCACTAAATGAGGCGCTGAACTGCGAGAAACCTGCATTGATGCCCATTGCGAACTTACTTGTTGCACTCGTCTTTATCTGATACGCATAATTGGCGATCAATGTATTTTGACGTGTAACACCGATCCTGTCATGCATCGCAACGAGCCCAATACCCATGTTCTTACCTTGAATAGGTCCGTCAGCGGACGCGATGAATGTTTCGGGTGCGCCGTCGAACCCAACCCATTGTGATCTGTAACTAAGAGTAGATGACCAATAGTCGTGTGAACCTGCATATGCCGGATTGAGATACAATCCATTGAACATATATTGGCTGACCATTGGATCTTGTTGTGCATTCACACAAATGAATCCCAGGACTGCAGATGCGAATGATAAAAATAACTTTCTCATAATTTTAACTATATTTTGTTATCAATAGATTATCTTCTAAGGTCAACATATCCTTTGATGGTGATTATTCGGTCATCGGAAGTATAGACTTTCAGGATTGCGAAGTAAGTGCCTTCCGGCAATGGTTCTCCGGAAGTGTTATCACCGAACCATTCATTCTGGTATCCGGTCTTTTCATAAACCACATTACCCCATCTGTTAAAGACGTGCAGATCATTATCAAGGTAAGACTCAATTCCGTGGATAACGAATTCATCATTGGTACCATCGCCGTTGGGAGAGAAGCCTTCTGGCATTTCAAGCGGCAAAGGTTCTGTGAATCGAACTGCAGCAGAGGCCTTACAGCCGTTCTGGTCAATCACGACAACACTGTAAGCACCTGCAGATAGGTTACCGATGTCTTCACTTGTTTCGCCGTTCGACCACTCGTAAGTATAGGCAGGAGTGCCACCGACAACGGATGTTGTGATCCATCCGTCAGATGCACCATTCACACTCACATTCGTTCCGGAAATGAATGAAGATGTTGTCATTGTTACACTCATTGAATCCGGTTGAGTAACATCAACGTTCATGTCAACTTCACATCCGAAAGCATCTGTCACAGTGACGAAATATGATCCGGAAGCCAGGCTATCGTTAAGTGCGGTAGATGCACCGTTCGACCAATCATAAACGAATGGTGCATTTCCTGATTCCATGATCACCTGAATCTCACCGTTAGTTTGTCCGAAACATCGCACGTCGCGGACAATACTGTTAGCAGACAGGTTCGAAACTGCTTCAACTGATCCAGTGAATAAGGCCGTGCATCCCAAACCATCTATAACCGAAAGTGAATAGGTTCCTGCAGATACATTGTTCAGATTTGGAGTATTGCTGCCATTAGACCAGGATGTCACGTATGGCGTCGTACCGCCCGAGATCTGAGCCTGAATCGATCCGTTTGGAGCTTCGCAAGTTGCATTGTAGATCGAAGTTTGAATTACAAGTGTATCAGGTTCTTCAATCAATGTGCCGTATGTTATTGTACATCCATAATAGTCTGTAACTGTTACAGTATAAGATCCGTCACTTAATCCTGTAACATCCTGAGATGTAGCTCCGTTGCTCCAATTATAGGAGTAGGGTGTAGTCCCTCCGGATATGGTAATATCGATTCCCCCGTCGTCACCATTATAACAGTTCACATTGTTTTCCTCTGCTGTAAGAGTTATCACTGCCGGTTGAGTAATAGTTGCCGTTGCCGAGGTCGTGCATCCAAAGTTGTCGAATACCTGAACGGTATAAGTGCCCGGAGACAAGCCCGAAAGGTCCTCTGTGTTTACTCCGTTATCCCAATCGTAATTGAAAGGAGATGTCCCATTTGAAATTGTAAGGTCGATAGAACCATTCGCATTGCCGTTACACGTCACATCTGTATGTGTAATCGTTGCGTTAGGTAATGAATAGATTGTTACCGTGAATGAACAAGTTGCTGTATTATTGTGGATATCAGTTACCTCAAAAATGTTTGTGGTTGTCCCTACCGGATAGTTTATACCACTCTGAAGCCCTCCGGTTTGAATAACGGTCTGAACACTGCAGTTATCAGCAAAAACAGGTGCAGCATATGTAATAAGCGGATCACAGGAAGCAATGTTCGCTTCACAACTTATAGTCGGGAGTTCGTTATCATCAACTGTTACATCGAACGAGCAGACAGAAACATTTCCTGATCCATCCGTAACCGTGTATGTTACAACTGTTGTTCCCACTTCAAAGAAATCTCCGGGTTCATGGCTCGCAGTGTAGGTGAAACTGCAGTTATCCGAAAATATAGGTAGCGACCAGCTTACGACAGCGCCGCAATCACCTGTATCTACTCCTACCGAAATGTCAGAGGGACAGTTAGCAATTCCCGGATTCTGTTCATCGATGACGGTGATCGTGAATGAACATGAGTCTTTCAATCCTCCGGCGTCGGTGGCCGTCCAGACAACTATTGTAATACCTTTATTGAAAACAATTCCATTAAGTGATGTCAAACCAGATCCTATTGTAGCACCGGTCAATTTAGCAGTCAAGGACACAACACCGCAATTATCAGTTGCACTCGCATCCCAAGCTGTTTCGGATTGCGTATAGTAGCATTCGCCCGCATCCACGTTTACACTTTGAGTTGATCCACCGCAAGAAACGATCGATGGATTGGTGACGTCTGTAATGGTTATAGTGTATTCACAGGAATCTTGATTTCCAAGACCATCAGTCGCAAACCACCTCACATTTGTTACACCTTTGTTGAAAATAACACCGTTTAAAGTTGTTGACCCACTGCCAGATGTGGCGCCAGTTAAAAACCATGTTATGGAGTTAAGGGTGCAGTTATCTGTTGCAGTCGCATTCCAGGATGATCCATTGTGCGTGTAACTGCATGCGGTGGAAGATGCATTAGCAGTTTGATTACCGGGACATATGATCACCGGATCAGTTACATCCATAACCGTAGTAATAACAACCGATGTTGTTTCGGTGCAGAAATTTGCATCCGTTACAGTAACATTATATGTTCCAGCTGCAACATTTAATAGGTTTTGCGAACTGCCAGAATAAGAAGGTCCTGTCCACGCATAGGTATATGGAGCTGTTCCTCCTGCAATAGATAGATTCGCATCACCATCATTTCCACCTGCACAACTAACTTGTTGTATTTGTATGGCAGAAGAAGTGAGTGAATCAGGTTGATTGATATTTACAGTTTTTTTATGAATACATCCATTGTTATCTGTAATAGTTAAAAGATACCCGCCTGTCGACAATCCTGAAATATCTTGAGTAGCTGCAGTATATCCAGAAGGTCCGGTCCAGGAGTAGTTATATGGAGTTGTCCCTCCAGCTGGAGTGACATCTACACTTCCCAAGCTATTGCCGTAACAAGGATTGTTCGTATATGTGTAAGTTGAGGAAAGTGTTGCCGGTTGTGTAATTCCAATGGATGATACTGCGCTACAACCATTTACATCCGTTACCGATATTGTGTAAGTACCTGGGCCAATATCTACAAGGTCTTCGTGATTAGCGATCACCTTACCGCCAACTACCCAACTAAATGAAAACGGGTATGTTCCACCGGAAACAGCAAGATCGATCGAGCCATTTGCATCGTTATTGCATGAAATATTAGTAGGAACAAGACCGAGTGAAAGCGGTGAAGGCTGTGTAATACTGAAAGACTGGAAAGTCGTACAGTATGTAGAAAGATCTGTTACGGTTACAGTATAGGTGCCTGCAGAAAGCCCTGTAACAGAAGTTACATTGTTTACACCGTTGGACCAAGAGATATTGTAAGATCCTGAACCATTTGCGATCACAATATATGCCGAACCATTTGAAAAACCGCTACAACTAACATTGCTTGTGTTAACTGAAAGTAAAAATTCATTACAAGGGGGTTGATTGATCAAAACACTATCCGCTATTGTACATGATTTACTGTCTGTGATATCCACATGATAGATTACACCACCCGAGCCGGATGATAGGTTCGTTGCAGTTTGAGTTGTTTGACCGCCTGGCGACCATGTATAATTATATCCGGGATTGCCTCCTTGAGGATTTGCCGTTGCCGTTCCGTCCGTACCTCCAATGGATGTCACATCTGTATGCATCATGGTATTTGTGATCGCCGTAGGTTGGAGAATAGAAACTGCAGCATAATCTTTACATCCGTTGAAATCGGTTACCATGACTGTGTAGGTACCAGACACCAGGTCTATTGGGTTGGGAGATACACTTCCTCCGGGTGTCCATAAATAGCTGTAGCCTGGTGTTCCGCCAATAACAGAAGAAGTAGCAGAACCGTTTGAACCACCATAACAATCTACATCTGTGTGGGTTGGAATCGTTATATCAAGAGATTGACAAGTCGGGTCATTATTGATCACGACACTTTGAGAAATAGAACAACCTTTGTTATCTGAAACAATTACTGTGTAATCTCCTGCGCATTGTCCTGTTATCGTTGCAGTGCTCAGAGAACTTGGTGTCCATGAATAGGTGTAAGGAGTAGAACCTCCGGATACTACCGCTGTTGCAGTACCATCACAAATGCCATTATCAAGCGTACTTGTGAGATTTATACCAAGCGGAGAAGGCTGTGAAATCGTAATTGGAGTGTTATCAGTGCATCCGAATTGATCTGTTACCGTCAGAGAATATGTGCCAGAGGACGCCGTGATGCTCGATCCCGTATTGCCGTTACTCCACAGGTAAGTATATGGTGCAGTTCCTCCGCTTTGGGCCGCATTTATTACTGTAGTCCCATTATAGCAGGAGATAGTTCCTGCTGCAGGGTTGGCACTTATTAAGGGTGAGAAATTGATTGTTTTTTGTGAAGTTGAGTTCGAACATCCTGGATCGGATTGTGAGGATGTTAATGTCAAAGTCACAAAACCATCTGAAATTTCTCCGGCTGTGGGAGTATAAGTTGCAAGGAGTGAGTTTGCACTTGGACTGAATGCTCCGGCACCACCTGTCCAAACACCAGCGCCCGTGCTACTGGTGCCATTTAGTATTGCTACAGGACTTGAAGCACATACGGTTGTATCGATGCCTGCAGATATCGTTGGGAGGGAACCGACATTTACAAATCTTGTTTCTGATTCCCCGGAACATGTAGCCGTAATAAGCTGATCAGTGATTGTTGCTGTATAACTCCCTGCAACGCTAGCGTTATATGAGCTTGAACTAGAAATAGCATTGCCGTCACCATCTGTCCATAAATAAGTATAAGGCGGCAATCCACCTGAAGGTATAGCTGCAAGTGTTACGCCGGATCCACCAGCACAAAATGCAGCCGGATTCGGCGTGACTTGTACTGTCAAGGCATCATAAACAGTTACTGTGAATGTTCCTGTTTGTGCATATGTTCCGCACAATGTAGATGCTTGTTGATTACCTGTAATAGTGTAGGTTATAGAGTATGGATAATCCTGAAGTGTTGGATGGTCATTTGCCCCTCCTGAAAAGATCGGATCATCGCAGTTCAAACAACTTAAATACGTGTTGCATGCGGCCAAACTTGCCATACAGTTTGCGCTTTTAGACGTGGCAGATATAGTGACATTGTTTAACCCATAGATCGGTAACGGCAGAGTACAGTTCAGTCGTGTTGATTGACTTGCGGGATATGTCGGCTTTGGGATCTGGCGGAAGATATACTTTACCAGGTTCCCCCCAGGTTTACTGTATAAGATCTTATGTGGTCCGGCACCCGTAATGCACAGTGGGTGTCCTGCATCGATCTGTGGTCCGCATATTCCCGCAGTAACTAAATCACCACCTGTTACTATCTGATAGTTTCCGGAACCACCGGGATCGGCATAACTTGGAGCAACGACGATCTCGATCGCAGCAACATTTGGATTCAGTGTTACGTAAAAAGCAAGATACCGGTCGCCATCACCACAGCATGTGGCCTGTCTGAGTACTTCAGGTGTTGTAAATGCCATATCAGGATAAGCCGATAAGTCGATCTGGTAACCGGGAACATCATTGGTACACTCGGGCATTTGTATCGGTACTGCTACTACTTGTGAAAATAGTGCTCCCGATGAAAATAGGATACTTAAAAAAATTAGTAGAGCTCCTAAAGCTCTATCATAGAACTTTCTCATGGTTTCGATTTTTAGATTAGATATAGTATATTTCATTCCGGTGTTCGGGATTAATTGAATCAAGGTAGTCCTTTCACTCTACAAAATTATTTTGCGTTGACTGCTTAAAAACTGATTTATGTCATGATAAGAAATGAATAAAAACATTGTTCCCGATTTAAAAGTGGTTCTGTTAGAAGCATGATCTTTTTTAAACTAAAGCGATCAGATCAATTATAGAATCATTGAGTAATCTGCCTGTCTAAAGACGAATTAAGCAAAATGATTAAATACTGTTGATTGCGCGTTTATCAGCACTTTGCCTAAGATATCTGTGTTTAAAAGGAGCACAGTTATTCGGTGTCTGGTTTTGCAATTCCCAAAAATCCATTTACTTCTTAATTACCTTCAGGACCTGATTGATTTCAGGACAATCGATCTTTATAAAATACAAACCGCATGGAGAAGGTAGCTGGATTGTTTCCTGTTCAGTATCTATGCCTTCAAACACTTCTACTATGTTCCCTGCGTGATCTGTTAACGTAATCATCACTTTTTCGACAGGCTTTGAAAAACGAACTGTAATGTGATCCGCAGTTGGATTCGGGAAGATGACGACATCCTCTATGTTTGTTGTATTCACGCCCAATACAGATGAGAATTCCGCTTTTCCATCGACTGATATCAACGTCAGACGGTAGTAGGATATTCCCGGCAGGGGCTGGTCATCCATGTGGATGTAGTGCGTTGAAAATGAATTGCCTGCCTCGACATTTACTCTGGTTAGTACAGCCCAGTTTTCCATTTCGGACGACCGTTCCAATAAGTAATAGTCCCCGTTGATTTCTGAAATGGTATACCAACTGATGACGTTGGATTCATTTTGATTGATGACGTTGTATGAAACCAATTCTGTAGGAAGTGGCACAAAGTTGCATGAGATGTTCGCTTCGGCGCAGTTTTCGGTTGTTGGCATATTGGATGAGGAACCAGCGGAGCACCATTTTACATTGACCGCCCAGGTACCATCGTTAGTGATATTACCATTATCTGTGATCATTGATCCGTCACCATTTACAATACCACCTGGATAATTTTTAATGTTTCCCGCTGTCATATGGATACAGGAATTGGCACATAAAGAGGTGGTTCCGGCATTCTGATAATTCCCCGTAATGAAATATACCTTTGTATTTGTGCAAATGGAAAAGGATCCTCCTGCATATACATCGATGTTGCCCTGATTTATATAAACATTTGAGAAATCGGCATGAAAATTACCTTCAACGAGGATTCTCGATTGTACAAATAGTGCAGCCGACTCCATATCCACAGTTCCTAAAATACCAATGTTCAGTTCTTTCACTTTTGTGGCTCCTTGAAGAAGGACAAGTCCATTTTCTACAATCATCTTGAAATTGGTATTATCGAGCAAAGCTCCAGGAAGAACTTTTAATAACCCGTTTCCCGTAATAGTAATATGCCCATTTTGAAGGATAGTGCTTCTGATGATGACAGTATCTCCTGAGATTGTAGCACTCGGAGAACATCCGCATGGATTATATCCGTCTATAGACCAAACCGATGTGTTGTTGCTCCAGCTGCCGCTGTTGATCGCCGTGAATGTTGTCGCAGATCCCGTTAATGAAAAAAGCAAACTGTAAATTAATGTTGTAATTATTCGTCCCATGTTAATTAGATTTATAAGAACGAAATTAATTCAAGGGGATCGCCTAAAAACTGATAAATATCAGCTTAGAAGATGAATGATTTCAGCTTTTAATTGAAGGAATTGGAACACGTTCGTAAGTCGAGTTCTGCAATCGACTGGTGCATTTTAAATACCGGGCCCTACTTTTCCTCGTGATATTCCTGCTCGGTATTAATGGACCAGATGCTCTCTTTGGTCTTGATCCCTTTTTTAATGTTTTGGACAGCTTGAATAGCCGTTAGCATTGAGTGGTCCTGATTGTTGTATTTGTGCATTCCGTTGCGTCCGATCAAGAACAGGTTTTCGAACTTATTCAGGTAGTCGCTCAATTCTGAAATTCGGTTGTAGGTTCCAAAATAAGCGGGGTAGGTCTTCGGCATTTTAATCACAACCGAATCCAGGACATCTTCTTCGTTGATCAGGCCGATCTGGGCTAATTCTTTAATCCCCAGCGCTTTCATATCATGTTCACTTAGGTTCCAAAGTTCATCGGTTTCATTGCAGAAATACTCCATTCCCAGCCATATGGTGTTTTCATCTTCCACGAGGTAGGGGCTCCAGTTATTGAAGATCTGCAGCCTTCCAACCAATACGGAAGGTTCCTGCACATAGATCCAGTTATCGGTTATGTCATCAATTTTCATTTTTGAAAGCAGGATGCCCACGGTAATGAAATCACGATAGAGTAACCCTTCTGAAACCTCCACAAGTTCTGAAGGATGATCTTTTTTAATCGCTTGCATTAAATTTTTAACGGGCATTGTAGAAAAGAAATAATCACCTTCATAAGTGAATGTGTCATTCGTTTTCAGGTCCGTCGCCATCAACTTGGTAATATTAAACTCATCCGTTTCTATGCTGTCGACAGTCTGATGCTTGACTAAAATACCGCCCTTTTCTTTAATGAGTTCAGCTACTTGATCCCATAATTGACCGGGACCATATTTTGGATAAAGGAAATACTCTATTAATGATGTTTCAGTCTTTTTCTGATTTATTCCCTTTTCTTTTTTGCCGAATTTTTGTTTGAGGAAGTGACTGATCGCTTTGGTCATAGAAAGTCCCTTGATACGTTGCGCGCCCCATTCCGGACTGATCTCCGTGCACTTGATCCCCCAGACTTTTTCTGTGTAATCTTTGAAAAACAAAAGATATAGTCGTTTACCGAATCGGTTGATCAGAAAATCTTCCAGACTTTTTTCTTGTCTGATTGGGAAGATCACACTTTTCATATAACTCATTCCGATCAGAAAGGTATTGAAGTAACCCAGCTTGGCAATAGTCGCCGGACTCAAGGAGATCGGATAATCGAAAAAAGTATTGTTGAAAAAGATCCGAGACTTTCTGCTTCGTACTAAAAACACTGCATCGGGATCCGAGACCTCCTTATTGTTCTGGATCTCTAGGGATTTGTTTTGATAGGTGATCACAAGATCCTTCTCATCACTTAGGATCGGCAAAATATTCGTCCACCAATCCATGACCTCACTGGACTTCGAAAAGAAGCGATGTCCGCCAATATCGATGCGATTCCCCTTGTAGTTTACGGTTCTTGATATACCTCCCCAGTATTCACTCTGTTCAATAACAACCGGAATAATATCGGTATGCTTTAGCAACTCAAACGCTGCTGTTAAACCTGCTGGACCACCTCCTATAATGATCGCTTTTTTTTGGGGCACGGAGAGACGATTTTAATTTGGTTTACTAAGATATACTTTATAATTGGAAGTACTTTTGAGCAGTTGGGATGATTTTAGACCGAGATCATCCGAAAGGCTCAGTTTTCCCTTATTTTGAAGAATGATCAGTAAGCCGGAGTGCTGCTCCTTTATGGTATTAAGGTCCTTGATTTTGTCCGGAAATTCCAGTTCCATACCTGAGACAACTAGCAGTTCCCGCCCTTTTTTCTTGATTACGATCTTATCCAGATCAAAAGCAGCGTAGGACAGCTGCCAATATTCCTCCACTATAAGCATTCCGTCAGGATTCGCTTTCTGCCATGAGGAAATAAAATTGAACAATTCTACATCCTCATTGGGAAGTTTATAGTCTTTCCAATAGGAATGGGTCTGTTCGATTTTTCGAACACTTAATGCATATAAGCCAAGATCAAAAAGGCAGAATGAGAAGATCAATCCGTAAGCAAGTATCTTTGAAGAATAGGAAAGTATCCAGCGGATTATGCCTGGGAAAAATATCATAACAACAGGAGCGAAGTGCCTCATCTCATATCCGATCGCTTTATTCTGTAGATTGAAAAATGTAAACAGGCCAAAGAATGGCAAGGCAAAGAATAAGAGTAGGTGGGTGTAAGTGTCTCCTTTTCTATAGGTTTTGTAAAGGAAAAGTAATGTGAACAGAAAGGGGAGGACCTGCAGGATATTGATCCAGGTGAAATCGTCCTTGAACATTGGATTCATTTTCTGAAGGATTAGGGAATAGCGTGAGAAGGTTCCAAATGGACTTCCGAAACTGTAGGTCAGGTCACCGACAAGATCTTTTTTAATGCCAGAGAACCCCTCCAAATCATGCGAACTGCCGGGTGTTTCTCCAAGACTGAGGTGAAAGTAGTTGAAGCCGATGTAGATGCCTGTGAACAAAAGACCGAAGGGTAGGATGTACAAGATGCGTTCTTTAAGATTATCCGTATCAAAATGAAAGAACAAGAAGCATATAGAGCATGCAGTAACGACAATAAAGGTGTTCTTTAGAAACAAGCCAGCGATGACAATGAATCCAAACAAAAGTAAGTTTCTAACCGTTAAACTTTTTCTTACCTTCAATATACCGAGAATAAAATACGGGAAGGCTGCCAGCAGTAGCAGATCTCCACCGTAATACATAAGGCTATGCCAGTAGAATACTTGGTTGGTTAGTATACAAATAAGGCTAAACCAGATGATGAAGCTTTCAAACCCAAGCCTAACGAACAATTTTTTGTAGCCGATAAGTGAAAGAGTTAGACAGATGAAGATTGTGAGACACTGAATTATCTGGATTGAATCGATAAGAAGGATTGCCTTTAAAAGAGCTGGTATCATCCATTGACCGGGACTCCACCAGGATACATAATAACTATACAGCGGTTTCGTGATGCCCGGATAATTCAGAGTGTTCCAGTCAGAACCGTCCAAATATTGTTTCCAAACCTCAAAGCCTCTGAGAGCATCAGCGAATGTTAGTGTTCCAAAGAATAGTGTTACCGTCAGCATTAGCAATGCTATCGAAGCAAAGATTAATTTAAGCAAGCGTAAAGTTCTCTGGTTCTCCAATGACTGATGCGTTGAAATGAAATCCTAAAGAAACGAATAATACCTGTTTTAAAATCAATAATACGGGATAACTTCATCACTTTTAAATCGAATTTTCTTCCGATTGACAATCATGATTTGTAATATTGGTTCAACAAACCGGTAATAACTGATGAGGAGAACTTGATATTGCCGGTATGGTAATTTAATGATTACGAAAGATGAAAGCGATAGACGAAATTCTTAAAAACCTTCCGGTGGACAGAATTGGCCCATTTAATAAATTGCATGAGACGATCATCACAAACCTTCCGAATGGATTTGAAGCTGCGATCAGTTATGGAGGTTTAGGGTATGTGATCCCACATTCCATTTACCCTTCCGGTTACCATTGCAAACCCAGCGAACCGCTTCCTTTTGCAGGAATAGCTTCTCAAAAGGGGGGCATCAATTTTTATCATATGGGTATCTATTCAGATCCTCAGTTGTTAGATTGGTTTGTCAACGAATATCCAAAGTATAGTAAACAAAAGCTTGATATGGGTAAAAGCTGTATCCGTTTTAAAAAAATTGAGGAGATTCCGTATGACTTGATCGGCGAACTGATGAAGAAGATAACTGCACAACAGTGGATCGAAAAATACGAAGCCATGTACAAACCAAAGCAGAAAGTTAAATGGATTAAAATCTGAATAAGAAATAGTTAGAAAGATGCAATGCTTCGTTCAAGATGGTAGACGGACATTCAAAAAAAAAAGTCCC
>JBKCJG010000053.1:0-30223 GCA_046301895.1 Flavobacteriia bacterium
CGTTACTTCCAAAGCTCAGACAACCCGCCATCGTATTCTTGGGATCGTCAATGAGGAAGACTACCAGATCGTATTCTCAGATACTCCGGGAGTGGTAAATGCAGCCTATAAACTGCACGAAGCCATGATGGAATATGTGAACTCCTCGCTGAAAGATGCGGATGTTCTCATCTTCATTACGGATACCAAAGAGAACAAGATGAATCATGAGGAGACCCTTGAGAAGATCAAAAAGATCAGGGTTCCTGTGATCTGTCTGATCAATAAGATCGATCTGAGTGATCAGGAAAAGGTAATGGAACGCATGGCCTACTGGCAGGAGCAGCTTCCGAATGCGATGATCTTCCCGATCTCCGCTTTGCACGATTTCAATGTGGAAGCAGTGTGGAACAAGATCCTGGAGCTCGTACCTGAAAGTCCTGCTTATTTCGATAAGGAAGAGCTTTCGGACCGTCCGATGCGCTTCTTCGTATCTGAGATCATCCGAGAAAAGATCTTTCTGTTTTGTGAGAAAGAAGTGCCTTACAGTTGTCAGGTGGAGATCGAAGAATACAAGGAAGAACCGAATCTTACGCGAATTCGAGCTTTGATCATTGTTGAACGCGACTCTCAAAAAGGTATCATCATCGGGAAGGGTGGTGAAATGCTCAAGAAGATCGGTCGTGAGGCACGAAAAGAAATTGAAAAGTTCATCGATCAGAAAGTTTTCATGGAAACCTATGTGAAGGTCGACAAGGACTGGAGATCGACAGAGAATAAACTAAAGAAATACGGATATTGACAATGCTCAATTATTAATTGTCAATTGTCAATTTTAACTTGCAATGAGTAATATAGTAGCAATAGTAGGTCGCCCGAACGTAGGAAAATCAACCTTGTTCAACCGCCTGACGGAGTCACGCAATGCGATCGTTAAAGAAGTGAGTGGAGTAACCCGTGACCGTTTATATGGCAAGGGCGAATGGAACGGAATTCAATTTTCCGTAGTCGATACAGGAGGCTATATCAAAGGCTCAGACGACATCTTTGAGGGAGAGATCCGCAAGCAGGTGGAGATCGCCATTCAGGAGGCAACGGTGATCGTATTCATGGTGGATGTTATGACCGGTATCATCGATCTTGATGAGATGGTTGCTGCGCTGCTAAGAAAATCTAAGAAACCCGTTTTGATCGCAGCAAACAAGGTGGATAACACGGACCGCGTGGGTCTTTCTTCAGAATTCTATCAGTTTGGACTGGGCGATGTATTCGATGTTTCTGCAACCAACGGTTCCGGGACGGGAGAACTCCTTGATGAGGTCGTCAAGTATTTCGACAAAGCCGATGAGTCGGTAAACGAAAAGGATGAACTTCCGCGCATTGCTATCGTCGGGAAACCGAATGTTGGTAAATCGTCACTTGTCAATGCATTAACAGGTGAAGAAAGGAACATTGTCACGAATATTTCAGGGACCACCCGCGACTCGATTAACACACGCTTCAAGGCCTTCGGTTTTGATTTTCTCCTCATCGATACTGCAGGTATTCGAAAGCAAGCCAAGGTGACAGAAGACATTGAATACTATTCTGTTCTTCGTTCGATCCGGACCATTGAGAATGCCGATGTGTGCATCTTCATGATCGATGCTGAAGAAGGACTTCAGAAACAGGATCTGCACATATACTACATCATTGAAAAGAATTCAAAGGGTGTAGTTGTGCTCGTGAATAAATGGGACCTTGTAGAAAAGGACCAGAATACCATGACAAAATACGAGGAGAACATTCGCAAGCAGTTGGCTCCGTTCAATGATGTTCCGATCATTTTTACCTCAGCAATTACGAAGCAACGGATCCACAAGGCACTGGAGGCTACGATGATGGTTCATGAGAACCGGACCAAGAAGATCCCTACTTCGAAACTGAACGAAGTAATGCTTGAGATCATTCAAGCTACTCCGCCTCCTGCCATGAAAGGAAAATACATTCGCATCAAGTATGTGCAGCAATTGCCAACACATGCACCGGCATTTGCATTTTTCTGTAATCTACCGCAGTATATTCCTGACTCCTACAAGCGATTCCTTGAAAACCGTTTGCGTGAGAAATTTGACTTTTGCGGGGTTCCGATCAAGATCTTCTTCCGCAAAAAGTAATCGCATCTGAACGACATTTCTTCCTATTTTTATTCTGTGAAATTCGGAGCGATCGATATCGGTACCAATGCTGCCAGACTTCTCGTCGGAGAAGTGGAAAAGGTAAGTGGCCATTCTTTTGTCAAAAAGATCTCCTATACCCGTGTTCCTCTTCGATTGGGTGAAGAGGTGTTCGACGACGGCAAGATCTCAAAGAAAAAAACAGAGGATTTTGTGAAGACCATTCAGGCGTTCAAACTGATCTCGGAGATCTTCGAGGTACGACAACTGAGGGCGGTTGCAACCTCTGCAATGCGCGAGGCTTCCAATTCAAAAAAAGTGATCGAAAAGATCAAAGACGAAACCGGTGTTCAAATAGAGGTGATCTCAGGGGACGAAGAAGCGGAGCTGATCTTCGGGACGTTCTTTCTGTTGGATTTCGATAAAACAATGCCATTTATCGTTATTGATGTCGGGGGAGGAAGCACTGAAGTCAGTGTTTTTGAAAGCGGAGAACGAGTAGCATCGCGATCCTTCGAGATCGGGACATTGCGTTTGTTGAAGGAAAAAGTGAAAAACGAGATCTGGACTGAGATCCATGACTGGATCGCCCAACATGTGGATTTGAATTCTCCTCATCAGATCTACGGCACGGGGGGAAATATCAACAAGGTTCACAAATTACTGGGAGCAGGACACATGGAATCGCTTTCGTTAAAAGACATGAAGGTACTGCGCGATGAGTTGAACGGAATGAGTATCGCCGAACGCGTGGATGTGTACCAGTTAAAACCGGACCGAGCTGATGTCATTGTTCCGGCATTGAACATTTATATCTATATCCTGGAAGAACTGAAAAGCAAAAAGATCATCGTTCCCAAGATCGGCCTGTCAGATGGCATGGTCTATCAGATGCACAAGCTTTCAAGCAGAGAGAGGTGAATTAATCGAGTCTGAATTTCACCGGCATGGTGTAAAAAACATTGACTTTCTTGCCGGCATTTTCTCCAGGTATCCAGTTTGGCATGGCCCTTACGATCCTCATCACTTCTTTGTCAAAACCTGGTGCTCCGGATACCCCACGTAAAATTTTCGGCTGGTAAACGACCCCCTCTTTTGAAACGACGAATTGAACGTATACATTCCCCTCAATTCCCGCCTCCTTTTCCATTTCCGGGTATTTCAAATTCTTTTGAATAAAACTAAAGAGTTCTTTTACGCCACCAGGGTACTCGGGCATTACTTCCGCATAGGAAAGAATTTCCTCTTCCTGATGCCTGGTAACAGAATGGGATACTGGTGGTTCTTCAATGTATGCGATTTCTCCTTCGATGAACGGATAGGGTTCAGGGGACGGATCAGGGGACGGAAGTACTTCCGGTGGAATAACATTGACCTTTGGAACACTCTTTTTATTGTTCGCTCGTTGCGCACTTGTAGTGTCGGTGATGGCAAGTTTACCCTCCATAGCCGGCTGATGGATCGGGTTCTTTACGTTTATCTGAGTCTCTGCAGGTTCAGGAGAGTTGCAAGAAACAAGGCTCATACAGATTAGAGCCAGCAACAGAAAGGACCGGTTCCCTCCCTGCCTTTTCAGTGTCTCAATGATCACCGGCAGGTCATCATGATGAATATCGATCTGTGGACGGTTCATCCGTCCGCACACATTTTCCTCCGAATGTTCCAACAGATATGTAATGATCTCCTCACGGGACATTTTCGTGAAATCAATCACCGGTTTATTGCAGAGATCGCACTGTCGGGAAAGCATGGCGATCTTGATGTGGGTGAAGTCCTGTGGACACGGAGAAATGATCTTTACCTGCATGTGAAAATTTTTAACCCTTTACAACAAGGTATTGAATTCGTTCAATTCATCGAATGTAAAAATTCCATGAGGACAAAATGGTACTTTTTATGAACTTTTCATTCGAACTGCAGGTCAAAAGAATGCCCTCAGTTCCATTCCACCGCTGTGAATCGTTTTTGAATTCTCTGAGGTTCTGCCATTGTACTGAATAGACAATTGAAGATTCTTAGAGACAGATCGCTGATAACCAATGTTCCATGTGTAGTTAACTCCCGGACGAAGAGCTTCGAGCATTTCAAAGCCGAGTGCAGAATTCTGGTTGCCATCGTATCGAATGTTGACCAGTTTCAGATTTGCCTGTAAGCTTCCTTTCTCTGCCTGATTGTATTTGACAGTTGTCCCGATCTCATTTACAACGGCTAGCTCTCCCCCATAGATCATGTCATTCTTCTTTTCAGAATAGCGGGCATCGATCGAAATACGAAACGTTGTATTGGGTTGTAGGATCAAACTTGGCTGAACAAAAAAGTAATCCAGCGAATAGTTTCTCCCGGTTGTATAATCTGCTTCAGAATCCTTCGTTCCGATGTGTCCTTTGGATTCCACCGAAAAGATCCTGGCAATATTCCATCTAAAGGAAAGTTCATGATAGCGGTTCGCCCGTGAATCGAATCCCGTTGCAAGAAGTGTCTTGCTGTTAAGGTCCTGAAAAGTATATTCCGCACCGAAAATACTGGACGTACGGTTAAAGAATACCGTGTTGCGGAGGTTGTAATTACTCGCGATCAGATTTGTATCCCGGATCTTCAGCGAAAACGGATTGAAGGCATCCGCACCATCGAACACATTGGTCTTTCGGCTAATTCGTACCCTTGCCTGATCTGAAAATCGAGACAGAAATTTCCTCACTCCTTTTTTGGTTGCCCAGATCCTTTCAGGTCTCCAGTTGATCGTCTGGTTAAATTCATTGGAGTATGTCTTCGTATACTCACTGCTCGGCGTAAATACCCTGATGTAGCTTGCCTGGTCAACAAACTGCGCCACTTCGAACTCGTTCAGATCTTTGATCCCGTCACCATTGTAATCGATCCAGGTATAGATACCCTGTCCGTCATTCACCTGTATGTAGAGGAATTCCCTTTTTAGTTCCAGGCCGGAGCCGATCTCATAAAAATTGTTCCAGATCAATGCTCCCTTCAAGATGCGCAATTCATGATCGACCCTTCCCAAAAGGGTATTTTCCGGTGCCTGATCCAGCAGGTCTTCATTGAGTACACGCAGTTCCCGATAGCTGGTTATGATGTTCAGTGACTGGTTCCGCATCTCCGTCAGTCTGATCTCACCTCCCATTGTTCTGGCCTTTGCAACAGGTACAAGGGACAAACTATCGGAACGATGATCGTAGCGCTCCCTGTAAAAAACCTTGTATAGATTCTTGATGGAATCTCCGTTCGACAGATAGAATTGATAATCAAAGAACTGATAACTGTTCGGTTCCAGGGATACCTGCCCCCCTGAAAAACGGTTCAATTCATGATCATCGATGTAGCCGATCTTGATCCACTTCAGGTTTTGAGAAAATTCAGAACGGTGGCGCAGAAATTCATTTTTCCGATCGGTCTCACCGGACAGGTAACTCCCTTCCCAACGGGCATTGAACCCTTTCTGATGCCATTTGCCGTTCGTTGCTGAACGGATCCCACGGTAATCATTACCGATCTGAAAATACTGCCCTTCAAGGTT
The DNA here is from genome assembly GCA_046301895.1 of Flavobacteriia bacterium. Classification (GTDB taxonomy): domain Bacteria; phylum Bacteroidota; class Bacteroidia; order Flavobacteriales_D; family Crocinitomicaceae; genus M0103. The sequence continues at coordinate 5,668 of JBKCJG010000053.1, forward strand.
CATGTTCCCGTAATTCCGGTTTTGAAGGTCTGCACCCAATGCCGCAGCTATCTGATTTCCGGTAAACCCTTTGTTTCGGGTGTTCCAGTCGCGGTCAAACTCAACTGCGCGGTACTGTTCGATCGGACTGAAATTGCGATCCAGCACTTCCAGCTCTGCTTTTGTTGCCAACTTCCACGTTTGCAGTGAATCCCTGCTCAAAGGGATCTTTCCGGTCAGTTTGGTGCGGTTGGCAAAACCATGGTCGTCACGGCTATCATACCCGGAAAAGGTGTTCAGATCATTCCCGGAATAGGCCATCTCACTTTGGAGCACCAACTCCTTCCTGATCTTGTGCGAGAATCCGGCCGTTACCATTTGTTTTAATTTTGGTGTGATGATCAAACGGGAAGGAATGTAATCCCCCTGAGGAATTCCGGCAACCGGTGCCACCCATTCATAAACTCGACCCAGGGCATTGAAACTTCCGAAAACATAATCACCCTTACCAGGGCCTACATAGGTGAAAACAGCCCGATAAACGGCTGAATCAGGATTGACGGAATAAACGAGTACCGAATCAAAACCCAGTGAATCTACCATTTTATAAAGGACCTGATTTTCAAAATAGCCGATCGAATCAATACTATTCGTTTGCGCAAGTTCGAGGGTATCCCCGATCTGACTGAGTAATTTTTTCTGCGACAGACTGAGATCCTGCTGCAAGGTCTGATTCTTCGCATCCTGCTCCGAATAGGCATTTATCCAAAGGTCTGTTCGTGCCGAGTGATAGGTTGTGGAAGTTTGTACCAATGAACGCGCATAGTTCTGATCAGAGTACTGGAATTCGATCACGATCCTGGAGTCTTTTGTTATCTGGTTTCGGGAGGTAAACACGACTTCAGCAGAATTATAGTTGATCACATAATCGAATTCCTGCCCGCGTTCCAATAATCTTCCGTCGATGTAGACACGTTCTGTTCCTGCCAGGATGATGATAAAAGGTTCATTTTCGTTTCCTTTCAACCGATAGGGCCCTTGATTTCCTTCTATTCCCTGGGTGATCTGTCGTGAAAATTTTCCTTTAGACAACGCTCCACTAACTTCGGTGCGCCAGACTTTGGATGTATCCTGATTCCATTGATAATTCAAGGTCAATCCCTGTGCTCTTTTGCGGTAGGTTAGAAAATACCCGTTGGGCCTGGTCAACCAGAAATCACCGGCTATGAGCTTCAGCCGATCATTGTAGATCTGAATGAAGACCTGGTCGAATTCCTGCAGCTTGTTTGTATTGCCATCCGGTTGGATCGGAAGATTGTCGTCCGAAACCGATGCAAGGAGTTTTAAGTTCGGGCCAATGTCTCCGGCAAGTTCCAGATTCAGTGTGGAATTCACCCCCAGATCCTGGTTGTTACCAAACGTCACGCCGCGCGAAATACTGCCGGATTTCGTCAGTCCACTGCCTCCGAAAACATCATCCACAAGATATTGTTCGGAGATGAGGAACTTTTCCCGATCGCCTTTATTCTCCCTGTAGATCACACTTGTGTCGCGAACACTGTACACTTTCGATAAGTCCATCGGCAAGACTCGGTACCTGATAATTAGTGTATCTGTGCACTTCGTGGTCAGTGCAAACCGTGCACTGGCATGATCGAGATAGTAATGGTAAAATGGGATCGAATCGTTGCCACAAGATACTCTGAACGAATTCGGATAGATCGAAAGTGTATCCAGTTTCAGGGTATCACCCGTAGGTAGGATTTTTCGCATGCGCAGACCCGAGGTCTGAGAAAAGCCCGTGAAAGAGAGGATCAGCAGAACCCAAACTAAGAGTATGTGTCGTTGGAAAGACATTCGTACGAATGTACAACGTTGGAAGCAGAAAAATCGTGTTTAACACTACAAAAACCTATACCCGTATTTGCATGTTCTTGAGTTTTTGTCGGTATGTACTCTTCCAGGTCTTGGCATTCGAAACGATAATGCTATACACTCTAACGGATCTGTTGTATGTGTTATTCATCATTTTAACTAAATAAGCCTGACGCATGTTGCGTATGGATCCCAGCGTTTTCATGTCGGTGCCGAGGTTCCGTGATTCCCGTCCAAACACTTCTTTCATTGCTTGTTCGATCACCTTCGAATATTGCAGTCTGTAATCGATGATCCCTTGTTCTGCGCGCACGAGATCCAACATAATGAAGGCATTGTAGGCCTGGTAATCTTTCGCCATAAGGACAGAATCCTTCTTTTCCAGTGCAAGATAGATGGGTGTTTGCCGTTTCATTTCCTGATCCAGTTTAACAAGATAGGAATAAGACTTCCTGTTTCCCGTAAAAGCGTTGATGCTGTCGCGCATCATAGTTGTCAGCAGTTTCAGGGAATCCAAGGCATACTTATCGTGTTTTGTAATCTTCCATTCGTTCAGGAATTCGCCTTCATACATCAGCATTGCATCGTCGAACAGATTTTTTCTTGCGGCATGGAAACTTTTTTCGAGATTTACGAGGTATGTCGGTCCCTTGAAACGTTCAATGGCCTGATACATGCGCACTGAATCCCGATAGGCATGAATGATCTCTACCATCTGTTTCACTTTCGGCAAGGTGTCGAATCCGGAAGGAGGTACCACGGGGCCGGTAAAACCAAACTTATTTACGATCCTCGACTCATACCCTTTCATCGCAGGTAATTCCTTTTGCGTCATCCGTTCACGTCCTTTCCGATAGATCTCCCGATTCCTGTCGATATGCGTTCGGATGTAGCTCACTTGAAGCTGCATTTGCTGGTGGATCGCCTTTTCCCGAAAAAAGGCTTCATTCAAGACCACCCGTTTTTTCTTCCATTCCTCGCGGTTGATGCGGATCGCCGTGTTGCCATGGATGATGACGGTATCGGCAATAGACATGTATTTTTCGAGAAGGTGTTTAACATTCGTCCTGCCACCATTGAACCATGCCAGGTAATTGTGTGCATTCAGTGCTTTGTCTCCGTGATTCAGATAATGATAATTGAGCGATGAATCAGATACCCATAACAACCGATCCGGGATTTCCAGTCCGTAATAGGCATCGTTGATACTGTTGTAATCGAACCCGCCTTTCTTCGTGTAGTAGTGGTCACCCAATGAATGGATCGAATCACAAAATTGTTCGACGGATACCGGTGCCGTCTTCATTTGAGTATGGGCCGTATTCGGCAAATGGGTCTTCATGAACTCATTGGGGTCAATAAAAATATAATTCTGAGATGGTTGCATCAGGAATCCGGTCTTGTATGTGACTTTCGTTTCTGTTAATGTCTTTTTTGATCGTGATCCCTTCCGTTTCTTTTTTCTAAAAAGATCCTTGAATCTGAAACGCTTGAGTTTTTGTCTGAGTGTCAGTTCCTTTTCTGTGTTTTCAACCACCGGTATAATCCCTATATATCCTGCGTCCCATGTTGGATCAGCCAAGTGCCAGTTCCCATTCAATGAAAATGCGACCCAGGCATGATCCGATGACAACTTCGTGCTGTCCAGACCTAGGACAAAATCGTGTGTAAATCCTTCCACCATATAAGCCGGAATACCGACATAATCGAGCATCGCGACCATCAGGTTAGAATATCCTGTACAGGTCGTTCGCTTTCGTTTGAACACCAGTTCGGGTGATTGGAAGCGGATAGGCTGCCCACTCATGTACACCGCATAATCATAGCTAACATTGTGGGTGATCCACGTATAGATCGCCATTACTTTTGCGGAATCTCCGGAAACATGTTGTGTAAGACGCGTTGTAAGCTCCTTGACTGTCTGCGGCTCCTTGTTCCCAAATAGCTTCAACTTTTGTTGGGAACAAACAGTTCCTGTCAGGAATAACGCGAGTAAGATAGTAGTGAAACGAAAGCAGCTCATAAATGAATTTCCTGGTTATACTTCCCAGACGGAAATGTAAGTGTATAATTGCCTCATTCCAGTAAGTAACAGTAGAATTTTGCTGTTAAAAAACGTTAAGCACACCCCGACATCCCACCATCCCCTTATTTTCGCTAAAACTTTAGAGAATTGAGAAAGATCCGTGTCAACCTCATACTTACCCTCGTGGTAGCAGCCTTACTGGCTTTGCTGGTGATACAGGCATTCCAGACCATACAATTGTATGATCGTAAGTCTACTCAGTTTGAAACGAATCTTTCCACCTCGCTCGAGCGCATCGCTATCCGGCATGAAAAAGCAGAAGACATCCGGCGCTACATGCACATCGTCAACAGGGATTTCAGTGGACAGTACAAAAACATCCTGAAAGAAGAGTTCAAACACCTCGTTTCTGCTGAGGAATCCATTTCAATCATGGATACCACCTTGTTCGAGAACGGTGAAATGCAGAATTACCTCATCATCAAAGGAAAGTCCTATGACTCACTCACCGGTTTGACAACCGAACAAAAGGTCTTGGCCCGAGACGTCCGTCAGTTGCGCGACCTCTTTGACAAGCAAAAAAAGCAGATCCCTCATAATGACTCGATTAAACTGGCCATTCAGCTCGATCAGCGCGTCTTGCAACAGATCTTCAAGAAGGCCAAGTTCGTTAATGATATGATGGTCGAAGCATTCCGTAACAACGTATATGAGGATCCCGCACAACGGATCGATGCCGCCTTTCTTGATTCTGTGATCCGAACAGAGATCGCGAATGATGATCTTCCTAAGACCTACAGGTTCATGGTTGCCAATGAGTATGGCGTACCTATCAAATTCCTGAATGCACCGGAAGAATATGATCCTGAACTGGACACTTTACTCACCGGAAAGACCGTGCTGTTTCCGAGCAATATTTTGGACGAAGATCTATACTTGCACCTCTATTTTCCTAAAAAAGGCACCTATATGATCAGTGAGATGTGGGGTTCCTTCACGATCAGCTTGACACTGATCACACTCATTGTGGTAGCACTGATGTTTATGTTCAAAACGATCCTTGCTCAGGAGAAGATCTCAGAGATCAAGAATGATTTCATCTCCAACATGACCCATGAGTTCAAAACACCGATCTCGACGATCTCGCTCGCCTGTGAAGCACTGGGTGATCAGGACATGGTGAAACAGAACACATCCGATATCTCCCCCTTTGTTAAAATGATCAGCGATGAAAATAAGCGCTTGAGTATTTTGGTAGAACGGATCTTGCAGAGCGCCGTGATTGACAAAGGAGAACTCAAACTCAAGGAGGAAAAGATTTTGCTCAATGAGATCGTTCATGATGTCGTTCAGCATGCACAATTCAGGATTCAGAGTACAGGAGGAAAGATCAACCTCGACCTGCCAACCGAACTGATAGAAATCAGTTCAGACAGGTTACACCTGACCAATATCATCAGTAACCTGGTTGACAATGCGATAAAATACAGTCAAAAAGCACCTGAAATCGAAATTTCTTTACGCCGGGAAAATAAGAAGATCCTGCTTTGCGTTAAAGACCAGGGAATAGGGATCAAAAAAGAGCACCTGAACAAAATATTTGATAAACTGTACAGAGTCCCGACCGGCAATGTGCACAATGTGAAAGGATTCGGCTTAGGATTGAGTTATGTAAAAGCGATCACCGAATTGCACGGGTGGGATATTAACGTAAAAAGTAAGGTTGGGGAAGGTTCAGAATTTACACTTGTAATGAAAGATACGATATGAGTAAAAAAACGACAATATTACTGGCCGAAGACGACGAGAATCTGGGCCAATTGCTTCATACATATTTGAAAACGAAAGGATTTGAAGCTGACCTTGCCAGAAACGGGAAAGCTGCTTTTGAAAAATTCACCGGTGGAAAATACGACTTCTGCATTCTGGATGTCATGATGCCGGAGATGGACGGATTTACCTTAGCAAAAGAAATCCGGGAGATCGACCGAAAAGTTCCCATTTTATTCCTGACGGCTAAATCCATGAAAGAAGATAAACTTACCGGCTTTTCGATCGGCGCGGATGATTATCTGACGAAACCGTTCTCTATGGAAGAGCTCACCGCACGGATCAATGCCATTTTAAGACGCGTTGAAACAGTAGGGGACGGAGAAGGAACCGAGCTGTTCGTTGGCAAGATCAAGTATGAACCGGAGTTAAGGCTCTTGCATCTTTCCGAAGGCACAAAGAAACTCACAACGAAAGAAAATCAATTGCTGGAGCTATTGGTTAAGAACGAAAATGAAATTCTGGACCGTCAGGCAACACTTCGCGCTATCTGGGGTGACGACAACTATTTCAACGGTCGCAGTATGGATGTCTACATCGCAAAGCTGCGCAAACTATTGAAAGAAGACCCGGCAATCGAGATCATGAACGTGCATGGAAAAGGGTTTAAATTTGTGGTCAAATAGCACATGCCCGAATCACGAACTGTTTAAAAAAGCATCGCGGTGTGTAGTTGATGGTACGGTGAATTCAGACGTCTTCTTAATGGTTATTCAGCTGTTTGCTTTGCACAGATATCTCTGTTTCCATGCCCTTCTTTTGAAGTTATAGCGGGTTTATCCGCCAACTTTTCCTAACTTAGCGGCGTTTAAAAGCAAAGTGAAGAACCGCCTCAAGTACATACTGCAAAAATTAATGGGTTTCAGAACCTATCTCTATGTGTTCGCACTTTTCAAGATCCGAACGCTGCGATCGGATGCGAAGGAAAAGGATTTCTTCCATTTCCTGTCAATGCTGAAAGACGGAGATGGTGCAGTACTTGATGTAGGTGCCAACATCGGAATCATGACCGTACACCTGGCCAACAAGCTCCCAAACTCTACGATACATGCCTTCGAACCAATACCCGAGAACCTTTCAGTATTGAAAAAGATCGTGGCGAAATATAACCTTAAAAAGATCCGGATCCATGAGACGGCTGTGGGCGAATCGACAGGTAAGGTAAAAATGATCCTTCCCCATGACCGCAAAACCAAAATGCAGGGACTGAGCCACGTGAAACACGAGTCGATCACAGAATGGAACGAAGGCGATGAATACAATGTTCCGTTGGATACGCTGGACAATATTCTGAACGGAGAACCGATCCAGGGGATCAAGATCGACATTGAGAATTTCGAGTACTACGCCTTGAAAGGTGGTAAGCGCATTCTGGAATCGAACCATCCGTTGATCTACGCAGAACTCTGGGAAAACGAGAACCGCAGCAAGTGTTTTGATCTCTTATCCGGTTTGAATTACAAAGCACATGTGGTGGAACGTGAGAAACTGGTACCCTATGAGCCCGCGCGTCACAAGCATCAAAATTTTATCTTCATCTCCAATTAATCGGAGGTTTTTGCGTTAAATTCACGCATGCAAAAGAAATTCGTATCCAATCTGATACTGATCATCCTCCTTAATTTGTTGGTCAAACCATTTGCTATATTTGCCATCGATGCGCAAGTACAGGATAGGGTTGGGACGGATGCGTATGGTTTGTATTTCTCGTTGCTAAACCTGTCTTTTCTGTTCAATATTGTTGCCGACCTCGGGATCAACAATTTCACAACAAAACAGATTGCACAGTATCCCCATATCGTCTCACGCTATTTGGGTAAGCTTTTCAGTTTTCGCCTGATCTTATTTGTGATCTACGCTATCCTTACAATGGCAATCGGTGCCGGGATCGGTTACCGCGGAGATGAATTATGGCTGTTATCCATACTTGTTTTCAATCAGTTACTTGTTACGTTGATCGCCTATTTTCGAAGTCATTTCGGCGGACTGCACCTTTTCAAAACGGATGCACTTGTCTCTGTAATGGATCGGGGACTTTTGATCCTGATCTGCGGTTACATGTTGATCAGCACCGCAAATTCGGGAGATTTCCGGATCGAATGGTTCATCTATATTCAAACGATCTGTTATGCTTTTACACTCGTTCTGGCGTTTATACTGCTTGTAGCAAAGATCGGTCTGCCGAAATTTCATTTCGACTGGGTGTTTTCGCTGGCAATACTTCGTAAGAGCTACCCCTACACGGTGTTGATCCTTTTAATGATGATCTACACACGGACAGATTCTGTGATGCTCGAAAGATTGCATCCAAACGGTTCATACGAGTCCGGAATTTATGCAAAAGGGTTCCGTTTCTTTGATGCATTCTTCATGTTTGCCATGATCTTCTCGAATCTGCTGTTTCCTGTCTTTTCAAGGCTTTTAAAAATGAATCCATCAGGGATCGAACCGCTCCTCAGAACATCACGCGACCTCTTGCTCGGCGGGTCGATAATTATCGCTTTCGCATGCTTACTGGATGCTGAGAGCATCTTAGGGATGCTCTACAGAACGGATATCGATCACACGGTTCCGTCCTTTCAATTCATCATGTGGGGTTTTGTTGGAATGAGCATTAGCTTGATCTATGGAACGTTGCTAACGGCAAGTGGCGATCTCCGATTCCTGAACAGGATCTCAGCCATCGGCATTGTGATCAACGTGATCTTCAACGCACTTTTGATCCCGGAATACGGTGCCGCCGGATCTGCCTTCGCAACTCTCGTAACTCAAACATTCACATCTGTTGTGCAGGCCCTTCATTGCCATCGAAAATTCTCCATCGCCTTTTCGTTCAGGGAAATGATCTCCTACAGCCTCTTTGCCGGTATTCTGCTTGCCTGCGTTTGGATGTTCCCTTCCGGGAAGGGTTCTCTTTTTCTGTTCCTACTTACCGGTCTATTCGGCATGATCGCACTGAAACTTATCGATCTACGCGGTTTGCGAAAAACCTTCAAAGAAAATCTCTGAAGCGATTAAAATATTTCGGCACCTTTCGAGTTAATGATACCGAGATCACGGTTTACTCTTAAACCATGATTTTTAACTAATTTCGCACTACTTAAAAACAAAAACGAATGACCGAACAAGTTATTGAGCTGGAAAAAGAACGTCAAAACCTATTGATCTTCATCTGGCGGAAAAGGAAGATCTTAACGATCGTGACCGGAGCCGCTGGTGTTGTTTCTTTGATCGTTTCCCTGCTGATGACACCGATCTACCGTTCAACTGCAGTGGTCTTCCCTGCAGCTACGAGCACGGTATCCTTTTCCGAACAGCGAAATGCCAAGGCCGCTGCGATGGACTTCGGTGAAGAGGAGCACGCTGAACAATTGGTACAGATCCTCTCTTCTTCCCGCATCCGTGACAAGATCGTGGAAGAGTTCAACTTGATGAAGCATTACGAGATCGATGCAAACGATGCAAACAAACATTACAAGCTGGTAAAAGCGTATAACAATCATTTCCTGTTCGTCAGAACACGCTATGGTTCTATCCAGATCGACGTGCTCGACCGCGATCCTAAGCTGGCCGCAGCGATGGCGAACAAGGTTGTGGAGCTGATCGATACAGTGAAGAATGCCATGGTTGCAGAACGTACTTTCCCTGCTTTCGAAGTCAACAAACGCAAATTGCAACAGCTTATTCAGGACCGTGATGCCGTGCTTGCCCAATTGGATTCGTTAAGTGCTCTCGGCGTTGTATCGCTCGATGGTCGTACAAACCTTTATCAGGCATATGTAGACTCAAAAAGTGCTGCCGAAAAGGCTGAAATAAAACGCTTGATCGACGTGAATATCGAGTTCGGTTCGCTTTTCGACGGATTGGAATTCATCCGGAACGAAAAGATCATGAAACTGGAAGAGTTCATGGTATCCTATGAACAAGCCGAGTCCGATGCGAATGCAGTCTTTAACCACAAGTTCGTCGTAGAACGTGCCGTTGTTGCAGACAAAAAGGATAAACCGAAACGTTTGATCGTCGTGCTGCTCTCAACAATGGGAGCCTTTGTATTCATGGTCTTCGCGCTATTGATCGCAGACCGATTGAAAGAGTTGAAGAAGATCGCATAGTGCAGTTCCTTCTCAGAAATAGTGCTTTCCTCATTGCGGGGCTCGTTTACATTATGATCTCCGCTTATTTCACCTGGAACGATCAAGGGTATCTGTCCCTGTTCCCCGTCGGATTAATGGCCATCTATTTTGCCCTTTACTATTCGGAGTGGACCTTTCTTAGTCTTGCCCTTCTAACACCCATATCCATCAATATTGAAGAGTGGACCAACAGTTTTGGTCTTTTCCTTCCAACAGAACCAATGTTGTTCGGATTCATGCTGCTCTTCACGATGATGCAGTTTCGCAAACCGTTTCTTGACCCTCAGATTTGGAAGAATTACATACTATGGGCCGTTGGTTTTTACCTGTTCTGGGTATTTATCACTTCCATCACCAGTTCAAATCCTGTAGCATCGTTCAAATTCCTCCTGGCACGACTATGGTTCATTGTCCCGGTCCTGGTCTTTGGAACATATATCTTTCGTAACCTGATCAATGTTAAGCGATTCCTATGGCTTTTCTGCATCGGAATGACAGTCGTTATCCTCTATACCCTGTTGCAGCATGCAAGCTATCGTTTCGGTGAAAAGGAAAGTCATTGGGTCATGTGGCCATTCTTCAAAGACCATACGATCTACGGTGCGATCGTGGCACTGGTGGTGCCAATCATGTTCGGACTCTATTTCTCTAAAAAACACACGCCCCTTGTTCAGGCAGTCATCCTCGGAATGCTTTTCATCGGCATACTTGGGCTTTACTTTTCATACACGCGTGCAGCATGGCTGAGTGTGATGGCCGCGATCGGTGTTTGGTTATTGATCCACTTCAAGATCAAGTTCAGTCTTATCGCAGGAATAGCGTTGACAGCCGGTACAGTCCTCTTCTTTTCCTGGGATGCTATTCAGATGGAACTCGAACAGAACAAATACGAACATACCACCGAAGACTTTGGCGAGCGTTTGCAATCTGCCACGAATGTCACCACCGATGCATCGAACCTTGAGCGCATAAACCGATGGTCCTGTGCCATCGCGATGTTCGAAGAGCGTCCGTTCTTTGGCTTCGGTCCCGGAACATATGCCTTCGAATATGCCCGTTTTCAGCAACCGGAAAACCTCACGATCATTTCTACGAACTTTGGCAATCTCGGGAACGCACACAGTGAATATTTAGGCCCACTTGCAGAAATGGGGCTCATTGGAATGCTTTCAATGCTTCTGATCGTTGCAGCGATCTTCTACAAAGGAATCACGTTGTACAACAGCTGGCCGCAAGAAGACCCCGAAACGCGCACATTGTTACTCAGTATGATCCTTGCTCTTACGACCTATTTCGTTCATGGAGTATTGAACAACTTCCTCGACACAGACAAAGCTGCGGTCCCTATCTGGGCCATGTGTGCAGTAATTATAGCTTTCGAACGAAAGCTTCAGGCACTTCCTAAGGCTTAAATCGTGTCTGCACTGTAACCGTAGACAGCCGGATTCTTTCCTCCCATTGGACGGATATAGGTTGATAGCTGACCGCGATGATGAATAATATCGAACAGGAAGAACCACATCATGTTGGCCCTGGGCATGGTCAGAAGTGGATTCCCGTTAACCAGCAGTTCAACAGATTCCTCATTCCATTTGGAATCACTGTAATCCGACAATACTTCAATTGCCTTGTCCCAGTGTAATTTCAATTGTTCGGCGCCATCCTGTGAAGACGAGAATGGCAGAACCAGGCACTCATCACATTTATCGTTGTTCAGAATTACCCCGAAATCAAGTGCGTGCGCAATGATGTGTTCAGCGATCTCGTATGCACTTCTGCTTCTTTCATGGGGACGGTAACCCGCCTCATCGAAAGGGATTGCTGCAACTATATCATATGTTGCTTTGAACTCCGCCTGGAGACACGCTAAAAAAAATTCTTTGTTCGACATAACACTTTTTTTATTGCAAAGATAGCACTATCTGAAGAGTAGAAGTGGTGTTCATATCCAAATAGTTATTATATTTTTAATGCCAAAAATTTGGGCTAGATTACGCAATATGTCGTAATTTGGTTGAAATTTTCACTGGGGCCATTTCGACGCAAAAAATATGCTTGAACCAAATATACCTGAAAACGAGTTTGAACGTCAGAAAGCACTGGACAGTTATGCGATCCTCGATACTCTGGAAGAATCCGAATACGATGATATTACAAAACTGGCAGCGCAGATCAGCGGAAAGAAGATCGCATTGATCAGTCTTATCGACAATGATCGGCAATGGTTCAAATCAAAACAAGGTCTGAGTGCGCCGGAAACACCACGGTCGGTATCATTTTGCGGTCACGCCATCAATACTCCCGATAAACCGTTCATTATCAACGATTCGAGAGAGGATGCGCGTTTCAGCGACAATCCACTCGTAACCGGTGATCCGCACGTCATCTTCTACGCAGGGATTCCGTTGAATGATACGGATGGCTTTTCGTTGGGTACATTGTGTGTCATTGATGATCAGCCGGGAGAATTGTCAGATCAACAGATCGAAGCGCTGAAAATACTCTCAAACAGTGTGATAAATCTGCTAACCCTCAGAAAGAATAACCTTTTACTAAAAAGTGAAAAGGAACGGTTGGAGAAACTATCGGTTGATTTGGAAGAGCTTGCGCGTTTTCCGGATGAAAACCCAAATCCTATCCTGAGAATAGATCATGACCTAACCCTCTTGTACTGTAACGAGGCAGCACTGGCGACCTTCATAAAAGATTTCAGCTTTGAGAACAAAAAGAGCCTGGATTCCGAATTCACAACCGAGCTCAAAAAGATCATCCAAAACGGCAACGAACAGGCATTTCTTAACTTCACAAGGAATTCCAATTCATATAACATAAACTTCATCAATCTACCGGAACGAAGATACATCAATCTTTATGTAGCAAATATTTCTGAGTTCAAAACGAAGGCTGAGGAACTCAAGGAGTTTTACGAAACCATATTTGATTACTTTCCCATTGATATTGCTGTATTTAGCTGGCAACATGAATACCTGTATATCAACAAACAAGGAATCCGAAATGACGAGGTTAGGAATTTCCTGATCGGAAAAACAGACTACGATTATTGTGATTTCAGGAATATTTCTTACGATATAGCGGATCTTCGAAGGTCAAGGTTCAACAGAGCGAAAGAGGAGAGCCAGATTATTTCATGGGAAGAAGAGTATCCTATTGAAGACGGCAAAATCAAAACAGTACAGAGACAATTCGCTCCAATTATAAAACCAGGAAAAGCGTCACAATATGTTGTGGGATACGGTCTCGATGTCACAGCCCTGAAAAACACCCAACGGGATCTCAACGAGCAGATCGAATTCATGCGACTGCTAAATGATATTACAACCTCGTTTGTTGGAATATCCAGCGATTTTTTCCAGGAAAACGTACTTCGTAATCTTGAAATTATAGGTAAACACCTCAAGGCCGAGAGAGCATATTTCATGACGTACAATCATCCGGATCATTCCATGTCCCTTCAGAGTGAATGGGTTGAATCAGGTTGCGAGCCACTTGCGTTGACGCATCAGCAAATTGACCTTGATATATTGCCATCATGGCGTCTGAATAATCACCTGCAGGGCGACCCTGTTCTGGTTCAGGATACAAGTTTACTCGAAGATGGAAGATACAAAACTGAACTTCTTGATCTTTCCGTGAAATCGTTTTATTCATTTCCGTGCATGAACAACGAGGAATGTGTCGGATATATTGGAGTGGATTTCGTATCTTCCTCGGCCATTCCGAGCGAGCAGGAGATGTTATTGCTCACATTGTTTTCCCAAATAGTGAGTAGTGGTTACATGGCAATCAAGAATTTCAATGATATTCAGGAACAAAATGTACTAATCTCGAATATGAACAATGAGCTCGAAGGTCAGGTTTTAATAAAAACAGCTCAGAATCAGGAGCTTACTCAAATGCTCGCGAATATTGACAAGATGGCAATGGTTGGCGAACTGACTGCAAACATCACACATGATCTTAATTCCCCAATCGGCTCCATAAAAGCGGCATCAGAAAGTATTGCATATACCATCGAAAAATTATTCAGTGAAACATTGGGCGGCTTCAATCAAGAACAGTTACTTTGGGCCTTCAAAAGAGCTTCCGTAAAGACAAACCTTTCTGTTGGCGTTCTGAAGTCCATGCAGGAAAAAGACAGTTGGCAAAAACAATTCACAGAGATTTATGCCTATCAGGCGCCCGATCGAAACCAACTGATCGATGGTCTTGTGAAATGTCGGGTAGACCTCAATGATCATGATCTTGTCTCTTATCTCCTAAAACAAACCAACAAATTAGGTCTCATTGACCTTATGTACCATACGTTGGTCATTCGCACGTTCATCGACTCAATTTCACACTCAGCCGAAAGAGCTTCTGATGTCATCCGAAATTTACGATTTTACATCAAAGAAGGGAAAAAGGAAGAGCTGGAAGAAATTGTTTTGGAAGAGAGCATTCGAACAGTGTTGAGTGTTTTTCAGCATTACTTGACGAAAGGGATCAACGTCACTATCGAGAGTGATGCAACCATCAAAATAACGTCCTATCAATCGAAATTGTACCAGATCTGGTCGAACATCATAAAAAATGCAATTGATGCGATGGAAGGCCAGGGCGAAATTAACATCCGGATCTTTTCTGAAAACGAAAAAACCCATGTGCTCATCGCGAATAACGGCCCTGAGATCCCGCACGAAATATTACCGAATATTTTCAATAAGTTCTTTACCACAAAGGAGCAGTCCATGGGTACAGGTCTTGGACTTAACATTGTTAAAGAGATCGTTGATGAACATAATGGAGCTATATTTGTTACAAGTAAGGATAGTAGAACTGTTTTCCATTTCACTTTTGAATAAATTAAGATGAATTACGCGATTGTGTGTGTAGATGACGAACCGGTCATTGTTGATTTACTCAGTTTTCAGTTAAAGAAAATCTTTAATACCGAATCCACTTTTGTTGAGACGTTCACCAACCCTCAGGATGTAGAAGCAGGGGTAGATAAAATAGTGGAGTACGGCATCAGTGTGATATTCATGGTTGTTGATTATCAAATGCCCCATATCAATGGTGCTCAGCTGATCCGAACAATAAAAGCAAAGCATCCAGCCATCAAATTTTTCATGTTATCCGGGCAGGCTAACAATACCATTGTACACCAACTGCTTGAAGAGGGACTGCTTGAAAAATTCATTGCGAAACCTTGGTCCGAACAAGACCTCGAGAAAGCGCTCGACAAGTTTATCGATCAGTTTTGATCTATAGATCCGTATCTTTTCCGGTTAACAGCTTGAAGGTTACAGGCACGTGATCGGAGAACATCGTGCGAAATTCATCATGAATGTATGGCGTTAGGGAAAATTGCCCGGGCTTGCTGTAATTCTTGATCTCTTTCATGAGATCCACCACTTCAAAAGAGCCGTTCACCAGATCCTGCCGGGAATATGACGTGTAAAAAACATGGTCATACGGCTTACCCTTGTCCTTCGATTCATACATCTTGGTATTCGTGCTGAGACAGTCATCGTTGAGACTGTAAACATCCTTTTCCTTGAATGCTGAAAATTCGGAGCGATCGTAGATATTACAATCGCCGAGCACAAAAAAATCTTTGTTGGACTCCATTTGCGCAGAAGTCCATCGGAAAAGCTCCTTCAATTCGTTTTGGCGCGTTTCCTTTTCTTCCTTTCCATCGCCCGGCTTCAAGTGTACCGAAACCAACGTGAAATTAAGAGGTCCATTTACAGCCTTGAACGAAAATGCATAAGGGACCCTTTCATAAACAGGGTTGGCAACCAATGGAGCCGAGACAAAACCCTTGCAACGGTTTGTATCCGGTAATACCTTGTCTTTTTTATAAAAAACGATCCACCATTCACTTGCCGTTGTTGGTGTATGGTTCTTCGTTGGACCGGTATCTTCCTGGGACATCCAGTAGCTGAAGCCTTTCTTCTCCATCTCCTGCAGGAACGCTGCGCTCTCGTTGTCCTGTTTGTAGGCGGTACCGTCGGGATAGTTCCCATTCACCGGTGCTGCCACCATTTCCTGAACTACAACAATGTCGTGCGCTTTGAGAATATTTGCCAGTACAGTATTCTCGCGATTTTGAAAATGACCCAGGAATTGAATGTTAAACGAACAAATACTGAGCGTATCCTGTGAAAAGACTGCACTCCAGCCGATCCAGAAAATGAGACAAGTGAGTTTTTTCATCAATGTGCTATCCATAAAGTAGGGTTCAGACATTGCACAGCCGTACCGATGACCTGATGTACCTCAAAATGTGAGACAGATACCGAACTGCCTTCCGGGACCAGGAGCGATCCGATTCCTTGTTTTGTTGATACTTTCGATCCGATCTTCACATAGGATTCCTGAAGATTTGAATAAACCGTCCTGTAATTCCCGTGTTTAATGATCACAACTTTTCCTGCACCCGGAATATTCAAGACGCTGGTCACCTCTCCTTCATACACGGATCGAACTTGCGCACCCTTTGGCGCACTAATATCTATCCCATTGTTGTTCGTAAAGACATTATCCAGCGTTGGATGCGGATTCTTCCCAAATCCTTCTGTGATCGTTCCCTTGTCAACGGGCCATGGAAGCTTTCCCTTGCTGGCTTCAAAGCTTTTCCCCAATGCCGCAGATTCTTTGGTCTCTGTAAAGGATACTTCTTTGGGCCCTTTGCCCTCCGACTTGGATCCGGATGTTGAGGTAGCAGAAGAGTTCCCCGAAGTCTCTGCAGGCGTGCTCTTCTTTTTTGCAGCAGCGGCCGCTTCCTCGGCTTTTTTGCGTTTCGCTTCTGCATCTGCGATCTCTTTCTGGATAGCCGCACTGATCTTCTGCTTCAGGACGTCCTTCTTCTTTTCGTCTTCCTTCAGCTGCGCAAGCAATTTCGTTTCTTCCTGTTTGAACTTTCGGTACGAGGCTTCCTGTTTCCGCTTATCCAGCTCGATTGATGCCTTTTCCCGCTTTTTTTCATCCAGGATCTGCATCTTGTATTCCTTCTCCTTTTTGATCGTACTGATCTCCTCTGTGATCAGACTCTGATGTTGGCGAATGATAAGGAATTGCTTCTTTTGGATATCGGCTATGCGCTCCAGATAATTCGTCCGTTTGATCGCCTCATTATAATTGGTGGACGAGAAAATGAACATCAACCGACCGAACTTGTTGCGGTGTTTGTAAGCATAAAGGAGCAAACGTTTGTACTGTTCTTTCAGTCGTGTCAGTTTTGCCTGAAGGTCCTTTATCTCGCTATCTTTTTCTTTTACTTTGACGTCAGCACCACGCACCTGATTGTCAAAGTTCATCACCAGTTCCTCGCGGAACCGAATCTGATTCTCGATCAATTGAAGCTCATTCAGAGACGCCTCCGTATTATTTTTTGTCTTATCGAGCAGGGAACGCGTATTTGAAATCTTCTTTTCAAGACGTTGCTGCTCTTTCTTCAGCTTTTCGCTGGTCGACTGTGCTGTTGCTCCAAAAGAGCAAAACAGCAGGATCATTAAAACAATATTACTCACACTTCTCATAGCCTTCGGGTATTACAAGAAATAAAGGTTGCCGTTGGTCGATCTCGGCCTTATCATAATCCAGTGCAATGCGCATCTGGTTGCGTGGAGAGGTAATAACAATATCTACCGTTTTTGGAATTGAATAATCCTGCACCATTTCTCTGCTCAAATAATCTACTTTGATCGTTGTGGAGTCCGTTGGACTCTCAATAAACATTCCCTTCAAACCATGTGCATCATCCGTCAGGAAATATTTGATGATAATGTCTTCCTTCTCCGGTTCATGTCTTTCAAGGCGTTCCAGCTTCTTCAGTTCACGTTTCTTGTGTGATGAGATCGTATAATTATACGGATCATTGATCTGGAAATATTTCTGGGTAGTATCATAATCCAAAGGCATTCCCAGGATCAATTCCTCCAGGTTTCTGTAGTTGAAATCGATCCCGAAATTTTCCTTGATATAACTCAAACTCTGAATAATGTAACACTTATCGCGCTTATTCACGATTGTAACAGTGTCTGTCGTAATAATCGAATTTACAATTGGGATCTTCGCATAGGTGATCAGCGTGTTAATGGCACTGTCTTTTACCATACGTACCGACGTTTTGAACGAAATACTTCTATTCGTATCAGCAAAATCCGTACTGATCTTGGTATAGAAGAAATTCGGCTTTCGGTGGGATAAACTGTCCATTACTTCTATAAGGTCCTGCGTCTTCCTTCGTGGAAGTTTTTCATTCTCCACTTCCGTGAGCTTTTTCGCACAGGAACCCAAAAGGAGCAATGTCCCGCAAAGCATGTATAACTTAATAGATCGGTTCATAGTACTCCTTTTTTTCAATTTTTTTGTCCAGGTTCTTATTGGTTGAACCAAGCTCCCGGGCTTTTTTCCAGTATTCGACTGCTTTTTCCTTGTTACCGGTCTTCAGATAACCATCACCAATATGTTCCGTAATGATCTTGTCATTTGATCGCAATGCAAAGGCTTTTTCGAACAATTGCATTGCTTCCGCAAACTTGTTCTGCTGGAAAAGTACAAATCCTTTGGTGTCGAGATAATGTGCTGATTCACTGCCCTCCTTCAACACCTCATCGATCATTGTCAATGCTTTGTCAAGATCAGCTCTCGCAAGCGCAAGTCGGTACGCATAGTTATTCTTCAGTAATGCACTTTTAGGATCAAGCTTCAATGCTTTGTCATAGTTGGTTTTGCCTTCTGCGATATTATTTTTCTGAAAATATGCTTCTCCCAACTGACCGAACATCTCTGATTCCAGCGCCTTATCGTTCACGACCAATTCCTTCCCGGTCTCGAGCACGTTAATAGCTTCATCAAAACGTTTGGTTTGCACAGCGCCTACACCGTTCAACAAATACACCGTAGCAACGGTCGGGAAATACTCAAGACACACCTTGCTATCCGCATAAAGTTCCTCGAACTGCGTGCGTTGGTACTCCATGATCAATACCTGATTCCAGATCGGATATTGTTTCTTGTCATATTTCAGGGCCTCTTTGTATGACTTTAGTGCTTCGTCTTCTTTTTCTGCGCGGAGCATATAATCACCTCTGATGGAATGCGCTTTTGCTTCCAGTGGGAATTGTATAACCAATAATTCAACCAATTCATACACTTCAGGATCGATTTTGTAACTCGATTCGTGAATGTTGATAAGGATCTTCATCTTGGTGTCAAGTTCCACATCATCACACGTAAATGCTTTCTTCAATTCCACGTATGCTTCTGCTTGTTTTCCTTGCTGCCGGTACACATCGGCAAGAGCGAGATGCGCGCGACCGTTCTCAGGAGTTGCTTTCACTAAGTCTTCGAGTAAGGATACCGCCCGAACTTCTTTTCCCGTCTGAAAATAATAATCAACCAGGGTGGCAAGAAGGCTAGGGTCATCGGGAAAGATCTTCCTTGCAGCCTCGATCTCCTGGATTCCTTTCTCCGGCTGCTTGATCTGTACGTACAACTTGAACTTCTGAATCGACAGATCGGGGTATACTCCGATCTGATCTTCAGTCCTGTCCAATGCTTTGATCGCTTCCGCAACTTTCCCGACTTTGACAAGACATTCTGCATAGCCGTATAGCCATTCCACATTTTGTGGCTGTTCCTTTACAAGGAGCTCAAAATTCTTTACGGCTTCCGAATTATTCCCCTGCTCAACGTACATATATGCCAACTCCTGTATATACCAAATGTTCTTTGGGTCCAGTTTCGCAGCTTTCTGAATATATTCGACAGAACGGATCGGTTCACTCTTCATCAGATACAATTCAGACAATGCGTAGTAAACGGCATCATCATCCTGTTTCATGGCGAGGCATTTTTCGAACATGGTGATCGCCTCTGTGATCTGACCTCTCGTTTTTAGGCGAACACCCTCGTGAAAGGCTTCAATGTATGGATACTCCATCGCTGAGAACTCCTTCGTTTCCTTTCCCTTGTTTTTGAAGGAACCGCAAGCCGAGAGAAAGACAAGCGAAACAAATACTATGACGTGTGTTAACCTCATTCGTTGACGGTTGAATAGTCGCCGAGACTCAAATCACGTGCCGAACCGACATATACTGCATGTGAACCTATCATTGAATTCGCCAAAACAGCGTTTGCTAAGTCCGCATTTTGCTGAACAATTGAATTTGCTATCACGGAATTGATCACACGCGTGTCTTTTCCAAGCGAAACATGAGGACCAACAACTGAATTCTCAATCACAACATGATCGCCAATAAAACAAGGAGGAATGATAACTGAATCGATGATTTCCGCCGTTTCGGAAACCATTTTTCGGTTGTTCTCGAAATCGTATTCCAATACACGCTGATTTGTGTGAACGGTCACTTCCTTATTTCCGCAATCGAGCCATTCGATTACTTCTCCCGGCTTGAATTTGTACCCTGCTTCTGTCAAACGACGAAGACCATCCGGTAACTGGTATTCACCCCCCTTGATCACATTGTTATCGATCAGGTACTCCAATTCCTTGCGCAAACGCAAACCATCCTTGAAATAGTAGATCCCAATCATCGCGAGGTCTGATACGAATTCCTTCGGTTTTTCCACGAAATCAATTATCTCGCCCTGCTCGTTCATTTTGATCACACCAAACGCACTTGGATCATCGATCTGCTTAACCCAAAGTATCCCGTCATCAGTTGGATCGATCTTAAAGTTCGCTTTGAAAAGTGTATCTGCGAAAGCCACCACAACAGGTCCTTCCAATTTTTCTTTCGCGCAAAGCACCGCATGTGCCGTTCCCAGAGGCTTGTCCTGATAATGGATCGATCCTTTCGCTCCCAGTTTTTCAGCGACTGCGATCAGTTCCTTTTCAACTTCATCACCAAAATCTCCGATCACGAATGCGATTTCATCGATCTTTTCAGCACAAACTGCCGCAATATCCTCCACCAAACGATGAACGATCGGTTTCCCTCCAACAGGAACCAGCGGTTTCGGAACTGTCAATGTATGTGGGCGAAGGCGGCTTCCGCGACCTGCCATTGGAACGATTATATTCATTTTCTTAATTTATTATTCGGGATTCTCGATTTTCAAATTACCGATCCCTCTTCAATATCATTTCGAATTCTAAATCCAGAATCACAAATCTTTCAATTTACTTCACTCCCGTACTTCCGAATCCTCCCGCACCTCGTTCGGTGTCTGTCAGAACGGTCGTCTCTACCCACTCTGCTTGTGGAACAGGAGCAAAAACCAATTGCGCAATGCGCTCGCCATCCTCCACTGTAAATGCTTCGTTGGACAAGTTGATCAATATCACGCCTACCTCGCCGCGGTAATCTGCATCGATGGTTCCAGGTGAATTCAATACCGTAATTCCCTTTTTCAAAGCCAGACCACTTCTCGGTCGCACCTGACATTCAAATCCGACCGGAATCTCCATGAACAATCCTGTTTTTATCAGAGCCCGCTCCATCGGCAGAAGCACTATCGACTGATCCAGGTTAGCACGCACATCCATCCCCGCTGATGAGGATGTCTCATAGGCCGGTAACGAATGTTTCGAATGATTGATGATCTTTACTTGCATCTGATTTGGTTCATAAACAAAATTAAACATTTCAATGCTGAGGTTCAGCGGCTTTTACCAGAGAAATCAACAAAAGAATTAACAGAACACTCAGCCTTTTCTGAAATTCGGCTTTTCAAGTGAATAGACCAAGCCGGCATAAAGTAGGATCAACATGTTATGAACGAGGAATTTCCCCATTGGCCCCTCCATGGAGAGTACCACAGTGATCAGGTAAAACAGTAAGGCAACCCCGAGATATAACCAGAACTTTCGCAAATTATACTTGATCGGATAATACTTCTGACCAAGTAGATAAGAGGCGATCATCTGGCAGGCGTAAACGAGCAATGTTGCCCATGCACTCGCATAGAATCCATATATTGGGATGAAGATCACGTTGATGACAATTGTAAGAAAGGCACCTCCAATGGCAATATAAGCCCCAAATTTAGTTTGACCGCTCAATTTGTACCAGATGGACTGATTGTAATAGATTCCCAAAAAGACATTCGCCAACAAAAGGATCGGAACGACTCCCAATCCAACCCAATAAGCTTCGTTTCGAATGAAGTGTTTAAAAACATCAATGTTCAGGGAAACGAAAAGGAACACAAAACAGACCATCGCAACGAAATAGTTCATGACCTTCGCATAGACCTTGTTCTTCTCTTCGTTCTTCATTTGTGCGAAGAAAAAAGGCTCAGCTGCATAACGGTATGCTTGCAATAAGATCGTTACGAGCATGGCTAATTTATAGCATGCACTGTAGATCCCGACCTCCCCTTCGGCATATTTGAGCGAGGCCACATTGACTCCATCATAGAGTATGTGTTTTAGCAGAATTCGATCGATGGTTTCATTAACGATCCCGGCAAAACCTGCTATTACAAGCGGAATCGCATAGACTCCCATTTCTTTGGCGAGTTCCAGATCGAAGTTCAGACGCAAGTTCAGGAAATGGCGGTACAATAACAGTGGCTTGACGAGTGATGCAAAAAGGTTGGCAAACAGAATGAAAAGCACACCTTCCTCGGGTCTGGCCGGATCGAAGATTCCCAACATGAAGAAAAGGTTCAGCCCGATATTCACAGCGATCGACGCAAATTGGATACCTGCGAACTGGAGTGCTTTATTTTCCGCTCTTAATTTTGCCATTGGCAAGGCTGTTACAGCATCGATACAAACGATCGCTCCAAGTAAAATGATGTACTCGTTGTGTTCCGAGTAAAGCATCATATCCGCAATGTCCTGATTGAAGAACAGCAGCAGAAGGAAGAAGACCACATTGACTCCGATTACTGTCAGAAAACCATTGAGAAACACCTTGTCCTTGTCTTCTTTTTCCTGAAGAAACCTGAAGAATGCGGTTTCCATCCCGAAGGTCAGAAAGACGATCAGAAAAGCAACCCAGGCATAGAGTTCGGAAACCACCCCGTAATCCGAGGGTTGGTGAAATACCTCGGTATAGAGTGGTACCAATAAATAATTCAAAAGTCTGCCGATGATACTCGACAGACCATATACAGCCGTTTGACCCAATAATTTTTTTATTGGGTTGCCCATTAATTTCTGAAATTAGGCTTTCGCTTTTCGAGGAAAGCCGCCGTGCCTTCTTTGAAATCCGCTGTTCCAAAACACTTGCCGAACTCTTCTACTTCAACATCGTAACCGTTCACACCATCCTCATAATTCGCATTGATAGAACGGATGGCTGATGCAATTGCCGTTCCCGAATTGTTCAGGATCTTTGCGGCGATCTCTTCACATTTTGCCATTAACTCCTCCGGTTCAACAACATGATTTACCAACCCCCAGCTCAGTGCTTCATCTGCTTTGATCATTCCTGCAGTAAAGACCATTTCGTTCGCTTTTCCGCGACCAACCAATTGCGCCAAACGCTGAGTGCCTCCGTATCCCGGGATGACGCCAAGCGAAACTTCAGGAAGCCCCATGCGTGCATTTGCAGAAGCGACACGAATATGCGATGCCATTGCCAATTCCAAACCACCTCCGAGTGCAAACCCATTCACTGCAGCGATCACAGGTGTTGAAAGTGTTTCGATGAAACTGAACAAGGTCTTCTGGCCGTTAAAAGCAAGTTCGCCGCCCTGAGCAATCGAAAAATCGGCAAATTCCTTGATGTCCGCACCGGCAACAAAAGACTTGTCCCCTGAACCTGTCAGGATGATCGCACCAGTTCCGGAGTCCTCATCTCCGGATACCAATGCACGGTGAAGTTCTTCGATCGTTTCTTTGTTCAAAGCGTTCAATTGCGAAGGACGATTGATCGTGATCAACAAGACGTGTCCCTTCTGTTCAGTTAAAATAGTGTTGTACATCGTTCACATTTAATAATGGGTAAAGATAACCAAAAGACGGATTGAAGAAGTTAGAATTCGCTGTTTTTGAATAGCCGAAATCCCTTGCCTACAACTTATAGATCGCTACATCGCCGCTTCTGCCGATCTCCTTGGTTATGATCGGTTCAAGAAACAAATAGTCCCCTTTATCGCTGTCCCGTATAACCAGGTATTTGGCTCCTTTGGATCGGTAAAAATCAATTCGCTCAACATTCCGGATCGGTTCAAAGTTGGTCCAACCATCCCTCCCCATCAAAAACAAAGAGGCATTGAACGAATTATCGCTCAAACAAATAATCTTGTCGGGCTTTTGAACGCCCATGTCATCCATCTTTTTACCGAGGACCTCCATGTGTCTCCATTTATCCCCGTCATTGTTGAACCATTTCATCCGATTCACAAAAGCGCTTTCCATGATTACATAGTCTCCTTTTTTCGCCGTCGTCTTCAATTTGACCGTACTCAGGGCAATGATGAAGTTAAAAGCAAGGAAGACATACAGGGCATTCCTGGTATACTTTCCTTCAAACAGATCCGGTTGCTGCCTGCTCAGGTAATAAATAAAAGGGAGAACCACTCCGGGGAAAACCGCCAGCACAGCGACGAAATAATAATCGTGTACCCCCATTAACGGGGCCCATAAAAGGAAATAGATCACGACACCGATGAAAATGACACTATTGGAAAAATAGGCGATCGCCGGCAGCTTTCTGTATAGTGTGAGGTTAAAGAAGAACAGAAAAAAGATCACCATGATCATCGGGCGGCTGAAGAATACCCG
>JBKCJG010000054.1:0-10361 GCA_046301895.1 Flavobacteriia bacterium
GAAACAGAACGAGAATGAGTGAAAAAGAAAAAGCGCCATTACTTTCGTAACAGCGCTTTTCTTTTTAGTAGCGGGGACACGACTCGAACGTGCGACCTTCGGGTTATGAGCCCGACGAGCTACCAACTGCTCCACCCCGCACTCTATTCAATCAAACAATGATCTGTTCGAATGCGTTGCAAAGATAGTCACACTTTAAAGCAATTCCAAATAAAACGTAAAAAAACTTCCAACGGCTCCGTTCAACCTAACCTCTTGTTTTTCATTCTTCTTGTTACTTTTGTATGTCGCTAACATTATCCGGGAAAAATAACGCGCCATGAAAACAAAATTAAGTTGCCTTGCTTTACTGGTTATCTCAACTATGACCGCTTGCCAGTCTGATACTACAAAAACAGAAGATCCAAATAAAAGCGAAGTTGCCGGTTTGGAAAATGAAGGGGAGTATGAAGACCGCATCGGTGCTGTCGAGAACAATACTGATCTCAAGGTTATGAACAGTCTTGATTACAATGACAATGCCGGCTCACGTGAAGAGGCTGTTGCATATCTGGATGCTGCTGACAATGTCGTAAAGATCGAAGAGGTGTTCTCGGATGTGAAAACCGGAAACTATGGAGTGTACACATTCTATGTGGACAAAGGGAAAAAATTTGCCACGAAAGAGGTGTATTTCGATAATCAGTTGAAAGTCCCATCCTTTGTCGAGCGACTAACCTTTTACGATGAAAACGAAAAACCGGTTTTCACGCGTGAGCGTCTCGCTCCATTCGAGGATGAGCTTTCGAAAGAAGCTTTTCAAACCAGATCACCCCGAGACCTTTCGATCGATCGAGCTATGCGTATCATAAACCAGGAAGCGGAATTTGAGACAACTTTTCAGGGTTTTGCTGAAGGTGGAAACCTGAAATACTTGCTTGTGGGAGAAAATACACCGGATGGCTTTGCATCTTCATTGGCCGTACAATACCAGGAAGGAGATATCAAAAAGCTCCTGGCAAATGAAAGAGCAATGGTCGGAACACCATTGGAAGTGGAGCACGAGATCATGGTGGATGAACGCGGATTGAAGTTCCAGGTCTTACTTTCGGTGAAGATCAAGTAACGTTTGCTTCAAGCATTTCGCGATCGAAGAACGAAGCTGCCCAATTTACCTCGATCCTCGACCTTTAAGCAAAATATCCTGCCGTTTGACATTTTTGCAAACTTTACCCGAATCTGTTTGTTTATACTTGTACCTCGAAAAGTATAGGCAAGAATGAAGAATGTTATAAAAGTATTCACGTTACTGACCCTCGTGTTCATGTCAACAGGAGTAAACGCTCAGAACATGAAGGTCACCGGAACAGTATACGATACTACCGGCACGCAACCGCTCTATCAGGCGATGATCATGGCAGTTCGCGTAAAGGATTCCCTTTTGCTTGGGTTTACCCGAACAAACAAGAACGGTGAGTTTTCGCTCACAGGATTTCCGGTGGATACGTTCACGATGGTTATTTCGCATCCTCGGTTTGATGATAAGAACATCTACATATTCGGGTCTCCTGATAATGTTGATATCAATATTCCAACTGTAAAAATGCCATCAAAAGCAAAGGAACTTGAAGAAATAATGATCTATGCGAACAAGAATCCGATC
Source organism: Flavobacteriia bacterium (assembly GCA_046301895.1). Classification (GTDB taxonomy): domain Bacteria; phylum Bacteroidota; class Bacteroidia; order Flavobacteriales_D; family Crocinitomicaceae; genus M0103. The sequence continues at coordinate 1,643 of JBKCJG010000054.1, forward strand.
TTCTACAAAGGAGACACTCTGGTATATGTAGCGGACTCTTTTAAAGTGGCAGAAGGCGCAGTGGTGGAAGATCTTCTGAAAAAATTACCGGGGATCAAAATAGACAAGGATGGAAAGATCACATCACAGGGACAGGAGATCAACAAAGTACTTGTTGACGGGGACGAGTTCTTCGGAAGTGATCCGACTGTTGCAACCAAGAACCTGGGCGCGGACGGTGTAGAACAAGTTCAGATCTACGAGAAAACGGATAACGAAACAATTGGCGGCTCAGATGAAAAGATCAAGGTTCTGGACCTAAAACTGAAAGAAGAAGCAAAGAAAGGGTATTTCGGACGTGTATCCGGTGCTTCGGATCTCGCACTGACCCCACTCGGGGATGACTATACCGGAACGAAACCTTTCTACGAAGGCGAGTTGCTATTCAACAAGTTTAGCAGTCGTGAGAAAATCTCAGTTTTCGCACTTGGATCGAACACGCCGCGCTCCAACTTTGGCAGAGGCGACCTGAATAAATTCGGACTGTCCAATGAGAATGGTGCCAACCGTAATTTCTGGGAACCTGATAATAACAATAACAACAGCGGTATTCCTCAGACATTCAAGGCAGGGGTCTATTATTCCAATAAATTCGGGAAAAAGCAAAACACGGAATTGTTGTTCAATTACTCGTATTACAACGACCGACTGGATTCCCGTTCTGATAGTCGTTCACAGTATTTCTTGACAGATACAACCTACTCAACGGAAGACCTTACAAGAGATAAAACACTCAACGAATCGCACAACCTGAACCTCACAATATCCAGTCAGATCGACTCGCTAACCTTGATCGAATTCAAACCCTCTGTTTCGTTTTCAAAAGGGTCCACGGAATCAGATTACTCCACGACCTTCATCGGAGAAACCGGGCTTGAATCACTTTCAACGTCTATTCTCAATACCAACGATTCTAAAGGTATTCAAGTGAATAATACAACCCGCATTTACCGCAAATTCAAAAAGAAAAGACGGGAGTTGGAAGTGCGTTATGATCTGAACATGAAGGACAACGAAAACGACGGTTCACTTGTCACGATCAACGATTACAAGTTGTTCTTTTTCAAAGACACTGTGGATCAGAACAGAACCAACAATAATTCATCAATGAATCATTATGGAACGGTAAGCTATTTTGAACCGCTCGGCAAGAAGGTACGGATAGGTTTCAACTATCTGTATGAGTACGGATTGTCAGATCAGTTCAGAGAATCCAATGACCGGATCAACGGGATCTCGTCAACTATTGCAATCGATTCACTGTCCAATAAATTTGACAACACACGCATGCAGAATCGCTTTGGAACTGAACTGTGGTGGGAGAACGGCAAACATTCAGTAATGGGAGGAGCCTATGTTCGTAACATCAATATTGATAACCACAACCAGGTGACAGATTCGATAATTAACCAGAACATAAACAACATTTTGCCAAAGTTCAAGTATGAATACCGTCCAAGCATGAGTAAGCGTTTTAGTGTAAATTATACCACAAGTTCTCAAGCGCCATCGGTGAATGATCTGCAGCCGGTGCAGGATAACACGAATCCCAACAGGGTGCAGGTGGGAAATCCGGATCTGCGTCCGAATTATGTGCACAACGTGATGGTAAATTTCAATACCTGGAATGCACTCTCTGGTAAGTACATCTGGTCCGGAGGATCGTATACGCTCACAGATGATGCTTTTGCGACGAGAACAACCTTTGACCAGTTTGGTAGAACGAATTCGATGACAGTGAATGTGGATGGGAATATGTCAGTAAACATGTGGGCTGGTGCAGGTTACCCGATCCTTGGCAGAAAGATCGAGTTTCAACCTAATTTGACAGCCGGTTTTAATCGTTTCAACAGCTTTGTTGGTGATTTTGAAAACACAACGGATAATTTTTCGATCACCCCGGAAATGGATATTGACATTGAACTGGATTCCTTGGAGATCGGTTTAAAATCGAGTTACTCTTATAACAACCCGAAAAGTTCCTTGAGTTCGGTTTCCAATACCCCGTTCTCTACCCAGAATTATTCTATGGACATCCGTTGGCAGTTGCCGCTTGGATTCAAGTTCGAGATTGAAGGGGAGTATACCAAGAACTCTCAGCCGGGTAACGGATTCTATGATTATGAGTTTTTCATATTGAATGCTGAGTTCAGCAAGAAGTTCCTGAAGACACAGAACCTGGTTGTCTCTGTGAAGGGAAATGATATCCTGAACCAGAACATCAATGCGCAACGAACGGTTAACGGAAACTCAATCACTGATTTCCGCACCACCATCATTTCGAGATATTTCTTATTGAAGGCAACATACAGATTTAACAACAGAAGAAGTCGTGAAGAAGATTTTAAAGGCATGCACTAACAAGGGAGCACTCTCAGTATTTTTTATACTGTTCAGTTTAGCTGCCTCCGCTCAGATCAATTCAGGAAGGATCGTATTTGAGCGAAAGACGAACCTCAAAAAAAGGTACGGAGACAATCCACGGATGAAGAATTTCATCACGGAGGAAAATAAATACCGCATCGAAAACTTTGAGTTGTTATTCAATGACACGGCATCGGTCTTTAAACCGATAGCTTCTGAGGAACCGGAAGCTGCAGGAATGATGAAGTATTTCACACAGCAGAATACTGTTCACCTCAACATGAACACGCGAAAGAAATTTATTGCAATGGACCTGTGGGGGAATCCTGCCTACATAAAGGACTCAATGGATGATCGCCACTGGAAGATCACGGAAAGCAGACGAAATATCAGTGGATACAATTGCCGCAAAGCGATCTGGCAAATGAATGATTCAACACGCATCTATGCCTGGTATGCCATCGATATCGTTCCATCGATCGGACCGGAAGGTTTCGAGGGTTTGCCGGGTGCGATCTTGGGGCTGGCAACGGAGGATGGAAGTGTTGTCTACTTTGCGAAAGAAGTCAAGTTAATGGACCCCCCTGCTACTGTTTTCGGTTACGATGAGAAAGGGAAGGATGTCTACACGGAAGAAGCATTGAAGAAAATGCTCATGGAGCGAATGGGTCAATGGGTGAAACCCCGAGACCTCGAAGCGATGTTCTCCTGGTTATAAAAGGAATATTGAAAAACAAGAAAGCACGATGATTTCATCGTGCTTTCTTGTTGATATTAACTTTTTTAAAGTTCTGCAACGACCTCTTTCACTTCGGGAAGGTGCGATTTCAACAAATTCTCAATTCCTCCCTTCAACGTTGCTGTAGAGGATGGACATCCTGCACAGGATCCGCGCATCTGAACCGTTACCACACCGTCTTCGTATCCGCGAAACTCGATCGCACCGCCATCGTTTTCAACAGCCGGTCGGACATATTCATCCAATAATGCACGGATGGCTTCGTCATACTCCGATGGGGTATAATCCTTCCCGGGAGCTCCTTCCACTGTTTCCGCAGCTGGTTTTGGAGCCGGCATCTGGATCAGGACATCTTTTCCTTCAGCGATCCAGTCCTTAACGAACTCGCGCAATTCCATGGTTATAAAGTCCCAGGGAACATTGTCCGTTTTTGTGACGGTGACAAAATTTGCTGCGATGAAAACATTCTTTACGAACGGAAAGTTCAACAGTTCTTCTGCAAGTGGTGAAAATCCTTTAGCATCTGCCTTAGATCCAAATTCAACCGAATCTCCCGTGATTAGTAAGTATTTGTTGGCTACAAACTTCATTGTAGAAGGATTGGGAGTCATTTCTGCGTATACGGTTACCGGTACATTCATGTGTCTGTGTTTTGAACAAAATTACGTTAAAGTTCCAAGAGTGATGGTGTAAAATAGTTTTATAACGACAATTAATACCCTACCTTTGTTTTGTGAAAATGCTTCGAAGTACCTTGTTGATCATGTTGATCGCATTCACCTTTCTCGGGAATGTTGGTCTTCGTGTATTCACACACTCCTGTGAAGAGGACGGTACCTTCCGTTCGTATTTCCTGGAATTGCAGAACCACTGCGAGGAAAAGTCCGAGGAACTTCTGCCTCCATGCTGCCGAAAGGAAAAGGGCAATGCGTGCGAAGTAAAGCTGGAAGATGATTGTTGTTCGGATCAGATCGATGTGTACAAGATCAAGTTAGATTTCTTTTCACACTGCTCAGTTTCTGCACCTGATCTGGCTTTCACAGAAATCGTAGGAGATAAGTGGTTCCAACCTGAATTTACTTCCACGAGCTGCAAGCCTGAACACAACACTCATCCACCTCCCATCCGGTCCGGACGGGAAATTCTCATTCAATATCAAGTATTTCGTATTTAAACAACAGGTGACTTTCATCTTTTGAATATCACTTAATGTTTAAATATTATGAAAAATCAGATCTTAACAGGCTTCTTGTTTATGCTGACAACCCTCGTCAATGCTCAAATGAAGGGCATCGTCATGGGAATGACAGGAGTAAAAAGGGAGCCGATCATTGGCGCAAAATTAAAATTGCTGGGTAGCCGGGAAGGTACCCAAACAGGGGAAGATGGTAAATTTGAACTGGTTCTGCCCAAACAGTTGCCCGATACACTGGTCATTAGTGCAGTTGGATTTGCGCCGGATACCGTTATTGTTAATCGGTCAGACCGTTTCATTTCATTGGATATCACATTATTTGCCGAAAAATTATTGCCGGAGATCGTGATTGAAATGCGCAGAAAGACCCATGCGATCTCACGCCTTAAAACCTTACAGGTTGAGGAGTTGACATCCGGGGAATTGAGGAAGGCCGCTTGTTGTAACCTTTCAGAATCTTTCGAGACGAACGCTTCGGTGGATGTGAATATCACGGATGCGGTTTCAGGCGCGAAAAAGATCCAGATGATGGGGATTGATGGTGTTTATACCCAGATCCAGATGGAGAATATTCCCTACTTGAGAGGATTGGAAAGTTCATTCGGATTAAACTCAATTTCAGGAACATGGATCGAATCGATCCAGATAACAAAGGGAACCGGTAACGTGGTCAATGGCTACGAATCAATGGCAGGACTCGTAAATCTGGAGCTGAAGAAACCAACCGAGATGGAACGGTTCTATGCAAATGCGTACGCGAATATTTTCGGCAGAGTAGAAGCGAATTTCAATGCGGGCCACATACTGAATGAAAGATGGAGCACGGGTTGGTTGGCACACACTTCAGGAATGTTTGGAGATATGGATAACAATGGAGACGGTTTCCGCGATATACCCATGGGCAACAATCTTGCTTTTTTAAACCGTTGGTCATATCAGGGAAAGAAGATGGAATCGCAGTTTGGCTTCAATACGTACCTCGATAGAAAATATGGTGGTCAAGTCGGCTACGACCGAAACTTGGATGAAGGTAAATACGGAGTGGAAATCGATTCACGCCATATTGATGTATTTGCCAAAACAGGGTTCTTTATGAAGAAACCCTACAATTCGATCGGTGTAGTGTACAACTTCAAATACCAAACGTTTGATGCAAAATTCGGGATCCGAAATTTCAAGGGTGAGGAGAAAAGGGGATACGTGAATGCCATCTTCGACGGGATACTCGGAACAACAGATCACAAGATCAAGGTAGGATTAAGCAGTGTCTATGTGGATATCCTTCAACACATGGATTCCCTCAGTTCAGACAGGGTTGAGTTTGTGCCCGGGACCTTCGCAGAATATGCGTACACAGGTATGCGCATGAGCGCTGTGCTGGGGGCGCGAGTGGATTATCACAACTTGTTCGGATTTCAGTTCTCTCCACGATTGCACACAAAATATACCTTGACAGAGTACACGGATCTGCGATTCACTGCAGGCAAAGGGTGGCGGGTTCCGAATTACATGATCGACAATATCTCGTTACTTGCCTCATCCAGAGAATGGATCATGCTGAATGAACTGAAACCTGAGATCTCATGGAACATGGGAGGATCCATCGTTCAGGAGTTAACGCTTTTCAAACAGAAAGGATCCTGGTCTGCCGATTTTTACCATACGTTATTCGAGAATCAGCTCATCGTTGACAGGGAAGGTGGCCTCACGATATTCTCGAATCAGGAAGGGGGGTCCTACTCGAATGCCTTTCAGACGGAATTGACGATTTCCCCAAAGAGAAACTGGGAGTTGCGCTTTGCGTATAAATTTCTTGATGTCAAAGCGAAATACGGTGGAATGATTCAACAACAGGTGATGATCCCGAGACACAGGGGTTTCTTCAATACCGGATACATCACGCGAAACAAGCGTTGGGAATATGACCTGACGGTATCCGTATTTGGAGAGTCGCGTTTACCGGGAATTTCGCCAACTGACGGAGTATATTATTCGGAAGTCTATCCGATGGTTAATGCTCAGATAACACACGTCTTCAAGAAGTGGGATTTCTATCTGGGCGGAGAGAATCTCACCAATTACAAGCAAAAAGATCCGATCATCGATGCTGCAAATCCTTTTGGAAGCAAATTTGATGCAACAGAGATCTGGGGACCTGTCATGGGGATCAATGTATATGCAGGAGTGCGTTACGCAATAAAAAGAAAGAAGTAATAACCTTAAAATTAGAACAATGAAAAATGGATTATTGATCCTGTGTGCGATGTTTATGTTGAACGCAACCTTCGCTCAGGAAAAGAAAGGGAAGACCGAAACAGCAGTTATTCAAACCTCCGCTGAATGCGGAGATTGTAAGGATCGCATCGAAGGCGGGTTGAATTATACAAAAGGGGTAGTTTTCGCTGAACTGGACCTGGAAACGAAAAAAGTGACCGTTAAATACAATACGAAAAAGATAACACTGCAACAAGTAAAGGAAAAGATCAACGCCATCGGATACGATGCTGACGAGATGAAAGCCAAACCGGAAGCTGTGCAAAAATTGCCGGCCTGCTGCCAACCCGGAGGAATGCGCAAACAATGAAACAATGAAATAGTGAAAGACGTCGAAAGGCGTCTTTTTTAGTTGAATCACCAACAGGCTTGTGCAGGTGGATCGTATTTCAACACCTTTAACTTTAGGAATTCAACAATTTAGACATTGTTCCGGGTTTTTTGGCCCATGTCTATCGGAATTTGCCTTACCTTCGGGGTTAAACTATGCTATAAATGAATAAACTATCCAACGTTCTCATACTGATTGCTAGTGCGCTGTTCAGTTTTGTGAGTTATTCCCAGATAGCCGTAACTGGAGGTCTAACCGCCCAGCAAATGGCCGAGTTAATGGCTGGGACCAATATTACCGTTAGCAATGCTGTGATCTCAGGACCATCAGTGGGCTACGGATCTTTTACATCCCCGGGAGGTTTTCCCTTTTCATCCGGTGTGATCCTGACAAACGGTTTACTGACACAAACCGTAGGACCAAATAACGATCCCAATACCAGCTCCAATCTGGGTGGGCCCGGGACTACTGAAATGACAGCCTTGGGTGGCGCAGGTTCTAGTGATGTGGTTACGCTCGAGTTTGATTTTGTTTTGCAGTCATCGACGTTTCAGTTCCAGTATATATTTGCTTCTGAGGAATACCCGGAGTTTGCACCACCGAATAATCCTTCTTTCAATGATGTTTTCGCGTTTTATATTAGTGGACCGGGGATCACGGGTCAGGAAAATATTGCCTTGATCCCGGGGACTCCAAACCCTGTAAGCATCGACAATGTAAATGCCGTGACCTACCCACAGTATTACGTGGATAATACAGGTGGACAGGCTGTGCAGTTTGATGGGTATACAACCCCGCTTACTGCCTTGAGAACGGGTTTAACACCATGTCAGACCTACCATTTAAGGATGGTCATCGCAGATATACAGACTGCCAACAAGAATTCTGCAGTATTTCTGAAGGAAAACAGTTTTGTTCAGGAGACGGTGCTCGGAGCAGAAGCTCAGACGGTAAACGCCGACGGTGTTGCACTTGAAGGATGTGTCAGAGGGAGTTTTGCGTTTGAATTTACAGATATCAGCACCCAGGACAGAACGATCAATTTCACTATTGGTGGAACGGCTGTCAATGGTGTAGATTATGCATATCTTGACAACTACATTACGATCCCTGCCGGTGAATTAACAGGGACAGTCTATATTGATGCCTTCTCGGATGGTTTGGCAGAAGGCGCAGAAACGATAACGCTGACCTATACAAGTGGTTTGTGTGTTGGGACTGAAACGGTGACGCTCACGATCAATGATGCGCAACCGATCGACTTTAATCTGAGTGGAACCAACCTGGATTGTTTTGAAGACAATTCCGGAGAGATCCTTGTCACCGCAACGGGAGGTTTCCCCGGGTATACATACTTCGTAACGGATCCAAATGGTGGAACGACTACTTACACAAACAACCCCATTACAGGATTGTCAGCTGGTCAATATTCCGTTCAGGTCCAAGATACTTATGGCTGTAAGGCGGAAGCATTGGTGATAGGTGGGCAGTTCAATGCCGGAGTAACTTTTCTTCCCGATGGAAGTGGTGTAACCTATGAGGCACCTTTGGTGATTTCCGGATTCAACCCTGGTCAAACGATCACAAGTGTAAACCAGATCCAGCAGATCTGCTTGACAATGGAACATTCTTATCTGGGTGATCTGTGGATCCGTGTTCAATCTCCATCAGGCGCAATTGTTACCTTGAAACAGCAGAACGGCGGAGGATCATGTGACCTTGGCGAACCGGTTGCTACAGGTCCGGTTGATGGGCAGGGAAGTTCAGATACAACGCC
>JBKCJG010000055.1:0-8182 GCA_046301895.1 Flavobacteriia bacterium
AAAAGTAGAAATTATTTGGAATTGGAAATTAGGAATTCGGGCATTTGTCATTTAGCATTATCTTTATTCCATGGCCAAAGTCAAATCAGCTTATTTCTGTCAGAATTGTGGGTACGAGACCCCGAAATGGTTGGGTAAATGCCCGTCGTGCGCGGAGTGGAACACCTTTGTGGAAGAGATAATCGAGAAGAATATTCCATCGGTGGTGGCATTCTCCACCTCTACGCGCAACGCCAAACCGCAGGCGATCCATACGATCGAGAACCAGGAACATGTGCGCATTTCACTGAAAGACAAGGAACTCAATCGCGTGTTGGGAGGTGGTTTGGTACCGGGATCCCTGATCCTGTTCGGCGGTGAACCGGGCCTCGGTAAGTCAACGCTACTCCTTCAAATGGCCATTGAAGAAAAGAAATTGAAAGTCCTGTATGTTTCCGGAGAAGAGAGTGAGCAACAGATCAAGATGCGTGCAGAGCGCATTGGCCTGGAAAACCAGCAATGCTACATTCTTACGGAGACGAACATTCAAAACATTTTCACGCAAGCCGAAGGAATCCAACCTGAATTACTGATCATTGATTCGATCCAGACCTTGTACTCCTCGCAGATCGAGAGTTCACCGGGAAGTATTTCACAAGTGCGTGAATGCACAGCTCAGTTACTGCGCTACGCGAAACAAACGGGCGTGCCTGTCTTCCTGATCGGCCACATCACCAAAGAAGGTTCCCTGGCCGGACCCAAGGTTCTGGAGCACATGGTGGATGCCGTGCTGCAGTTTGAGGGAGACCGCAATCATGTGTACCGTTTGTTGCGTTCTATCAAGAATCGTTTCGGAAGCACGAACGAATTGGGTATCTACGAAATGTTGGGCAGTGGTCTGCGTCAGGTGGAGAACCCTTCGGAAATCCTCATCACGAATACAGACAGTTCACTGAGCGGGATCTCTATTGCTGCAACGCTGGAAGGTATGCGCCCAATGCTGATCGAAGTGCAGGCGCTGGTCAGCACAGCAGCGTACGGAACACCGCAGCGTTCCTCCACCGGTTTCGACAGCAAACGCCTCAATATGCTTCTGGCAGTAATGGAAAAAAGATGCGGATTCAAACTCGGAGCAAAGGATGTCTTCCTGAACATCGCAGGTGGGATCAAAGTCGATGATCCTGCAATCGACCTGGCGGTGGTAGCAGCGGTATTGTCATCCAATGCGGATCTTCCGATCGAAAAGAACATTGCTTTGTCTGCGGAGGTAGGTCTGTCCGGTGAAGTTCGACCTGTTAATCGAATCGATCAGCGGATTTCAGAAGCGGAAAAGCTGGGCTTCGAAAAGATCATCATTTCAAAATACAACAAAGGGATCGATCAAAAGAATTTCAAGATCGAGCTAGTGAAGTGCGGCAAGATCGATGAAGTGGTGAGGGCGTTGTTTGCGTAGGGGTTGGAGCATGTAGGCTTGTTCGCGGTGCTCACAAGGATTGAACCACATAGGGCACATAAGGACACATAAGTTTATATTCACAATCAATTTTGAGGGTTGAGCTGTGTTCGTGGTGCTCACAAGGGTTTTGAACCACATAAGGCACTTAAGGGCACATAAGTTCATGCACTATTTACATGTTCAATTGTGTTCGCGGTGCTCACACAAAGGGGTTAGAAATCGTTGAGCCCTCGGTAGAGATTATTTACCAGCGTTTTCTGTCCTTCACGGAATAAGTTCGTGCAATTAAAATTGAGCAGCAATCCTTTGGGTGCTTTTAACAGCGCCATGTAGGTTAAAAGTTGAGCTTCATGAATGGGGAGAATTTTTTCCACTGCTTTCAATTCAACCGGTAAGAGACCTTCGATCATTAGATCACAGCGAAGATCAGCCTGAACCCTGTATCCTTTGTATTCAATTGGTATCAATAATTCTGATTGAAAGGATATTCCATTCAGTGATAGTTCGCGTATTAAACAGGCATGATATACACTTTCGAGCATTCCGGGTCCGATCGTTTTGTGCACTTCAATTGCGGCTCCGTTCACCTGATAGATCAGGTCGTTGAGGTAGGTCTTGGTCATTGTTAGGTTTTCCATTTAAGTTAATGAAAATTATCAAACCAGCAACCAACTTCCTTATGTGTCCTTAAGTGACTTATGTGGTTCGGGAAAAAATGAGCGCAACCTGTCCCGACCCTCGGGAGCGATTCTTAGTTGGTTAAAAAAGAAACTCCCACCACGATCATCGATGCATCGATCAACGCGAAATACCACTCCGGTCGGTTCGGTTTTGAGTAGATGATGAGCAAGACGGATGTTAGCAATCCAGTATAAAAAACTACATTATCCCGCATTTCATTGTTGATTTTTGCGATTATCAATACAAATACTACCAATAGCAGTATTGAAACAACCTTTGATCCAAGTGTTCCTGCCAACTGTGGAATGGTTCGTTGTTGTGGTTTGTCATACTTGAGATCACGGACATCGAAAGGGATGGTTAGGGCTAAAAAGTAACAGAAAAACGCTGTGAGTTCCCGCCAATGAAGTTGGATCGGTTGGTGTTCATTCATCAACGGAAAAGCGATAATAAATCCCGTCCAAACGACAGTTACGAGGATCGCCTTCAAACCGGGCAACTCGCGAAGAACGAAACCACGTATCGGAACCACGTACAACACGGCGACGATTATCATTCCAAGAAGAAACAGGACAATCGAAAACGTGCAGGAGAGGATCAGGATCAGAAGGATAGATCCCGTCAAACCGCTCAGAAGAGTGAGAATCATCAGAAACGTTCGGTGCTTCCGAACCCACTCCAACCAGTGAGATGTTCCGTCAATTGTGGATGCCTTATAAAGGCGCTGGTAATTGTAGATCGCTAACGTGGAGCAAAACGCGATGAATGCATAGATGAGTGAATGATCCACCTGCTGAAAGGAGGTCCAGCCAAATGACAGACACCCTGCTCCGGTCGCTACAACCAGATTGGAAAATACACTATGTTCGATGAATTTTCGGATGCTGAAAGTTACAGAATTTCAGCAAGCACACGATCGACCGGAATACGCGTGATACAGTCGCAACTCTTGCCTTTCTTGCAGGTCGGGCAGTCAGGATCGTTCACGAGAATGGAAACATTCTTACCCAGGGCCTGCCATCTTCCGGGGTGGATCGGACGCTTCGGGGAATACAAACCAACTGCTTTTATTCCCGTAAATCCGGCAATGTGCAATGGACCCGTTGAACATGCCACCAACGCAGCAACTTGAGAGATGAGATAGATCAATTCGGTTAAGGTCATCTTTCCCGTCAGGTCAATGATCTTCGGATCGTTCGGCAATTGCTTTCTGAACAGTTCTCCTTCTGTTTCCGTGCCGGTAAAGAAGACGGTGTATCCGTTCTTCACCAGTTCTTCCGCCAGGTTTATGTACGAATCCATTGGCCATTCCAGCGCACTTCCCTGACTTTTAGGATGCAGGATCGCAGTTTTTCCGGCTGCTTTTAAGTAATTGTTGATCTCTTCCGGCAACTGATGGTGTTTGATCTCGAAAGCACCTGTCATAGCGCTTACTTTCTCCAGAGAAGGAATCTCGGTCAACCCAAATGGACGCATCAACTCAAAATTCAATTGTGCTTCGTGCAGGTTGGACTTTTTGCGGGAAAAGTTCAGCCGGTGATTGCAGGTCAGTAGATGAAAACTGCGGTGCGACGTTCCTATCCGCATTGGAATTCTTGCCTTTTTAGCAAGGGAAGCTACATCCTTGTTCGGAAAAACGTGAATGATCGCATCAGCATGCAGTTCCTTCAGGGCATCCACACGCTGCGAAGTTGGTAGGGATTCCACCGTTTTCCAATCAACAAACTCGTCGATCACCGAGAAACAATCGACCACCGGTTGAGTGTAAGACCTTCCCAGGTAGATCAGTTCTACATCCTTGATATGTTCTTTCAACCAGACACACATTGGTAAGGTCAGCATGACATCCCCAATACTGTCGGTACGTGATATGATAATTCGCTTTAGGCTCATTTTCCTCGTTGCAAGTTCAACAGTTTGACATATTTACGGTACGTAGCATAGGCACTGAGGCGTGATATGGTAAAACCGGTCGAACCATCCAGGATCCCCAGTTTCAAAAAGTAGCTTTTAAAGAACTGAGCCACCACTTTGATCACGATCTTGAAGTAGTTCGAACGTCCACCGCGCTGATACAATTCACGCGCAGCAATATCTCCGAAGTATTCGATCTGTTTCAAGTGATCTTCCCGTGTATAGTAGGAATAATGCAGCAGATCCCCTTCCAGGAAGCCGGTCTCTTCACCATTGTTCATGTCGAGTCTGTCATGCGGATTCACTCCCTGCCAGCGCGCATTGTTCCGGTTCACCAGACGAATTTTCGTATCCGGATACCAACCGCAATAGTTCACCCAGTGACCACAATAGTTGGTCAGACGATTCATCCTATAACCCAGGTAAGCAGGATCTTCCTTTATCGTCAAAATGCTCTTTTTCAGCTCATCTGTCAGTGCTTCATCTGCATCCAGAGAAATGATCCAGTCATTCGATGCACAGTCGATCGCGTAATTCTTTTGCTGAATATGTCCTTCGAACGGGTTTTGAATGAAACGCACGTTGAACTGCTTACAGATCTCTTCCGTACGGTCCTTCGAAAAGGAATCCACCACCACGATCTCGTCTACAACACCCTTCAACGAACTCAAGCATCGTTCGATGTTTCGTTCCTCGTTATAGGTAATGATCACAGCTGAGATACTGATAGCCATTCAAAGTGATTTTTACAGCGTTGTGCTGAGGTTTACTTTACCCTAATGCGCTGACCTACTGTCAGGCGATTGATGTTTACTCCAGGGTTAAGTCTGGACAATTGGGTTTGAGTCAGTCCATGTCGTTGAGCGATTTTAGAGAACGTGTCTCCCGATCGGACCGAATAGTATTTCTTGGCAGGGGCCGGAGTTGGGCTTACCGGTGGAGTCTGTGAAACTCCCCCCGCTCCGTTCTTTAGCTTCAATCGTTGACCAACATAAATATTGGTTGTTCTCAATGCATTCCACTCCATGATCTGTTCAACCGTTATTCCATATTTCGTTGCAATAGTGCCCATCGTCTCGCCGGTCTTTACTTTGTGATAGATGTAAGATTCCAGATTTGGTGTCTGGTCAACACCCAATGAATCGACAACTTCAATAGTATCTGTGATGGTTGGCTCCATAATGATCGGTTTCGCCTGCGGCACCTGAGTTGAATAAAGCTTCTTTTCAAGGACATAGAGGCTATCCTCCAGACTGACCAGTAAGCCGATCTTCTCTAGCGGACCAGATATACATTGGCTGGGTTTTGTCAATGGAATATAAGTAGACTTGTATACCGGGTTCAATGCTTTCACGTCATCCACCGGCCAATTCACCAAGCGCGAGATCGTTTGCATATGGACTCCTCCGGATAAACACATGGTGTCAAGTTGGGCATAGTGTACTTTCACATCCATTGGCACGATATTGTGCTCCGCATGATAGGTCAACAGGTAAGCCGCAGCGATAAAATTAGGCACATATCCCTGCGTTTCAGCCGGTAGATAAGGTCGAACTTCCCAGTAAGTTGTTTTATTCCCGGAACGACGAATTGCCTTGTTCACATTTCCCGGACCTGCGTTATATGCCGCCAAAGCAAGATTCCAGTCACCGTAGATGCCATACAATTGTTTCAGGTATCGACAGGCTGCATCTGTAGCCAAAACGGGATCCATACGCTCATCGATATAGCTGTTCTCCTTGAGGCCGAAATATAGTCCCGTGCGGTACATAAACTGCCACAATCCAAGTGCTCCGGCACGAGATTTTACCTGCGGACGCAAACCGCTTTCGATAACTGATAAGTATTTTAATTCGATCGGCAAACCGTATTCCGCCAGTTTTTCCTCGAACATGTCGAAATAAAGCGTGCTTCTTCCCAGAACGATCCGCGCAAAACCTCTGCGCTCACGCGCAAAGAACTTGATGGTCGATAATGTTGCCGTATTGCAATCCAGGTGGAAAGGACTCATCTCATTCATCTCTTCGAGACGCTTACAATAAACATCATCTGAGAACTGAGGACTGTCGCCCGGCTCGTAGTTCAAGGCATTGATAATAGAGTCGTATTCATTCTTGTTCGTGTATTCGGACAAGAAAAGCTGCAAGCTCTGATCAACGGTATTGATAAATGCGTCCTTGTTCAAGGTATCACTTGGTCGTACAAGATGGGCGGGTGTTTGAGCAAATGCTCCCGCACACATTAAAAAGAAGACGAAAAGTAAACCCTGCTTCATCAATTAATTATTTTCGATCAGGTACGCCGAAAAGTCAAACAATTCTTTTTCTGCAAAATTCTTTGCCATCACCTGGATCCCGAATGGAAGTCCATTGGAATGCTTACCGATTGGTAATGAGATCGCTGGATTTCCGGTCAAATTTGCGTGAACAGTGAAAATATCCTGCAGATACATCTGGATCGGATCCTTCACAGCATTCAATTCAAAAGCCGGTGCAGGTGTTGTCGGAAGCAGGATCAGATCGAAATCGTTCAGTATCTCGTCTGTACGCTTTTTCAAAACACGCCGAACTTTCTGTCCCTTGGTATAATATGCATCGTAAAATTCATTCGAAAGAACAAACGTACCCGCCATGATACGTCGCTGCACTTCCGGACCAAATCCTTCGGAACGCGATTTTTTATACGTGTCGTCAACGCCTTTCGCCCCGGCAGCACGATAACCGAAATGTACCCCATCAAAACGAGAAAGGTTCGATGATGCTTCCGCCGTTGTAAGGACGTAATAGGTCGGAACCATGTATTCCAGATACGGGAAGGAAACGAGTTCAACCTGATGTCCTTCCTTTTTGAGGTTTTCGATCACCTCCTGCATTTTTGCCTTCACTTCAGGATCCATTCCATCCGTTTCAAGACTTTCGCGAATCACCGCTATTTTCTTCGAACCAACAGGACTAAAATTATCGTAATTCTCCACAGGTTTTGTGGATACGGTCGAATCGTAATCATCCTCCCCGGCCATCACTTCGAGCAACAATGCGGCATCTTCCAACGTATTGGTAAAAGGGCCAATCTGATCGAACGATGACGCGTAGGCGATCAAGCCGTAGCGGCTGATGCGCCCATATGTTGGCTTTAAGCCGAATGTGCCCGTGAACGATGCCGGCTGACGAATAGATCCCCCTGTGTCACTTCCCAGTGCTGCGGTGCAAAGACCTGCAGAAACCGCAACTGCACTTCCTCCGGATGAACCTCCCGGCACCAATGATTTGTTTAAATTATTCTTAACAGGTCCAAAAGCCGAATTCTCATTCGAACTTCCCATGGCGAATTCATCGCAGTTGAGGCGTCCGATGATCACCGCATCCTCATCGATGAGACGTTGCACGGCAGTGGCTGTATAGATGGATTCAAAGCCCTCCAGGATCCTGGACGATGCGGATACTTTATGCCCTGAATAACACAGATTGTCCTTTAAACCGATCACCATCCCGGCAAGTCGACCGGCTTCTCCATTGAGTCGCTTTTGATCCACCAGCTTGGCTTGCTGTTTTGCTGAATCGTCAAAAACCTCCAAAAAGGCGTTAAGGTCAGAATGCTGACGAATTGGTTCTATATAACCATATACAATATCCAAAACCGTTTCCCCTGAAGCAAGGGCGGTTTTTACTTCAGCAAATGATCGATACATGCAGAGGGAAATTTTTAGTTCTTCTCTTCTGTTTTTGGCTCTTCGCTCTCTCCTTTGGAAGCGTCTTTGAACTCTTTAACGCCTTTACCCAATCCTTTCATCAATTCCGGAATCTTTTTACCACCAAAAAATAAAAGCACGATCACCAACAAAATGATCAATCCCTGACCAGGACCAACAACTCCTAAAACCATTTTTTCTAGTTTAATAATTCACGCAAAGTTACTGAATTCTGAGAATAAGAGGATTTTAAATTAGTTGATTGTGTTAAATAAACAAAAAAGCCTCCCAAAAAAGAGAGGCCTTTAACGATGTATTTTTTTAGATTACAACTTTCTTGCAACCTCTACTTCTTCGTATGCTTCGATGATGTCACCGATCTTGATGTCGTTGAACTTATCGATGTTCAAACCACACTCATAATTGTTTTTCACTTCTTTCACATCGTCCTTGAAACGCTTCAA
>JBKCJG010000056.1:0-9469 GCA_046301895.1 Flavobacteriia bacterium
GGAAGATGATCGTAAAGTTTTTACGTGGTGAACGAAATAAATAGAAAAGGGAAAAATAGGGTGGCAAATGATCTTGTGGAACTTAAAACGCATTAACATCCCACTCCTTCAGTTTAAGTCTTTTCATAGCGATCAACTCACGACCGGTGTAGATCTTATTTCTCTTATCTGAATAGCGCTCGAATTCTTCAATCTGTTTCCATTGTTCAAGTTCACAAGCAGAATAATTTCCGAAGAAAATAATTCGCTTTCCACTCTTGATCTTTCCGTTCTCAGGATTCAGGTAATAGTTCTTTTTAGATATCAGGAAGGGTTTCTCTACATATGGCATCCATGGATCATTCTGAGGGATACAGGACATTCTGTAGCAATCTTCGCCAAAGCGGAGTTCGGAAAGACCTTGCCACGGAACAAAGGCAATTGAGGGATATTTTACTGCGCGTTCAAACCTATTCTGAATTGAAAAAATGAACGTATCGCGAGCTGAACATTGATTTTTGAGAGAAATGAGTGAGTGTTGCTGTCCAATGATAGCAGGATCCAAAACTAGTCCACCGCTGCATTTTCCGTTTACTTCTCTAAAGGTCATGAAATCAAACTCCAATGCTTCAGGAAGGTGCAACACCCGAATAAAAGCATTATCACCCTCTATGCGAATATTAAGGCGAATGACTTCAATAGAATCAACCGGGCGTATATTGTCATCCTGAGCAATGGAGGATAAGCCAATTATAAGGCAAGAACATATTACTATATTACGCATCTCGATCAGTATACAATTATGCAATATTATAAAGATATGAGTTATGTCTAATGACAGAATAACAAATCAAGAATGACTCACAACATTTCGAATTATTCCTTGTTTCTCCTAGATGAAGCAGCCCATCAGCATTGTTTGGTTCAAGCGTGATCTTCGCTTTACGGATCACGAACCGTTATTAGAAGCTCAGAATAGTGGAGTGCCGGTGTTGCTTCTTTATTGCTTCGAGCCGTCGGTTATGAATTTTGATGACAGCGATCCGCGGCATTGGCGCTTTGTGCACGAGTCACTAAGTGATATGCAACAAAAACTGCAAAGCATTGGTGCCCAGCTTTATCTATTTCATGGTGAGGTTCTCACAATTTTTAAGGCAATTAATGAAAAATACGATGTCAAATTTTTGTTTTCTCATCAAGAGACAGGTAACCAGTTAACCTTCACGCGCGATAAAGACATTGCTGAATTTTGTCAGGAAAACCAGTGGACATGGAAGGAATATCAAACCAACGGGATCATTCGGAAATTGAAGAATCGCGCTGAATGGGACAAGCGCTGGAAGGAAACCATGACGACTTTCCCAAAGCTGATCGATGAGGCATTCAGGACCTATCTTGAATTGGACAGTGATCTATATTCTCAGCAAAAGGGTCCTGAGTTACCATCGGAGATCACAACACGTCATGCTAATTTCCAGGAAGGGGGAGAAACAATGGCCTGGCGCTATCTTGAAAGTTTTCTGAAAAGGCGTTATACCAATTACAGCAAGCATATTTCAAAACCTGAGCTGAGCAGAAAGGGGTGCAGTCGCCTGTCGCCTTACCTCGCTTATGGTAATATTAGTATGCGTATGGTTTACCGCTACACAATGCAACATTACGATCAGGCAAAGAACAAACGGGCGTTGGCAAATTTCATCTCGCGTCTTCACTGGCATTGTCATTTCATTCAAAAGTTCGAAGATGAATGCCGTATGGAGTTCGAAAATGTGAATCGCGCCTACGATCAACTATATAAAATAAAGAACAATGAATTCATTCGTGCATGGCAAGAAGGAAAGACGGGGATTCCGATCGTGGATGCATGTATGCGATGTGTGGTGCAAACAGGTTACTTGAACTTTCGGATGCGTGCGATGGTGGTTTCCTTTTTTGTATTCAACTTATGGCAGGACTGGCGCGATCTGCATTTTCTAGCCCGTCAGTTCCTTGATTACGAGCCGGGAATTCATTATCCACAACTGCAAATGCAGTCTGGTGTTACCGGTATCAACACCATTCGAATCTATAATCCGATCAAGAATTCTGAAGACCACGACCACGAGGCTGTATTCATTCGTAAATGGCTGCCTGAGCTTAAAGAAATACCAGACCATATGATCCACGAACCATGGAAGTTGAACCCCATAGAACAGGAATTCTATCGGTGCATGATTGGTGTGGATTATCCTCAACCGATTGTCGATCCGGAGGAGTCCCGCAAGAAAGCAAGTGACATTGTTTATGAATATAAAAAAAGTGCATCTGTGAAAGAAGAAGGAAAGCGAATACTAAAAAAACACGTCACCAATCCCGGAAAAAAATCGAGAGAAAAAGGATCAATTCAGCTGAACATTCCCCTTGATTAAATTGTTCCTAAAAGTATGAAGACCGTCAAAAAGCAGCACCTTCCCGAAAAGATATGCATGGTCTGTGCTCGACCTTTTAAATGGCGAAAAAAGTGGGAGAAGGTCTGGGATGAGGTAAAATACTGCAGTGATCGCTGCCGAACAAACCGTAAAGCAAATGTCTGATAAGAGAAAGGTACTTCGCTTGATCCTCGGTGATCAGTTGAATAGTTGTCATTCTTGGTTTAAGACACCTGATCCCGAGGTTACATACACCTTGATGGAACTAAGATCTGAAACTGATTATGTCACTCATCATATTCAGAAAATTACCGGATTTTTTGCTGCCATGCGTGAATTTACCGATGAGCTCCGGAAACAAGGGCATCAAGTGATCTATTTCCGATTGAACGATCTGCAAAATAGACAGTCTTTTGCAGATAATTGCAAAGCCCTTATCGAAGAGTATAATTTCAATCATTTCGAATACCAACTGCCGGATGAATACCGTGTCGATCAGCATTTAGGTTCCTTTTCTGAATCACTGAACATTCTTGTGAACGTCTGCGATTCAGAGCATTTCTTCACATCTCGCTCAACGCTATCTGAATTCTTTAAAGGAAAGAAGACTTATCTGATGGAGAGTTTTTATCGCATGATGCGCAGAGAAAACGATGTATTGATGGAAGGAGATCAACCACTTTCCGGTCAATGGAATTTTGATCATGATAATCGAAAAAAGTTACCAAAAGAGCATGTTGTTACTCCTCCGATCCTATTCGGTAATGATATATCAACTATTGCAGAGGATATCAGAATCGCCGGTATTACCACAATCGGAAGTATAGATAACAAAAGATTTGTCTGGCCGGTCAACCGCAATCAATCGCTGGAATTACTTAATTTCTTTGTTACAGAATGTCTACCATTATTTGGCACCTATGAGGATGCAATGACAGTCAGCTCATGGTCTGTTTATCATTCTCGCCTTTCTTTTTCGATGAATGTCAAAATGATCTCTCCACGGGAAGTGATCGGGGCGGCGGTTGAGGCATGGAAAGCGGATTCGGAACGGATCACTTTCAATCAGCTGGAGGGATTTGTTCGGCAGATTATAGGTTGGAGAGAGTTTATGAGGGGCGTATATTGGGCAAAAATGCCAGAATACGCCTCGCTGAATTATTTTGAGCATAATGCTTCTTTGCCCGAGTGGTTCTGGGATGGGAAAACGAAAATGAACTGCCTGAAGCATGCGATCGGTCAGTCGCTTGATCATGCCTACGCTCACCATATCCAGCGACTTATGGTTACCGGAAATTTTGCACTGTTGGCCGGCGTTCATCCGGATGAGGTAGATAAATGGTACCTCGGGATCTACATTGATGCACTGGATTGGGTAGAGATCACGAACACCCGAGGTATGAGCCAATTTGCTGATGGTGGAATTGTTGGTACCAAACCGTATGTCAGTTCTGCGACATATATCGACAAAATGAGTGATTACTGCAACACTTGTTTCTATAATAAATCGAAAAAAGTAGGAGAGCGATCTTGTCCGTTTAATAGTCTTTATTGGAATTTTTATTACCGTCATGCGGAGAAGTTACAGCGCAATCCTAGGATTGGGATGATGTACAAGGTTTGGGAAAGAATGGCGCCCGATCAGAAAGCAGATGTAATTGAACAGGCAGAATTCTATTTATCGAACATAAACGAATTGTAATGAAACGCTCGATTGTCTGGTTTAAGACCGATCTCAGGATCACTGATAATGAAACACTCGCCCACGCTATAGCGGTTTCCGATGAAGTAATCCCTTTGTTCATTCTGGATGAACGTTTATTACAAGAACAGTCCTTTGGTTTTCGGAGGATAGGTCCCTTCCGATTGAAATTCTTGCTGGAATCATTGAAAGATCTGGATCGTTCCCTTCGAATAAAAGGTTCCGGCCTTCTATTTCGTATAGGTAAACAAGAGGAGGTCGTTCCGCAGGTTGCAGCGCAGTATCATGTAAATAAAGTCTTTGCAAAAAAAGAAGTTTCCATAGAGGAAAAGACTGTTCAGGCCGCTGTTGAAAAAGAACTGTGGAAACAACATTGTGTCTTCGAGGATTTCAGCACAAGTACCTTGTATCATGCTTTGGACCTTCCTTTCGGAATTCGGGATATACCTGATACGTTCTCTATATTTCGGAAGCGGATCGAAAAAGAAACGCTAATTCGCAGCATAATTCCAGCACCGGAAAAGATCAATAGCCCCATGATTCCATCCCTGGAACTCCCTTCACTCTGCGATCTTGGCTTCCCTGAAACTCCTCAGGATCCGCGTTCTGCACTTCAATTCAAAGGAGGGGAAACAGCAGCATTGGAACGATTGGATCATTATTTCTTCAAGACAAAATCTCTTTCTTCTTACAAGGAAACCCGAAATGGACTGATCGGTGCAGATTACTCGAGTAAATTTTCCCCGTGGCTCGCTCAAGGGTGCGTTTCTTCGCGTTGGATCTATCAGCAAATCGGAGCATATGAACGTTTAAACGGTGCCAATGAATCGACTTATTGGTTGGTGTTTGAATTGTTGTGGAGGGACTATTTTCGGTTCATGATGAAGAAGCACGGATCTAAATTGTTTTTCATAAATGGATTCAATGGGTCTACTGCGATCAGTTCTAATTGCGATCGTCTACGCATTGAAAAATGGATCAACGCCCAAACCGGAGACGATTTTGTAGATGCAAATATGCGCGAATTGAAGTATACAGGTTTCATGAGTAATCGCGGACGCCAGAACGTTGCATCTTACCTAATCGATGAAATGAAATTGGACTGGCGCCATGGTGCAGCATACTTTGAGGAACAATTGATCGATTACGATGTTTCCAGTAATTGGGGGAATTGGGCATATTTAGCGGGAGTAGGAAACGATCCACGGGGCAAGAGAGTGTTCAATATCCAGAAACAAGCAAAAGATTACGATCCAAAGGGAGTTTTTCGGAATTTATGGTTGAATGAAAATGGATTAACCTCTTTATAAAATGAAAAGAACAAATCAAACAGAAAATTATTGTCATTACAGTGATCTTCCGTCTCCGCTAGCTTATGTTCAAATCAAAGCCGATACTCCGGAACAGGACGGAGCATTTTCAGGTGAGGACATCGATCGAATCATTGAGATGGCCTGGGAAGACAGAACGCCCTTTGATGCTATTGAGAAACAATTTGGACTCAGAGAAGCTGACGTGAAGGCGCTGATGAAACGTGAACTAAAATTCAAATCATACAAGCGTTGGCGTGAACGGGTTGAGGCGTGCTCTACTAAACATGGTAAAAAACGCAATGCTGATATTGATCGCTTCAAATGCGATAGGCAGCGAAGTATCAGTAATAATCGAGTGTCCAAAAGATAAAATCCTTTTCAGTATCTCGATCTTATGATTGTGGTATTTTTGAACTGGCTAAAATAGAATGAATAATGTGCGTAGCCGTAGCCTTATTTGTGGCTAATGTGATATTATGAACATTACATAGTCTCAGAAGCATGTGCACATCTACTTCATGCGGATGTGAATCGAGTGGGTCGATAAAGAAAAAAACAATATCGATCTTTCCTTCGACAAGTAAAGCGGCAATCTGAGCATCTCCACCCATTGGACCTGACTGGAGGATGGTAATGTTTGATATTCCCATTTTTTCAACAGATCTTCCTGTGTTTCCTGTCGCAAATAGGTTACAATCTTGACGCGTAAAAAAATGAAAAAAGGTTTTTACGAAGAATGTCAATTCGGCTTTCTTGTTATCGTGAGCGATAATAGCAATATTCATTGGTCAAAGTTATGGATATTCGAAAGAATTCTTGAGTTTGCTCCTGAAATTTAACTTGCGGATAATGCTGCAAATTTGAACCAGTTCTTCGTTCTGTTATGAATTCTAAAAGAGATTCAATAATCTGCGAAGATCCGTAAGGATTAGATTTATAACTAATGAAATGTTTTTACTGCGTCAGGATTTTCAAGTTATACACTATCTATACACTTTTTTAAATACCGCCATTAGTCCGTTCGAGAAAGCATGATGTCCAATGGTGGCATGATCCTCCTCGGGTAAATAATCAAATGTTACATGCACATTCGGACTTTCCGTCCTTTGCAGTTTATCGGCGAGTAGATTGGCATCTACTTCCATGAAACGTGGTTCTTTAACAGGAGTCAACCCTTCCTTTCCTACCCCGATGTAGATGTCGGTATGTTGCTTGAAATCTGAAGAAAGAATTGCCGACTGTTCATACAGTAAGGTGCCATTATTCCACCATAAGCTAGGGCTCACGATGATATATCTATTAAATAGAGTTGGTTTGCGTAAAAGGACTTCAGATACCAATAAACCACCCAAAGACTGACCAATAATAGTTTTATCGGAATTTGTTCTGTACTTGGTTGCAATATAAGGCTGCAGTTCCTGTTCAATGAACGCAATGAAGTTATCCGAATGACCTCCTGTCGGGGCAAAGCTGCGCATGGTGGTATCCGTCGGCTCGAAGGTAAAATCACGTCTTCTGTCGACAGTAGCGATGCCAACGACAATGGCTTTCGGCACCTTGTTGATCCATTCAAAATTATAGAATTGCACCAGTCCCACCACGTGGATGAAATCCTCATCTGCGGAACCATCCAACAAATAGATCACTGGATACTGAACCGTGTCCTTCGCATCGTAACCCGGTGGAAGGTAAATGTTCAACGTCCGTTTCTCGTTTAGTTCCTTTGACGGCAATTCATCGATTAAACCGAGCACAAACGGATTCGAAGATACCGACGGTTTTTCCTTATTCTGCTGACTCAATACTTGCAATGTGGAGAAAGTGAAAAGGAGAATTAGCTGTTTCATGGGTCTTTAGCAGTTTTTGGTTTGGCCAATTTTTAGATTCCTGGCAACGATCTTTTCATCGAAGATAAAATTTTCTTTTTAACAAACTGCGCATCTCAAAACGTTAGAAATGAAGCCACCCTTGTTTGTTGTCTGCAATCGTTTTTATTCAAAGAAGTATACGAATATCCTGGCTCTGGATGATTGCCCTATTTTTAATAATAGTTTCTTTATTTTATAGTATCTATCCTCGACACTGCCAAAATTACACCGCTATACGGTGATGATGAAATGAACTGATTCGAATGAATGTAGGTTTTGCACAAGAAGTTCAAAAGGTTTAAATTTGATCATGCGGAACACTATTCTAACCACTTTTTTTCTGTTATGGACATTACTGAATTTTGCTCAAAATGTGCAGATTGCAGATCCAATTGTACAGCCACCCTTACATCATATCTACATATCTCCTGCAGGAAATGACTCCAATTCCGGGGACAGTTTAACTCCCCTCGCGACCTTTTCGGCGGCTTTGGATAAACTTGATCAACTCACGGTTGGGATAAGTGGAAATGTATATACTGAAGTCGTTCTATTTTCAGGAACGTATCAGGAAATATTTCGCCAACCGCTCAGTCGATATCAGATCGGTTCCAAATTATTGAATGTGAGCTTGAGAGGAAAAGGTCAGGTGCTTCTCAATGGTGCCGGGCTCAGTGTGAATGCTGGAGGTGGAATGGTCTACTTACTTGGGAGCAACATATCGGTGCGAAATCTTAAGATCGATCAAAGCAACGAAAATGGTGTTCGTTTCGGTTACAATTACAATGGTACGGTCATAAATTCACATGATGTTTGGATCGATAGTGTGGAGGTGTCCTCTACCTCAGGTCATGGCATTCTAATGGGAATAGGAGCGCTGAATGCCAATGGCTCATCATTGCTAATTCCTCGTGCAAAGCGTTTCAAGATAACCAATTGTCATGTTCACGATGCCGTGAATTACAATACGCCGCAGTCACAGTGGGGATCAGCAATAAAGTTCTGGAATACCAGTCATTCGATTGCAGCTGGTAACAATGTGCATGATAATTCAGGTGAAGGTATTGACTTTGATTTTTGTGATACAGTCCATGTTATTGACAATCAGCTTCATGACAATTATGCCAATATTTACCTTGATAAGGTTGAATATGCCATAATTTCGGGGAATCTCATCTACAATGAAATAAAAGAAGTTAGCGGGATTCTATTAGGAATAGAGGCATTTACGGCATTTGTCTCAGATCATTATCTCCGCGATATCTATATCCACAATAATGTGATCTTGAACACTACAGGGATAAATATTTGGCAGGGTATCTACAGTGCCATTCAAATGGGATATTTTTCAAACATCGATATCAGCCACAATACTTTGATTGGTAAGCAGTTTGCCAATGGTGCGCAAGTCAGCTTCTCTTATGAAACATTTTTAGGTCAACCAGTTAACAATATCGTTTTCTCCGGCCTCCGCATAAACAGAAATATTATTTCTGCGAATCCTGATAGTCTGAACAACAGTAGATTGATGAGTTCTCCACTCGATCCTCAGCCACAATTAGTCACGGAACACAATTTGTTTAATATGCAACCGGGATTTGGGTACAATAGTGCTACTGATCAGATAAATTCATCGTTACCCATGTTGCTGCTTCCCAACCAACTTGATCAGATCCGTCCCAACTCAACATTGAATCCGGAATTTATCTGTTCGGCACCGTTTTCAGGCTTTCCTGAGACCGATTTCTTTGGAATCATGCGCGCTGTTTCTCAAACAAATGTTGGAGCGGCTGAATTGATCGAGGACCTCGGATTTTCGCAGCAAAACACAGGGAACGGTTTCCGTGTTTTCCCGAATCCATCCGAAGGTATGATCCGTGCAGGAAAGGAATTTGAAAGTTCATGCTTTGAAGTAAGAATGATCAGTGGAAATAGAATAGGGGAGGTGTGTGCTGATCAGGAAGGTTCCCTTGACCTTCATCATCTTACCTCAGGCACCTACATACTCGTTTCTTGCAGAACAAATGAGATCAGTCGTCTAATACTGAGGTAGGATTCCCATTTTTTGTTAAAGCCTTTATTTGGGCTATTTAAAATTAGCTACCTTTAGTTCAAATCTGATAAAAAAATGAAAAGATCGTATATTATTATGGGTGTGATCGCTTTGTTGGTGATCATTTTATTCTTTGCGTACCGCGG
>JBKCJG010000057.1:0-34893 GCA_046301895.1 Flavobacteriia bacterium
GGCCTGTTCCATTGACGTGTCCTAGGCCGATGTAGCCTTTGTTACCAATTGAAATTCCGAGCGCTCTATGCCTTCCAACTCCTCCAAAATTTGCTTTCTTATTCCATTCCTCCGCAAAGGAAAGTATTGGAATAGCACAGAAAAAAAGAATTTGAATCAACTTGTTCATTTTATTGTTTCATTAATTTTCCCGATTTAAATGGTTCACCGTCATAACTCAGTCGGTAGATATAAGAACCACTCTTCAGTGCGGATATATCAAAATTAGTCTTTAAGTCTGTCACTTTCCCATAGGGAAAAACCTTGCCGGAGGTTGAAATCAATTCGAGTGATATTTTACTAATACTTATAAATTCTGGAAGCCCTTCAATATGCACAATGATGAAGTTTTCAGTTGGATTAGGGTAGATCATTGTAATTATCTGTTCAGATTGTCTTTCCAAAATGGATAATACTTGATCGAACATCCAGAAATCTCTGAAATTAGTTCCATTCGTACCAGTTCCTGCATATGCACGTGAACCAATAACGAAGGCGGTTAAATACCTTCTTGCAGATCCGGAAAAATCCTGAATCTGTGACCAATTGTTCAAGACAGGATCATATTCCCACATATCGGAGTAATTATTTCCACTTGAAAAGTCATCTCCTGTTCCTATGTAGCCCATTCCGTTTACAACAAAACCGACTGCCTCTTGACGTGATATCGGACCAACTTGAGCTTTTGAGGTCCATGTATTATTGGCTGGATTGAATTGATAAAAATCGTTGGTTGAACCCGTATTTGTGTTTCCGGTTCCTACATACCCGTAATTTTCAATATTAAAACCGACTGATGACGTTCTTGGTGGTCCGGGAAGCTGGGCACGAATGATCCAAGAGTTATTGTTTGGATTGTACTCGTAGAAATCGTTGGTATAACCTGAAGTTGCTTGGCCGGTTCCAACATATCCTTTTCCATTTGTAGTGAAAGCTACCGCACCTCTTCTTGCGGCGCCGGGAAAATCCGATACAGGTGTCCAGATGTTAGTCACAGGATCATATCGAAAGAACTTTTTTGAATAAGTTCCATTTTCAAGTCTCCCTGTTCCAACATAACCATTATTGCCAATAACAAAAGATGTTGCATGATAGCATCTTCCCTCTGGATAATTCGCTACCTGACTCCAGGAATTAGAAGAAGGGTCATATTTCCAAAAGTCTTCGTATTCAACATCTATTCCCGAGTTGATATGTCCAAGGCCAATGTATCCGCTGTTTCCAATAGAAAATGAAGTTGCTCTGTGACGCGCTTCGCCTCCAAAGTTCGATTTTTCGAACCATGGTCCTGCTGTCAATCCGGTGCTTGCGATCGCCGAAAAGAAAATCGACACAATGGACAATCTTACTATCATTGCTTAATGAATCTTTTAGAGGATGTTCTGCCTTCCTTACTCAGGAAAACTGTGTAAATCCCATTTTCCAGATGACTAACGTTTATTTTATCGCTACTATAATCCGCAACTCGAATTACGATCTTTCCTGAAATATCTGAGATTGATAAGTCACCTTCAAAATTGGGGATACTAACCTCATATGTAGAAGGATTGGGTATAACTTCTACTTGCTGAAAACTGAGTTCTTCTATGTTTAAATAATTTGCATTGATCGAGATGTCATAATCCCCCATTGAATTGTTCCAACCTTCTACAATAACATAAATTGTACCCAGGCCTGCTGTTGGGAATGTAAGTTCTGAATATGAACCGCAGGAAGGGCTGTCATCATTGTACGCAATAACATTTCCGGAGCCATCAACAACACTTAAAAATGTATCGAAAGTTGAACCGCATAGTGATACTGTTATCGAGCTAAATAGAGGAGATGGATTCAGTTGATAGTACACATCAGGAGAAGGGTATACCTGATTATCATTTGAGTAGCAATATGAATTGTCTCCGACGGCTGTATATGGAAGTGAGGAAACAATTATAGGGTCAGAAGTATCATCACCAACATACCCGCTGCAGTCAATACCATTACCGATAACAATTGTAAAATCTGTAACCGAACCCCACGTAAATGACCCACAAGGATTTAGTGGAAGAGAACCTGCTTCATGCTGCATTACACGCATTCTCGTATTTCCATTCGTTGCACCGGCAGGCACAGAAAAATTATAATCCAACTGGGTTTCAGTACTTCCTTGCCATGTTCCGACTATTTCTGTTGACTCGAAAAGCTGATTCATGTTATAATCTATCCAGACAGTTCCTGCACCACTATAAAACGTAGAGCTACAGGTCCCATACCTTACTGTCACAGTGTAATTACTTCCGGCATTCAAGGTTGCGCTTTGTGTTAAAGTAAGATCCTGTAGTCCTGTTAAGCCTGGACAGCCAATATAATTGATAGTACCCATTTCGCCGGTCAATTGTACTAGCTCTACATTGGAATCGACAGTACTTGAAGGGCCTACCGACGTGCAATATTGTGCGGTTGACGAAAATGAAAGTATCCCAAGAAAGAGAGTAGAGTATAGCTTTTTCATAGTAGCAGAAATTTGCAAAGCTAAGATAGTTAATATTTTCTTAACATTAACTGCTTCATAGGTGCAATGAAGAAAACAGCCTTAAAGTACAAAATTCAAGGTGCGTATCCAATAGAACTGTACTCAAAATTGAAATACTGAATTTGCTTATCTTTTGTTAGGATTATTGGAGAATTGATGTTCCAGTTTTCAATGGTGCTTCCGGTTGGTTGAAACTTTTGAGAAAACATGTCGGCTTCAACTTCTTTTGATGGAAAGTCTTTTGGAAAAAGACCATAATTTCCCGGCTCTAATACAGTCATGAATTCTCCTTGAAAATCAGATGTGAAATAAAATTCAAGTGGATCTTTTCCTTTCGATCCATCAATTCTGATAAGTTTCATATAATGATTCATATAAGGTCCATTACTTGAACTTACATTTGAAGTTCCGTCTTCACGCTGCATTCCACCATAAATAGTGGAGGAATAGGATAGCTTTCCGAATAAGATATGGGTGCTTTTGGCTAGGAATAATGTGTCTTTGATAGTGCCTTCTGAATAGTTGAATTCAGCGACGTTTATTCCTTTTGTATTGAAATAAGAGCACTTACCATTTTCTGTATTGTTTTTCCATTCTTTGATCCACATCTTTTTCCCACTTCTGTAATAACGTGTGTAGCATATGTTTTTCGTGGATAGATCCCGTTTGATCGTATACTCCATTTTTCCTTTCGAATAGTAGCCAATTTCAAGCGTATCCGTTACATTACTTATCCTAAAGGCGAAATTGCCATGTGGTGACTGATGTATCAGTATTGTATCCTGCCCAAATACTATGTGAGTAAAAAGAAAGAAGATAGTAAATAAATACCTCATAAGGATATTATTTGAATCATATTATCAGGTTGGTTTGTCGTTTAATTTCCTTCAATGATTCGATTAGATGATGAACCTCATTTATATGATTAAAAGCCTGGAATGAGAAACGTATGTAACAGTTTTTTCCGTGTCGCATAACTGGAATTTCGATTTTGTATGTTTCGAAAAGAAGGCGCTGTAATTTTTCAGGTTCGAGCGTATTGATCGGAACGCTGCAAATCTGACCGAAGAATTCTTCGGTTAGTGGAGCCAAAGGTGCAGTTGCCAATTCATTAAAAAGTTCGGGTGCGACTTTGCGTAATTGTATTTTACAATTCTCAGAAACGCTATTCCAATTGTATTTTTTTCTGAATTCAATTGCTTTCGGAATCGTAAGGTATGCTGAAAAATCTCGGGTTCCATTGAACTGGTGATAATCAAAGTACAAATTGCCAGATGGATTGACACTCTCATAACCCCAGCTGATTATAAGGGGTTCCAGTTGGTCTCTGAGAGATTTTCTTGCATAGAGGAATGAGGAGCCTTTTGGAGTCATCATCCACTTGTGGCAAGCGCCGGTATAATAATCCGGATCAAGTTTAGTGATGTCAAGTGGAATATGTCCCGGAACATGAGCCCCGTCAATAATAGTAATGAGACCTCTCTTTTTGGCTTCATCGCAGATCTCCTTTACAGGTAAGATCAGGGCTGTACTACTTGTTATCTGACTGATAAATACAACTTTTGTCTTTTCGGAATATCCGCTCCAGAATTCTTTCAAAAACTCTTCTTTTGATGTTAATGGAAGACTGATGTTTTGTCGAATATATCTTGCACCTGATTTTGAGCAGTAAAAATTCCAGGTCCTATCCATGGCTCCATATTCAAGATCAGTGGTAAGGATCTCGTCTCCAGGATTTAAAGCAAGACTCTTTACAAGCAAGTTAATGGCATGCGTAGGGTTGGGAATATAGACTAAGGACTCTGAATCACAATTTAAAAAGGCGCCAAGCGCCTTTAATGATATGTCGATATATTTAAATCCATCCACCGTAATGAACTGAACCGGCTCCTTTTCTAAAAGTTGTTGCCACTCAATATAGTTGTCAAAGATTTCCTTCGGACAAGCCCCAAATGATCCGAAATTTAGAAATGTGATGTCATCACGTAAAAGGAAGAGTTCCTTCATATCGTATTTTTTGATGCGTCAATACTACTAAAAAAAAGAAACAAACAATAGACCCAACGATTATTGGCATGATATTTAATAGATGGAAATTCGCTATCTTTACCACGAATTTAGCACAATAAAATTCACTAGTTAAAAACTTAATTTGCTATTATCAATGAGTTTGAGATCTCTATCATTCATTCTGTCCATGGGCATTTCAGCCTTGAATGGAATAAACGCTCAGCAAGATTCCATTGTACAAGCCAAGATCATCGATGACGGTTCGCAGGATGCTGAAAAATTTTACAATCAGGGGATTGAATATTTTACGAACAAAGAATATAACTCTGCTATCAAATCGTATGACCTGGCCATTAGTTTAAAGCCGGAATTTGACAAGGCATATTTCAATAGAGGAAATACGAAATTTGAGTTAAAGGATTATCAGGGCGCATTGTCTGACCTAAACACAGCATTGAATATTAGTCAGCAAAGTGAATATTATTTTAGTAGGGGGCAAGTTAGATCAATACTCGGTGACAAGGGAGGAGCAATTGAGGATTACACTTCTGCAATCACATTGAATACAGGTTATTCTCAGGCATTTTATTACAGGGGTGTTTTGAAGTTTGAAAGTTCAGAATACAAGGGTGCAATCGAAGATTTTACTGAAGCAATAAAGTTTAATAGTCAATACGCATACGCTTACAATGATAGGGGCAGTGCAAAACGTCAAAACGACGATTTGGATGGTGCCATTTCTGATTATAAGAAAGCACTGATGATTAACTCGGATATGCCTTTTACGTTGAACAATCTGGGGAGTGTACAACGAAAGAAAGGTGACTTCAAGGCTGCTATCGAAAGTTATACTGCTGCAATCAAATTAAAGGGAGATTACTTTATTGCTTATAATAACAGAGGAAGTGCCCGAATAGATGCCGGAGATTACAAAGGTGCCATCGACGATTTTTCGAAAGCTATCCAATTGAATGGTGAATATGCCTTTGCGTATAATAATCGAGCAACTGCAAAGTATAAACTGAAGGACTACAAAGGTAGCGAGGAAGACTGCACGAAAGCGATTGAGCTTGATGCGAATAACGGCTTCGCTTACCTTAACAGAGGCATCGCAAGAGAATTATTGAGAAATGATGCTGGAGCATGCGAAGATTGGAGGAAGGCCGTTGAATTAGGTGTTGAATCCGCGAGAAACTATACAGGAGATTGCAACAAATAGTGAAGTACATTGAAGTTAAGAGTCATGAGAAAATTACTAAATACAACGATGAAACTGACTGTTCTGGGAATTGCAGTTGCATTATCGAACGTGATGTTCGCTCAAAACATTGAGTTTTCCAAAGAAAATTTTAAGGAGGATAAAGATGGTTTGAAACTGGCTAAAGATAATATTGAGAAAGGCGATGAATTCTTCAATGCGGGAACTCCATTTTATCGTCAGGCCATTGAACCTTATCTCGCTGCAAACAAATTTAATCCGAATAATGCTCTTTTGAATTATAAACTAGGTCAGTGTTATTTGTATTCGAATTTCAAACTGAAAGCGATCCCGCACTTAGAGAAGGCATTCCAGTTAAACCCCAACATTGACCTCTACATAGGATACTTCGCAGGTAGGGCCTATCAGTTGGATATGCAATGGGATAAGGCAATAAAAGAATACACGGGCTTTCAGAAGACATTGAATATGAACGAAGAAGGGCAGCGCTACGAAGAAGTGAGTAAGTTTATCAAGGAATGTTATTCCGGAAAAGAACTATCTCAAAAGCCTATCCGCGTATTTATTGATAATATTGGTGGGGACGTGAATTCTCAGTTCTCCGATTATGGTCCGGTTATCTCTGCCGACGAATCCATTTTATTGTTCACATCACGTAGGCCAAACACCATAGGTGGAAAGGTTGATCCACAGGATAACAATTATTTTGAAGATATTTACATCACCACAAAAATGCCTGATGGCAAATGGTCAAAGGCTGAAAATATGGGAGAACCGGTAAACTCATCAGATCATGATGCCAACTCCGGATTATCTGCCGACGGTACAAAGTTCCTTGTTTATATTGGAAAGAACAATGGTGACCTTTACGAATCTTCATTGATCGGTGATAAATGGTCAAAACCTGAGGCACTCAACAAAAACATCAATACTGATAAATACCATGAATCGTCAGCGTGCTATTCACCTGATGGTAACGCGCTATACTTTGTGACTGACAAACCGGGAGGATTGGGAGATCGCGATATTTATGTTTCGTACAAAGATGCGAAGGGTAAATGGGGAGAGGCTATCAATTTAGGACCGGTAATTAATACGAAATATGGTGAAGAGGCTGTCTATATTCATCCTGATGGAAAGACACTTTATTTCTCATCCCAGGGACATCAGACTATGGGAGGTTTCGATATCTTCAAATCAGTATACAATGACAGTTTAAAGATTTGGAGCAAACCGGAAAACATCGGTTTTCCAGTTAACACTCCGGATGATGACGTCTTTCTTGTGGTTTCAGCTAGCGGTAAAAGAGGATATTATACATCGTTTAACCCAAATGGATTCGGTGAAAAAGATCTTTATATGATCACCTTTCTTGGCCCTGAAAAACCAATGGCTCAGAGAAATGAAGATAATTTGATCGCAAGCCAAGCTGCGCCGGTTAAAGAAACCGTTGTTGCTCCCGTAATGGAGATCAAGGAAGCTCAATTAACGATTTTAAAGGGTGTTATAACCGATGCACTCACAACAAAGCCACTTGAGGCGACTATTGAGATAATTGATAATCAGGCGAATCAGGTTATCGCATCATTTACCTCTAACAGTTCAACTGGAAAATACCTCGTTTCACTGCCGGCTGGAAAGAACTACGGTATTGCTGCAAAGAAGGAAGGTTATCTGTTCCATTCCGAGAACTTTGATATTCCAAACACTGCAGCTTTTCAGCAAGTTGAGAAGGATGTTGAACTGAAAAAGGTAGCTGTTGGTAGTAAGATCATTCTTAAAAATATCTTCTTTGATTTTGATAAGGCAACATTGCGACCTGAATCAACAAATGAATTGCAGCGTTTGACAAAATTATTAAATGATGTTCCTACATTAAAAATAGAGATTTCAGGGCATACGGATTCAAAGGGTGCCAACGAATACAACCTCAAACTATCTGATAACCGAGCCAAAGCAGTTGTTGATTACCTTATCAAGGCGGGAATCTCATCAAATAGATTGGTTTATAAAGGATATGGAGAAGAGCAGCCGATCTCAACGAATGAAACAGATGAAGGACGACAACTGAACCGACGAACAGAATTTAAGATTCTTAGTTTATAGTACTTAAAGCCCTGATTTATCGGGGCTTTTTGTTGTTTTTTCTATTTTGAGTAACAAAGGTGACGTTGAAAACTAATGAATTGACTGACTTTTGTTTCAGGAAAATGTTGAAATGAATTTCCAATGGAGATGATAGGGTATCTTTTAGCTGTCTTGGTGGGTGTTTCACTTGGTTTAATCGGAAGTGGGGGATCCATTCTAACTGTGCCAATTCTTGTATATATTATGGGGGTTGAGCCTGTTCTGGCAACCGCTTACTCTTTGTTTATTGTGGGTTCAACGGCTCTTGTGGGTGGCATTCAGAGTGCAAGGCATGGCTTGGTTGATTTCAAAACGGTGCTAATATTTGGGCTGCCTTCTATCGCAGCTGTATATGCTACACGCGCATTCATTGTTCCTGTAATTCCCGAGGAAGTAATTTCGATAGGTTTCTTTGTAGTGACAAAATCCATCCTTCTTATGATATTATTAGCGGTGGTGATGGTAGCTGCTTCGATTACTATGATACGGCCGTCTAAAAATGTTGGCGTATCTCTTGAAGCGAAAAGTCCATTGGTTTATAATTATCCACTGATCCTTTTAGAGGGATCATTAGTTGGCGCTTTAACTGGATTAGTCGGAGCCGGTGGAGGATTCTTGATCATTCCGGCCTTGGTACTTTTTGCAAAAATGCCAATGAAACTTGCGGTGGGTACGTCTCTACTTATTATTGCTTCAAAATCCCTTTTAGGTTTTCTTGGAGACTTGAAAGTACATGAACGTATGGATTGGACCTTATTACTGATATTTACATTTGCTGCAACAATCGGTATCTTTTTTGGCTCATTCTTAGCGAAAAAGATACCTTCCGAAAAATTAAAAATTTACTTTGGATGGTTCGTTTTGTTAATGGGTATTTACATTCTTATTAAGGAAGTTTTCTCATTACATTAGAAGTACAAAATGGAAGAGCGTCGAATTCAGCATAACACTGTGCCTGCGGATCCTCACTTCAAGATCGGTTATACTTTCATTGCTGTATTTTTTTTTCTTATTTGTTTCGCTATCTTTTGGTTGAATAATTTTGGCAAAACACCCGAATTTTCCACGTATTTTGATAAGGCATCCCATTCGGAATACAAGAAGAAACTTGCAAAACAGGAAATGATCGACGCATACTGGGCAATTCCGGAAATTCACATGATTGAAAATGACAGGGATAAAAAGTTAATTCGATATGGAAAGGAATTGATTGTTCACACTTCACAATTTCTCGGGCCAAACGGTACAGTTAGTAATATAAGTAATGGTCTGAATTGTCAGAATTGCCATTTAAATGCGGGTACTAAAATTTGGGGAAACAACTATGCTGGAGTAGCTTCAACATACCCAAAGTTGAGGGCTCGCAGCGGCAAAATTGAAACGATCGAAAAGCGTGTGAACGATTGCATCCAAAGAAGCCTGAACGGTAAACCGTTGAAGAATGATTCGAAAGAAATGAAAGCGATCGTTGCATATATGAAATTTCTTGGAAAGAATGTGCCGAAAGATTCGGTACCTGATGGGACAGGAATTTACAAGCTACATTATCTCAATAGGCCGGCAGATCCATTGAAAGGTAAAGCGATTTATGCAGGGAAATGTGCTAGTTGTCATGGGGGAAACGGAGAAGGAGTGTTGGCGGGGAATAGGAAAGAATTTACCTATCCTCCATTATGGGGAGATCAATCTTACAATAGTGGGGCGGGATTATACCGATTGAGCCGATTGGCAGGTTATATTCGATACAATATGCCTTTTGGTGCTGATTTTTTAAGCCCAAAAATGTCTGTTGCTGAGTCATGGGATGTTGCCGCATATATCAATTCGCAGCCGCGCCCGGTCATGGATATCTCAAGAGACTGGCCAGACATCTCAAAGAAGCCTTCTGATCATCCTTTTGGCCCTTTTTCTGATAAATTTTCAGAGTTGAATCACAAGTATGGTCCTTTCGCAGAAATCGATAAGGCCCACGAAAAGAAATAAAATTCTTAATTAAAATGGAAGAGAGAAGGAGGTTTTTGAAGAATTTGGGTGTTTTTGGAATTGGATTTGGTATCTCGGGGTCCTTGTTTTCAAAGGATAATATGAAAGGTATTGAAGATCAATATCCAGAAAGTGTGTTATGTAGGGAAGGCGAGAAGATCATTTCCATTCTGCAAACAACTGACGTTCATTGCCAGATTCACCCACATGATGAATTGTTTTGGGAAAACGATCAAATTGTTTTCCGAAAGACTGGAGGATATGCACAAATCTCAACTATGCTGAAAAAGTTAAGATCCAAAAGCGATTATTCTTTCACTATTGATACCGGCGATATGTTTCAGGGAAGTGAATTGTCGACGGAAACTACCGGTGAAGCTTTTGTCCCAATTCTGAACGCGTTGAACTATGATCTCTATTTACCAGGGAACTGGGAAGTGATCTATGGAAAAAGGAAGATGCAGAATTTATTGGGAGCTCTTAATGCACCGAAGATCTGTGCTAATATGTATCATGATATTGGCGATGGTAAAAAGGGTGAATTGATTTTTCAGCCATATTATATATGGTCTGTTGAAGGTGTCAAGATCGGATTTATAGGTTATACGGATCATTTGGTTCCCATTCGACAGTCACCAAACTATAGTAAAGGTATAATATACACGAAACCCGAGGAAAATCTGGCATATTATATTGATCTACTTAAGAATCAAGAAAATTGTGATTTTGTGATCATATTGGCACATCTCGGACTTTCCCAACAGATCCATCTTGCTAATCTTCCTGTATGTGAAGGTGTCAATTATATTATGGGTGGTGATACACACGAACGTGTGCGAAAACCTATTCAGTGCAAATATTCCAAAGTGGTTGAACCCGGTGCTTTTGGTTCTTTTATCGGAAGTTTGAAACTAACGATTAAGGATGGCAAGATAACAGATGAAAAATATGAGTTACTAGAGGTTGATGCATCTGAGAATAAAGCTGATGAGAAAGTACTTAAGTTATTAGGAGAAAAGGAACACTTATACAAAGAAAAGATCGAAAAAGTAATTGGTTATAGTACTATTCCACTTTACAGGTATTTTGTGATTGAGAACCCAATTGATACCATGGTTGTAAATTCTTTGAAATGGAAATTCCCAGAAATCAATATTAGTTTATCCAATGGATTCAGATTCTGCCCGCCAAGGTTTGAGAGAGATAAAACAGGTAATATTCCAATTACTAATGGCTATCTATATGATATGCTTCCAGTTGACAGTCCGGTACGTTTTGGGGAGGTTAATGGGCAGCAAATTTTAGATTGGTTAGAGAAGGAATTAAACAACGTTTTCGCAAAAGATGCATCAAAAAGATTAGGCGGATGGATAGTTAAATTCAGCGGAATGAAAGTTGAATTTAAGGTGTTAGAAGACTATGGAAAAAGGGTTGTCTCTGTTAAAATAAATGACTTGCCGGTGGAAAGTGATAGAATCTATAGGGTTGTAGCCTGTGAGCGAGATGGCGATCCAATGGATGTCGTATGCAGAATAACCAATGTTGCAAATGTAAAACGGTCTGAATTTACGCTTCATCAAATTATGCGTGAATACATCGCCGCGAATTCTCCACTGACACCAAAGGAGCCAGGAAATTGCATAGCACTGGACGCATCCCAGCAATTGCTCACGCAGGTTACAGGTGTGGACTATCAATTCTACTAACATCGAACTATTGATTTTGTGTTACTTAAATTACTTTCACATTAAACAAAATGTCAGAACTTTGTCTTATTAAAATTTACAATCATGAATATTGAACAGATTTATACCGGATGTTTAGCGCAGGGAGCATATTACATTACATCAAATGGAGAAGCAGCGATCATTGATCCATTAAGGGAGATCCAACCTTACATCGATCGAGCTACAAACGATAATTTTACAATTAAATACATCTTCGAAACGCATTTTCATGCAGATTTTGTAAGTGGGCACATAGATCTTGCAAAAGCGACAGGAGCTACCATTGTCTATGGCCCAAATGCACAAACAAAGTACGCAGCGCACATCGCAACTGACGGAGAGATCTTTAAACTTGGGGAAGTTTCCATTAAAGTGCTTCATACACCCGGACATACAATGGAAAGTTCGTGTTTCCTTTTGATGGATGAGAATGGAAAAGACAATGCATTGTTCTCAGGTGATACATTATTCATTGGAGATGTCGGTCGTCCCGATTTGGCTCAGAAAGCAGCATCCATGACACAAGAGCAGTTGGCATCAACACTCTTTCATTCCCTTCGCAATAAAGTGATGACCTTAGCTGATGATGTGACGGTTTATCCGGCGCATGGTGCGGGAAGTGCATGTGGCAAGAATATGAGTAAAGAAACGGTTAGCACAATTGGTGAACAAAAAAAGAACAATTATGCGTTGCGCGCTGACATGACAGAAGCTGAATTCGTTAAGGAGGTAACGGACGGACTTTTGCCTCCTCCGGGATACTTCGGAATGAATGTTGTGATGAATAAAACAGGTTACGATAGTATTACAGATGTAATGAAGCGCGGAATGCAAGCTTTGAGTCCAAGTGCTTTTGAGGCCGCAGCAAATGGCACAGATGCAGTAATATTGGATACTCGTAAAGCACAGGAATTTTCAGAAGGATTTGTCCCAAATTCCATTAATATTGGTCTTGATGGACAGTTTGCTCCTTGGGTAGGGGCTATGCTGCCGGATATTAAACAACAAGTGTTATTGATAACCGAGCTTGGAATGGAAGAAGAGTCCGTTAAACGATTGGCACGTGTGGGGTATGACAATGTTATCGGTTATCTTGATGGCGGTTTTGCTGCCTGGAATTCCTTAAGTAAAGAGGTGGATACTGTGAACAGGATCAGTGCCGATGAATTTGCTGAGCGTTTCAAAAAAAATCCAGTTGTAATCGACGTAAGAAAACCGGGGGAATTCGCCGCTGAACATGTTGATGGAGCAAAGAGTATCCCGCTGGACTTTATCAATGAGGATATGGCTGAATTTCCGAAGGATCAGCAATTTATAATTCATTGCCAGGGAGGATACAGAAGTATGATAGCAGCATCAATACTCAAATCCAGAGGTTACGACAATTTCCTTGAAGTAATTGGAGGATTCGGTGCTATTTCAAAAACAGCAGTTCCAACCTCTGATTTTGTCTGCCAATCAACTAAAAGAAAGGTTTAAGCCATATAATTCTTCTTAACAAATTGAATTAGCCTGAAGATCAGTTAATGTTTAGCGATCTAATGATATAGTTTAAAAATTGAAGTCTACACCAATTTCTAAGGAACTTATACAAGGGATACTAAAACTCCGTAAACCTTATTCACACAAAGGGGATTACGGTCATGCTCTTTTGATAGCTGGAAGCGAGGGGAAGTATGGTGCCTCAGTTATTGCAGCGAATGCTTGTTTACGTTGTGGTGTAGGTTTACTGACTGTACATATTCCTAAAAATGCAGAAGAAATTTTGCAATCCACTTTACCTGAAGCAATGGTTGAATTGGATAAATCGGAAAGTCATTTTACAGCGATAGCCTCTGATGTTAACAATTATACAACAATCGGCATTGGTCCTGGATTGGGGCTTCAACTTGATACTCAGAAGGTATTCAAGGAACTTCTTGAAGTATATCGAAAACCGATTGTGATCGATGCTGATGGATTGAATATTTTGGCACTACACAGCGAATGGGAATCCTTAATTCCACCTCATAGTATTTTAACACCCCATCCAAAAGAGTTTGAACGTTTGGCTGGCATATGGTCGACAGAGGAGGAGTGTGCTGGAAAATTGATCAATTTTTCAAGAATCTTGGATTGCATTCTGATCCTGAAAGGTCACGAAACGAAGATAGCTTGTCCTGACGGGAAACTGTTTGTAAATACTACGGGTAATCCAGGAATGGCGAAGGGTGGGAGCGGTGATGCGCTGACCGGAATAATCACTGCATTTCTTGCTCAAGGATATACTTCAGAAGAAGCTTCGATACTTGGTGTGTACATACATGGATTGGCAGGAGACATTGCAGCTGAACGTACTTCCGAATTCTCCATGTTACCCAGCGATCTGATCGATGCGCTTTCGGAAGCGTTTCGTCGATTACTCTGATTTGGAATCCTCTGATTTCTGATCCACCTGTGACATCAGGATCTTATCAATGCGCAGGCCGTCAATATCGACGATCTCAAAATGGTAGTTCCCATAAACAACTGTATTTCCGGCATGCGGAATACTCTTCAAATGTTCGAGCATGAATCCTGCTATGGTAGTATAATTTGAAACGTTGTCTTCGATGATCTCTCTCTGGAAATACTGATTCAATTCAAAGATCAGCGTTTTTCCATTGATGAGATAAGTGCCGTCAGTACGTTGTATGATATCCAACGTGTCCACCTCGTCTTCATCGGGAAGATCACCAACGATCGCTTCAATCAAGTCATGAAGAGTTATAACTCCTACCACACCTCCATATTCATCGATCACGGCTCCGATGTACTGTTTCTTTGAGCGGAACAGGTTTAGGATTTTGAATGCAGGAGTGTTTTGCACAATGAATATTGGCTCCTGCATAATGTTGATGATATTGAAGTTCTCAGACTGATAGTTCTCCAAGAAGTCTTTGATGGTTACGACACCCTTGATCTTGCTCATTTGTCCATCGCATACAATGAACTTAGAATGAACTGATTTTAAAAGCTGCGTAAGAATATCTTCCGTTGAATGGTTCAGATCGATCCATTCAACTTCGGAATTGTGCGTCATGAGTGACTTAGCTGTTTGATCCGTGAAGTAGAATAGGTTCTGATGTACCTGGCTTTCATCCGTTTCAAGAACTCCTTGTTTCCCGGCGTTAAAAAGCATAAACTTTAGTTCTTCTTCGCTCATGTGATCACTTTCATTTTCCTTAACACCGAAAAGTTTGAGTATCAGATTCGTCGAGATCGAAAGCAATTTTACAAAAGGGAATGTTGCAAGCGTAAAGTATTTAATAATTGGTGAGGTAATAAGTGCGATGTTTTCCGCATTGTTCATCGCAATTGTTTTAGGAACAAGTTCACCAATGACGATCGTAAAATAGGTGATACTCCCAATCACCAATATCAATGATATTAAATGCGAATAACCTTCGAGGAAGCTGATCTGGCTCAAAACAGAATCCATATCATCAGTAAGCGTTGCCCCTCCAAAAGCTCCAGAGACAATGCCAATGAGAGTGATCCCAACCTGAACAGAAGAAAGGAAATTCTCGGGATTCTCTAGAAGATGAAGGATAGTTTTAGCGCGCGTATTGCCCTGGTCAGCAAGATGTTCAATTCTGGATCTCTTCACAGAGACGAGAGAAATCTCCGAAAGCGCAAAAAAACCATTTAGTAGTGTTAGAAAGAATATGATTATGATCTCCATGTATTACAAAGCTAGTCGATATTAACGATTATTAGGAAGAAAATCTTGACAGTCTTATGTTTTGGGAGGTCCTAGAATAAAAATACCCCGTAAGAACAGGGTATTTTAAATGTTTCAATCTTCAACTTCTTCTTCGTCATCCTCGTAGTAATCGTCATCGACATTATCTATATGATTGTCTGTTGAGTGAATATCCCAGTCATCTTCATCATCATCGCCAAAGAAACGATTGTTCTTTCCGCTCTTTTTGTATGGGTTCAGTTTGGGTTTCTTTTTACCTTCTACGTCCCAATCTTTCGGTTTTTTATCTTTTTCTTTTTTTCGAGGTTCAACTTTTGGAGAGTCTATAACAGGAGGTGTGAAAGCAGTTGATTCATCATTATCAAAAGGCTTTTTGTGCTCAATTGGTTTGGATTCTGATCGTTGAAAATTAGTCGATCGCTGTTGGTAACCTTCTCGACTTTTGCCATAATCCTGTCTTGGAGTATTATTGTCTCGAGGTGTTCGATTGTCCGTTCGTTGTTCGGCTTCTTTAACCGCAATAGGGCGACCATTCATAAATGAACCATCCAAACTTTTGATGGCACTTAATGCTTGATCGCGATCGGACATTTCAACAAACCCAAAACCTCGAGATTTGCCTGTCTCTCTGTCTGTTGCGACTGTGGCCTTGAGCACGGTGCCGTATTCCTGAAAGGCTTGCTTCAGTTGCTCGCTTGTAATTCCAAAATCCAATTTGGCGACAAAAATACTAGTCATATAAAATGAGATAGCTGTGGTATACTTTGTTTTTAATGTTTATAGATAACCGAAAATAGGACTTTTTTTTAATGATTAACAAAATTGAAATGTATTTTTACAAAAAAAATATAGGATGAATGCTTTAATTCTTGGAGCTTCCGGTTTGGTTGGACATGAATTGCTTGAATTACTTGTTATGGATAAGCGTTTTGAACAGATCGATCTTTTAAGCAGAAGAGAATTGAAAACAAGAGAGATATCTGTGGTTAACCACCTTGTCGATTTTTCAAATTTAGCCGGTTTACCGATCTTTCACAAGGTGGATACGTTATTCATCGCTTTCGGAACAACACTGAAAAAGGCAGGTTCACAAGCAAAACAATGGGAGATTGATGTAGACATTCCCACGAATATCATGAAGCTAGCCAAGGAATCGGGTATAGAAAATTGCGTCTTGGTTTCTGCTTTGGGTGTCAGTAAAAAGTCTCCTTTTTTCTATTCCAAAATGAAGGCTCAGTTAGATGACAATGCGGAATCAATGGGATTCAAAAAGTTAATCTTGGTAAAGCCATCAGTACTTGAAGGTCCCCGTGTCGAGAAACGCGTGATGGAAGAGTGGACGATAACGATCGGTAATCTGATC
Source organism: Flavobacteriia bacterium (assembly GCA_046301895.1). Taxonomy (GTDB): domain Bacteria; phylum Bacteroidota; class Bacteroidia; order Flavobacteriales_D; family Crocinitomicaceae; genus M0103. Next base: position 16,705 of record JBKCJG010000057.1, read on the forward strand.
GGAAAAACAGGATTGATCAATAAGTTCAAGCCGGTTGAGGCGATTAATGTAGCCAAAGCAATGATACAAGGGCTCATAGATCTTCCTGATGGAACTCATGAGATCTCTTCAGACGAAATCCATGAGTATGCAAAAAGATATACCGAGGATGAATTCAGAAAGGAAATAGGACAGAATTGATCTACAGATAAGAACGGATCAAAAAAGACCTTTTTTTATTTTTCCTTCAATAGATCTCTTATCTCAGTAAGCAACACTTGATCTTTCGTTGGTTCAGCAGTACTTGTAGCCGTTTCATCTTTTTTCTTTACGGCTTTATTCATCCCTTTTATCATAAGGAAAACGATAAACGCTGTGACCAGGAAGTTTATAACGGATGCAAGGAATTTCCCAAAAAGAACACCATTCCAGGCAAGATTTTCCAATTTATCTACACGAAGTGCAGACATAGAGGGTTTCAATAGGAGAGGAGTGATCACATCATTGATCAGGGATCCAACTATTTCACTGAATGCCCCTCCTATGATCACGGCCACCGCCAGATCAACCACATTGCCCCTCATTACAAAAGTTCGAAACTCTTTTAGCATATTATCTGATTTAAGTTTTTGAATGGATTATACTTTAAATGGTTGTCGCTGAAGCAATGACCTACTCAGAGTTATCTCATCAGCATATTGCAATTCTGTTCCAACTGCCACACCTCTCGAAAGAGAGGTAATGATGATCGGTTTGTCATTTAATTTCTTGTATAGGTAAAAATTAGTAGTGTCACCCTCCATTGTTGGACTCAGTGCGAAGATTACCTCCGCGACATCCCCGGAAATGGTTTTATCTACGAGAGATTGTATATTCAGGTCGGATGGACCAATTCCATCCATGGGGGAAATGATTCCGCCCAGGACGTGATAGATCCCTTTGAATGATTCTGTTGTCTCGATAGCGAGAACATCCCGAATATCCTCTACAACACATATAATTGTTTGATCACGCTTTTCATCTGAACAAATTGAGCAGATAACAGTATCTGAAATATTTCCACAAGATTCACATTTCCTAACATGTTGTTTCATTTCCAAAAAAGATGCAGTGAATTGATTGATCTCCTGATCAGTCCTATTGAGCAATTGTAAGACAAGTCGTAAGGCCGTCCGCTTACCTATCCCGGGAAGGGAAGATAGCTGTTCAACAGCATTTTCAATATATTTTGATGGAATCTTCACCGACATAAAAGTACGATTTAAAAAAACTGTTTTATCCAGTAACGGGAAACGTTTTGAACAGGTATTATTTGGTAACCGAATTTGATGAAAAAGCTTACTTTTGTTTAACTTGGATCATGGCAAAGAGTGAATTGAATATCCGTAATAAGCGTGCAAGGTTTGAATACCATCTAATGGATGCATTCATTGCGGGTATGCAGCTTTCGGGTACAGAGATCAAGAGTATCCGAAACGGGAAGGCAAGTATTTTGGAAGCATATTGTGTTGCTCACAATGGTGAAATCTGGATACGCAACATGCATGTTTCCGAATACGAGAATTCATCCTTCTATACACACAAACCCCGTGCAGACAGAAAACTGCTCCTCAATAAAAAAGAGATCGATAAGATTGTTAAGTTCCTACAAGTCAAAGGGAATACGCTCATTCCGCTGAAGATGTTCTTATCTGAAAAAGGATGGATCAAGATTGAGATAGCACTGGCGCAAGGGAAGAAATTGCATGATAAACGACAAGATCTGAAGGAAAAAGACGATCGAAGAGACATGGATCGAGCCATGAAACGTTAGTTAAATAAATCCAAGGGTTAACAAATGAGCCCAGTGGTCATTCATCAGTAAAAACAAAAGGAGCAGCCAGGGGGAAACACATAATCCTACGTGGTAAATGACTGTATACATGATCGTTTTTCGTTTATAGCGATTGATCAGGAAGGGAAGGATTGCTAAGATTGCGACTAAAAGGGTGAATTGATAGAACGTGTAATAGACTCCGTATGCCTCATATCCGATCTTTTGTATTGAAATAACATTAACAGGTTGATGGAAGATCCACGAACGTTCTATCAAAACTTCGGGATGTTCTCCATACAACTTATAATTGATCCCCTCTATCCAGAATTTATTTGAAGAGGCAGTTTTAATTAATGAAATGGAAACGTTTCTATCACCTGCATATATGTCTTTGGCATAATGAGTGACGCAATCCTGTTCATAATGCCTGGGTAGAAATAAGTCGATAATAAGAAGGATCGAGATGATCATTCCCGGTAAAGCGGATAAACGAATGATCTTCCATTTGTTCCCTTTGAATAAACTTTGAAAATACAGTTCATTTTCGATCCTTTCTTTTTCCTGCTGTTCGTAAAAGCGTTTTTTAGCTTCTTTTACACGCTCTTCATGCGTTTTTTCGGGGGTTTTACTTTGAGCATGCCTACTAGTGAAAGGGCCTTCCTTTTTTCCGCACAGGATCTCGTAGGCATCAGTGATCCGAATAAATCGCTCTTTTGCTTCTGGTGAAGGGTTTTTATCGGGGTGTAAGCTCATCGCCAATTTCCGATACTGCTTCCTCACTTCTACACTTGAAGCGGTGACAGGTAAGCCCAATATGTCATAATAAGGTTTTAATGACATTTCAGCGATACAGTTTTAAAGATTCTATTCGATTGATCTTGCCGCTTTCTGTTCTGACAAATGAAGTGAGTCGAATGATTTCTTTGGGGACAGCATAGCGCGGCAGCAATAATTCCAAATCTTTGTTTTGAGGCATAATGGCGTCAATTCCTTCTATAAACAGAACGATCTTCTGACCAAGGATCTTGTCACTGACACCTCCAAAGAAGTATTTGACTTGCATGATGGAAGCAATACTATTCTCTAATTCTTCGGGATTAAATTTTATCCCACCAGAATTAATAATGAAATCTGCGCGTCCAATATATCGAAAAGAGATTGAAGATATCAGGTCTACAAGGTCATTTGTTTTTAACTGGTCGATTCCTATGGCGGGGTAATGAATAATGAGTTTGCCGTTGTCTTCTGAAAATGTAATGCCCGGCAATGCGGTGAAATGAGGTTCTCCATTCTTCCCCGCTCTTCTCAAAGCTACATGGGAGATGGTTTCAGTCATTCCATAAGTGTGCCAGAAGCTGACACCTGCTTCAGTAACTCGTTGCTCTAGATCTGCGGAAACAGGACCACCTCCGATCAAAAGGTGTTTGATTAATTTTAATTTTGTCGGATTTTTTTTCAATTCCGTTTCCAATTGCAAAGGAACCATTGCGCATAGATCAATTTCATCTTGGAGATTTAAGAGGGGAATTGAATTTACAGGTGAAAGATGAACTCTTAGGTTGCCAACAATTGATCGCACGGCCATCATTTTCCCGGCTATCGTGTCCATGGATAGGCAGATCAATGATGAACCACCGCCCTTTAAATCAAGAAAATTCAGTGTTTGATTGGCGCTGCTGATCATGTCCCTTTTTTGAAGATTGATTTCTTTTGGGGTACCGGTTGAACCGGAAGTTTTAACCGGAATAACATCTTTTTCTCCATTCCAAACTCGGAGGAATTCTTCGAAAGCCATTCTTTCTTTCTCGGATGCTTTGCTGTAGTTGATGTCCATTATCATGTCCAGTTTGGAATGGTTTTTGAAAAGAAAGTAACGTGATCGGTTTTGAAAAAATCAACTGAAATAAAGTTAGACACGATCAAAAAGTTTGTAAATTAAACTCAAAATTAAGATAAATGAAAAAAGTTATAGCATTATTAGCAATTGGGGTTGTGACAATGGCTTTTATGGAAAACAGCAAGAAGTCTACAAAGCAAGAGGAAGAGGGGATCAAGTTTAAGCATCTTACTTTAGAAGAAGCAAAGAAAAAGGCTGCAGAAGATGATCAATTGATCTTCATTGATGCATACACAAGTTGGTGCGGACCATGCAAGAAAATGGCAGCTACGTCATTCCAGGAACCCAAAGTAGGGAACTTTTACAATGAGAATTTTGTCAATTTGAAGATCGATGTAGAAAAGGATGCTGATGGATCTGAAATCGCCAGAATGTATAAAGTTAGGGCGTATCCTACCTTATTGTTCATTGACAGTGAAGGTAAATTGGTTAAGTCTGTGATTGGTTTTCAAACTGGTGATCAACTTCTCAATCTGGCTAAATCAGTCAATTGATATATAGTTAGTTCTTTATCAGAAAGCCACGAAAATCTTCGTGGCTTTTTTGGTCAAGTTTTTTCCTAGACCTATTGATTTAATTCAATTTGGCTGAAAATAAAAAAGCCGTTCTTTTTGGAACGGCTTTCTTTATTCATTGGATCCGGATTATTTTCCTTTCTCCATTTTCTCTTTCAATTCAGCAAGAGCATCAAGATCACCCAACGTAGATTTCTCTGTGTTCTGGTTGATCGCTTTAACCTGCTGAGAAGTAGAAGAGCCCGCAGCCTTCTTCGCTCCGCCTTTAGCAGAAGCAGATGGCTTGTCTTCACCTTCTTCGAATGTACGCGTATGAGATACAACGATCTTCTTAGCGTCTTTGTTGAACTCGATCACTTTAAAGTCAAGAGTTTCCTCAACTTTGGCATTCGTTCCGTCTTCTTTTCTCAAATGCTTCGAAGGACAGATTCCTTCAACACCGTATGGAAGCGCAACGATTCCTGACTTGTCTTTGTTCTCGATGATAGTTCCCTGGTGCACTGAACCTTCTCCGAAGATGGTTTCGAATACATCCCAAGGATTCTCTTCCAACTGCTTGTGACCCAAAGAAATTCTTCTGTTCTCTCTGTCAATCTCAAGAACAACAACTTCCATCTCATCTCCAACTTTACAGAACTCAGATGGATGCTTGATCTTCTTTTGCCAAGAAAGGTCAGAAATGTGGATCAATCCGTCAACACCTTCTTCCAATTCAACAAATACACCGAAATTTGTAAAGTTACGAACCTTCGCTTTGTGCTTTGAGGTAACAGAATATCTTCCTTCGATATCAGCCCATGGATCCGGCATTAATTGCTTAATTCCAAGGGACATCTTGCGTTCTTCACGATCCAGGGTCAAGATCACAGCTTCAACAGTATCGCCTACAGCCATGAAGTCCTGAGCAGAACGAAGGTGCTGAGACCAGCTCATTTCAGATACGTGGATAAGACCTTCAACTCCCGGAGCGATCTCAACGAAAGCACCATAGTCAGCCATAACCACAACTTTTCCTTTTACTTTATCTCCAACCTGTAGGTTGCCGTCAAGTGCATCCCATGGATGTGGTTGAAGTTGCTTAAGACCTAAAGCGATACGCTTCTTGTCATCATCGAAATCAAGGATAACAACGTTCAACTTCTGGTCAAGTTCAACTATCTCTTCAGGGTGATTAACACGTCCCCAAGAAAGGTCTGTAATGTGGATCAATCCGTCTACACCACCCAAATCGATGAATACACCGTAAGATGTGATGTTCTTAACTGTTCCTTCCAATACCTGTCCTTTTTCAAGACCTGAAATAATTTGCTTCTTCTGCTCTTCCAGTTCAGCTTCGATAAGCGCTTTGTGAGAAACGACAACGTTACGGAACTCCTGGTTGATCTTAACAACCTTGAACTCCATGTTCTTTCCAACGTAAACGTCATAATCACGGATTGGCTTAACATCGATCTGAGATCCTGGCAAGAACGCCTCGATCCCGAATACATCCACGATCAAACCACCTTTTGTACGACACTTCACAAATCCTGTGATAACTTCTCCTGTACGAAGAACATCATTCACACGGATCCATGCCTTGTGCATACGTGCTGTTCTGTGTGAAACGATCAGCTGACCCGACTTGTCTTCCTGACACTCCACATAAACATCAACTGTGTCACCAGCCTTCAACTCTGCATTATAGCGGAATTCAGATGCAGGAACAACACCTTCGGATTTGTAACCAATGTTAATGATCACTTCCTTCTTCGTTACAAGCACAACTGTTCCTTCAACGACTTCTTTCTCGTTAACTGAAGTCAAAGTTGACTCATACTTGTCTGATAATTCGGAGCGCTGAATGTTCGAGTAACCGTCCAATGCTAACGCATCCCAATCAAAATCTGCAGTACCCTGCGTTGTAGTGTTTTTTGCCATTTGGCTTTTTAAAATTGTATTTCGAAGGCCCCATACCCTCGAAAGTGATGAATACTAAACTGTTTTAATGGGGTAACAGTCTTATTATAAGGCTGCAAAGGTAGTAAATTTATTGATTCAGAATAACTTTAGACAAAAAAAGGCCATCAAATGATGACCTTTTTACTTGATTTTTATTCATCACTGCTTAATCGCATCCGCTCTTTTCTTGTATTCGGCAGATTTATTAGTGTCTCCAAGGCTTCTGTGAAGTTGAGAAAGAATGATCAATACATCCTTGTCATTCGGGGAGATAGAAATGTACTTATCTAGCGGTGTCAGTGCTCTTCTGTAAATATCATCAGACTGAAGAACCATTTTGTCATAGTTTGGGTCGCCGAACTTCAATTGATTCGCTGCTGCTCTGGTGTCACCTGCCCAGGTCACTAGATGGGCACCCAACTGGTACAAAGCATCCTGGTAATTCGGATCGATCTCCAATGCTTTCATCAACGATGCTTCTGCCTTTTCATTTTGCTTAAGATCGATATAAATTGTTCCGATCGTGTAATGCAATTGCTTGTTCTTTGGATCTGCCGCGATTGCCTCAGCTAAAGCTGCTTCTGCACCTGCCGCATCTCCTGCATCAATAGAAAGATTTACGAGTTCTAGCAAAAGTTCTTTGTCTAAAGGATATTTCTTACGTCCTTCCATAACTATGGATTTTGCTTCAGCGACTTGCTTATTCTTTCGATAAGCACTGGATGCTAGGACGTAGCAAGTGCCATTTCTGTAGCCCGCACGAGCAAGTTTTGAATATCCTTCAGCTGCTTTACTGTGTAATTCAGCCTTCTCGTTACATAGCGAACCATTGTAGATCGAAGTAGTATCAAATTGACCAATAGCCTCGAAAAACCTTGCTTCAGTATCATAAATTTCAGCTGCTTCCTTGAACATATTCCCTTTGTACATCATGGTTGCAAAGTTGTCCAGCATGTCGTGTTTGAGAAAAACAGATTCTTTGATGTCGGCGTCAAATTTGTCACTCACTTCAAACCCGCGCTTAAATGCGGCGATAGATACGTCGATTGCATCATCTCCGGCTAGCTTCATGAAGGAAGTATCCATTGTTTGCATTCCTACAACCATGAAATTAGAATAGATTTCACCTTTAAGCCAAAGTGTTTTTGGGCTATCCTTTGTTTCTGCATTTTCAGCCGCAAGATCAATGAAGCCTTTGGCAGCAATCAACGATTTTTTTGCTTTTTCAGCATCACCAGTCATCATTGCGGTCTGGTAATTGTTCTTGAACTCAACGGCCGCACTTGTTTCATTCTTCTTCTGAGCGAATGACATTCCGGCTAGCATCAATGCTCCGGCAACAAGAGTTGTTTTTTGAAGACGATTTTTCATTTTTTTATTCTTTTAGATGCGATTTCTTTAATTTTCCACATCTGAGTTTTCAATATCCGTGCCATTTTCAAGATCGATCGTTGGTTCGATTGGATTTCCATTCTCATCAAACTCCTGTTCTTCCTCATCGTCCGAACGTGGAACACGCGCAATTGCAGCGATCTCAGCATTTCCTTTTAAGTTGATCAAACGAACACCCTGCGCTGCTCGACCCATGGTCCTGATTGTATCAATGTGCATACGTATAGTAACTCCAGATTTAGTAATGATCATGAGGTCTTCTTCATCAGTGACATTAAGAATTGAGAGAAGAGGGCCAGTTTTATCAGTTATATTCAGTGTTTTGACACCTTTTCCGCCACGATTTGTGATGCGATATACCGGTTCCTTGTCCTCTGGATCATTCAGATATGTACGTTTTCCATACCCTTTTTCTGAAACAACGAGAATGGTAGAGAAAATATCTTCTACGCAGATCATTCCTACAACCTGGTCATTTTTATCTGTTAAAGATACTCCTCGAACACCCGATGCATTTCTGCCCATTGGACGAACCGCCGATTCATTGAATCGGATTGCTCTACCGGATGACGTTGCCAAAACGATCTCGTTCGTGCCATTGGTCAGTTTGGCCTCCAATAGTTCGTCGTTCTCGCGGATCGTGATGGCATTAATACCATTTGATCTAGGTCGAGAATATGCTTCAAGTGAGGTCTTTTTGATGACTCCGTGCTTCGAGCACATGACGATGAAGTTATTGTCAAGGTATTCTTTGTCTGTCAGGTCTTGAACCTTCACATATGTTTTTACTTTGTCATCCAGAGGAATATTAATAAGGTTTTGTATCGCCCTGCCTTTGGATGTTTTGTTTCCTTCTGGAATTTCGTAAACGCGCATCCAGAAGCATCTTCCTTTCTCTGTGAAGATCAGCAAGTAATTGTGGTTAGTAGCTACGAACAAGTGCTCAAGGAAATCCTTGTCTCGCGTAGCGGATCCTTTAGATCCCATTCCACCTCTGTTTTGAACCTTATATTCCGTTAAACTTGTGCGTTTGATGTAACCGGCGTGAGAAATAGTGATTACAACTTCCTCATCAGCAATAAGGTCTTCCATGCGCATTTCACTGGCGGAGTATTCGATTTGTGAGCGCCTCTCGTCACCATATTTCTCTTTTACTTCGATCAATTCATCCTTTATGATCTGCATTCTTCTATCTTCCCGTGCCAGAATGTCTTTCAAATCGGCGATCAATTTCATCAGGTCGTCAAATTCAGCGCGTAGTTTATCTTGCTCCAAACCTGTCAACTGACGAAGACGCATATCAACGATTGCGCGTGTCTGTATCTCAGATAATCCAAATCGAGTCGATAATTTCTCTCGCGCTTCATCCGGACTTGAAGAAGCTTTTATGATCTCGATCACTTCATCAATGTTATCGGAGGCAATTATTAGGCCTTCAAGGATATGAGCTCTTTCCTCTGCTTTTCGAAGTTCGTACTTCGTTCTGCGTACAACAACTTCATGGCGAAAATCTACAAAATTGGATATCAGTTCCTTTAAATTCAGAAGTTGAGGTCTCCCATCAACCAAGCAAATGTTATTTACGGAAAAGGATGTCTGTAGGGAAGTGAACTTGTATAGTTTGTTTAAAACAACATTTGCGATAGCCTCACGTTTTATTTCGTAAACAATACGCATCCCGTTTCTATCGGACTCATCTCGGATGTCGGAGATGCCTTCTATCTTCTTGTCGTTAACCAATTCAGCAGTCTTCTTGATCATGTCTGCCTTGTTGATCTGATAAGGGATCTCCGTTACAATGATTTGCTCCCGACCGTTATTTTCTTCGATCTCTGCTTTGGCACGCATAACGATCCTTCCGCGTCCCGTTAACAATGCTTCGCGCACGCCCTCGTAGCCATAGATTATACCACCGGTTGGGAAATCAGGCGCTTTTACATGCTTGATCAGATCTTCAATTTCAACGTCTTTGTTGTCAATGTATGCAATGGTTCCATCGATCACCTCTGAAAGGTTGTGTGGTGCCATATTTGTGGCCATGCCGACTGCTATACCGGAGGCTCCATTCACTAAAAGATTTGGTATTTTAGTGGGCATGACAGTAGGTTCTTCTAAACTGTCATCAAAGTTTGGAGCAAAATCTACTGTTTCTTTATCGAGATCGTCCAGCATTTCCTCTGCGATCTTTCTTAAACGAGCCTCTGTATATCGCATTGCCGCAGGGCTGTCTCCGTCAACAGACCCGAAGTTTCCCTGACCGTCTACTAACGGATAACGCAATGACCAAGGCTGTGCCATCCTTACCATTGTATCATAGACAGAACTATCTCCATGCGGGTGATACTTTCCAAGTACCTCACCGACTATTCTCGCTGATTTCTTGTACGGACGATTTGAGAAAACTCCAAGATCCTGCATTCCGTAAAGAACTCTTCGGTGAACTGGTTTAAAACCGTCACGCACATCTGGAAGGGCGCGGGAAACAATGACCGACATTGAATAATCAATGTAAGCCGATTTCATTTCATCTTCGATGTTAATTTGGATTATTTTTTCTCCATCTGCCATCTTGTCACAATTTAATTTTTAGCACGTTAATTGTGCTGGTTAAAGCAAGTTTCGAAATTAGACATATTCTACCGATCAAGGGTGCTGAAAACGGTGCTTTTTACTAACAAAAATCTGTGGAAAATTGACTTTTCATGAGACTTATTAACAATTTATTCGTTTTATATTTGTAGGTAAGGATATTTAAGCATTTTTATCCTTGAAACTGAAGTGTTATGGAGGCAAAATTTTCACCCCGCGTTAAAGAAGTAATTGATTTCAGTAGAGAAGAAGCTTTGCGTTTGGGAAATGATTTTATTGGTGTAGAACATCTTTTGTTAGGTATCATTCGTGAAGGTGATGGGATGGCTATCAAGCTGTTGAACGAGTTTCACCTTGATCTAAAGCAGATTCGCGCAGAAATTGAACACTCTCTTTTGAAAAGTGGGAGGTCATCAGGTCCTGTTCAGAACAATATACCACTTGTGAAGCAGGCGGAAAAGGTCATCAAGCTTACCTATCTTGAAGCTAAATTATACAAAAGCCCAATGATTGGAACTGAGCATTTACTGCTTTCAATATTGAAGGAGGAAGATGGTTTTGCCTGTCGGGTTTTAAATAAATATGGAGTAATTTACGAAAATGTCAAAGACGAACTAGAAGCAATGATTGAAGAAAACACAACGCCTCGTGCGGAATTCCCTGGAGGACAAGAAGAAGAAGGAGGGGAGCAATTTGCTGCTCAACGAAAACCAGCTGATCCGAAATCTAAAACGCCTGTTTTGGATAATTTTGGGCGTGATTTGACAAAGATGGCTGAAGCCGGAAAACTTGACCCGATCGTAGGTCGAGAAAAGGAAATCGAACGTGTCAGTCAGATCCTATCAAGAAGAAAGAAGAATAACCCCATATTGATCGGGGAACCGGGAGTTGGTAAAAGTGCTATTGCTGAAGGCTTAGCGCTGCGTATCGTTCAACGCAAGGTTTCTAGGGTGCTTTTCAATAAGCGAATTGTATCACTCGACCTTGCATCCCTAGTAGCAGGGACTAAATACCGAGGGCAGTTTGAAGAGAGGATGAAAGCGGTCATGCAGGAGATCGAAAAGAATCCGGATGTAATACTCTTTATTGACGAAATTCATACTATTATCGGTGCGGGTGGCGCCAGTGGTTCTCTCGATGCGTCAAACATGTTCAAGCCGGCCTTAGCGAGAGGGGAAATGCAAGCGATTGGCGCTACAACACTTGATGAATACCGACAATATATAGAAAAAGATGGCGCATTGGAGCGTCGTTTTCAAAAAGTATTGGTGGAGCCTACGACGATCGATGAAACGATTCAGATTCTGAATAACATCAAAGAGCGTTACGAGGATCATCATTCAGTGACGTATACACCGGAAGCAGTTGCAGCATGTGTTAAGTTAACAGAACGTTATATCACCGACCGTCATTTGCCGGATAAGGCCATTGACGCCTTGGATGAAGTAGGTTCGCGTGTTCACCTAACAAACATAAATGTTCCTCAAGATATTCTTGATATCGAAGCTCAGATCGAAGGTCTGAAGGATCAGAAGAACGAGGTGATTAAATCTCAGCAATATGAAAAGGCTGCGGAATTGCGCGATTCTGAGCGTAAGCTGCAGGAGCAGCTTGAAGTTGCTAAAAAGAAATGGGAGGATGAAACAAAGAGCAATAGAGTACTTGTTACAGATGAGCATGTGGCAGAGGTTGTCTCTATGATGTGTGGCATTCCTGTTACACGTGTTTCTCAAACCGAAACAGGGAAACTTGTTCACATGGCTGATGAATTGAAGGGGAAGGTAATCGGGCAAGATGAAGCGGTCTCAAAGGTTGTTAAGGCCATTCAGCGGAATAGAGCTGGATTAAAGGATCCGAACAAGCCGATTGGTTCTTTCTTCTTCCTTGGACCAACAGGTGTAGGTAAAACACAGTTGGCCAAAGTGCTTGCTAAATATCTTTTCGACACTGAAGATGCTCTTATTCGTATTGACATGTCTGAGTACATGGAGAAATTCTCGATTTCTAGATTAGTTGGGGCTCCTCCGGGATATGTTGGTTATGAAGAAGGTGGTCAATTGACTGAAAAAGTGCGACGAAAGCCTTATTCCATAATCCTTTTAGATGAAATAGAAAAAGCTCATCCGGATGTATTTAACTTGTTGCTTCAAGTATTAGATGATGGACACATGACAGATGGTCTTGGGCGCAAGATCGATTTTAAAAATACGATCCTGATCATGACTTCCAATATAGGAGCAAGACAGTTGGCCGATTTTGGGTCAGGAGTAGGTTTCGGAACTAAAGCTAAAGAAGAATCAAGAGATGAAAATGCAAAAACAGTCATTCAAAATGCTTTGAGAAAGGCATTCTCCCCTGAATTCCTGAATCGAATTGATGACATGATCCTCTTCAAATCATTACTGCGTGATGACATACATAAAATCATTGATCTTGAACTTCAGAAGTTGTATGGAAGGATTAATGATCTCGGATATCAGATCGAAATGACTGAAAAGGCCAAAGATTTTATTGTTGAAAAAGGATATGATGAGAAATTTGGCGCTCGACCATTGAAACGTGCGATCCAGAAATATATTGAAGATCCTCTTGCTGAAGAGATCATTAAATCCAACCTCTTGGAAGGAGATAAGATCAAAATAGATTTGCAAGATGCGGCAGAAGAATTGACCATTAAGATTGAAAAAGGCAAAACGAAAGCTAAATCAAAAGAATAATAATGAAAAGGTCGTGGAAGCGGCCTTTTTTTATACATTAAAGTTCTATTAGGGTAATGAGGATAGCACTTACTATTTTTTCTCTGGTGTCGTTGTTTGTTTCTGTAGGTTGCAGTTCAGAAAAGGTTTCGGCGCGCAGCTATAAAACGAAGTATGTGTTTGTTCTTGTCGTGGACGGACCACGATTCAGTGAAACATGGGGAGATCCATTTCATGCGAACATTCCTTACATGGATAGTATTCTATCAAAAGAAGGAGTTGTTTACACGAATTTCTCCAACGAGGGTCCTACTTATACAGTTTCAGGTCACACTGCAATTGCTACAGGTTATTATCAGGAAATGAATAACGCAGGGACAGAGTTGCCTGACCATCCAACCATTTTTCAAACTTGGTTGGCTTCCACAGGTAAGGCATCGTCTCAAGCTTGGCTAGTAGCAAGCAAAGATAAATTACAGATTTTATCTAATTCTTCTGATCCGTCATGGGTCAATAAATTCGCCCCTTCAACCAATTGTGGCGTAAACGGTTCCGGACAGGGAAGTGGTTACCGTGAAGATAGTCTCACGTTCCTAGCACTAGAAAATGTGTTAAGTCAGAATCATCCACATTTACTTTTTGTGAATTTTAGAGAACCTGACTTTTCAGGTCACCAGTCGAATTGGATGAATTATTTAAAGGGTATCAAGGATACGGATAGATATGTTTATCAAGTTTGGCAATACATTCAATCTGATCCTTTTTACAAGGATCAGACTACATTATTTGTCACAAATGATCACGGTAGGCATTTGGACTCAGTAGCAGATGGTTTTCCTTCTCACGGAGATGGGTGTGAAGGTTGCCGACATATATTTTTGTATGCTTTCGGACCTGATTTTAAAAAGAACAAGGTTGTAGATGTTTCTCGGGATTTAACGGATATTCACGCAACAATAATTGAATTGATGGGTTTAAAGTATAAATCCTCTCAGGGAGAAATAATGACTGAAATGTTCAATTAGAAATGGCTTTAAGCATAAAGTTTCTTTTTCAACCAAAAGGCGATATTCACCATAATAATCAGAGCAGGCACTTCTACAAGAGGACCTATAACTCCGGCGAATGCCTGTCCTGAATTGATGCCAAAAACTCCAATAGAAACAGCAATAGCTAATTCAAAATTATTACCTGAAGCAGTGAAAGACAAGGCTGCATTATCTGCATAATTTGCTCCGGACCATTTGCCCAACAAAAACATCAAAAAGAACATGGTGCCAAAGAAAATAACAAGGGGTATGGCTATTCTTATTACGTCCATAGGAATCGAAACGATCATTTCGCCTTTTAAACTGAACATAACTACAATCGTGAAAAGAAGGGAAATCAGTGTTAGTGGAGAAATGAAAGGAATGAATCGTATTTTGAACCATTCTTCTCCCTTTGTACTTATTAAGATGTATCGACTGATAACTGCGGCTGCAAATGGGATACCCAAATAAATTCCTACCGTTTTAGCAATCTCAAAGATCGTCACATCTAAAGTTAAACCATCGATTCCGAACATTGGTAAGACAACCTCGAGGTAGAAGTAGGCATATAAACTAAAGAATAACACTTGAAGTAAGCTGTTGATCCCCACAAGACCTGCAACTAACTCCCTATTTCCTTCTGCCAATTCATTCCATACTATCACCATCGCAATGCATGGAGCAAGTCCAATAATAATCAAACCGGTCATGTATTCCGGATAATCGTGTAAAAAAGTGACGGCCAGTAAAAACATTAAGAATGGTCCTATTATCCAGGTTACAAAAAAAGAAACGAGCATTAATTTTGGTTTGGCCATCACTTTGGGGATCTTTGAAAATTGTACTTTCGTGAGGGGAGGATACATCATGAGTATCAAGCCTGCAGCAAGTGGTATGTTTGTAGTCCCGTTTGAAAAGGAATTGATAAAATCATCAGCTGAAGGTATAAAGTATCCTATGGCAATCCCGATGGCCATGGCCAAAAAGATCCAAAGTGTTAAATATTTGTCCAGGAAACCTAGTTTTTTTCGTTCTGCCACCGGGGCACAATTAGATGCTGACATAGTTTTATTGGGTATTTATCAAGTGATTTTAAAGTTCTTGCTTTTTATATTGTTTGATTTTAGAAAATACATAGAGACATTCCAATGCGATCTGATTTGATCGCTCCAGGTATTTTTGAGTTTCCTGAGTTGTTCCGTCAAATGTTTTTGGGTCATCATATGTTGTTCCAATGCGAAGTTCAACACCTGGAATGAACGGACAATTCTCTTCTGCATCCGAACATGTCATTATTGCTGCAAAATTCACTCTTGGATTAACTTCATGATCAAATACCTTTGAAAAGCACTGTGTAGCATTATTTTCGCCAAACTTAACGTTGTATGTCGGGTTTGATTTTTTACTTACTGCACCTATTTCGAATCCAGTTGTCTTTAATGCATTGATCGCATTTGGATTGAATGAAGTTGCTTCTGTTCCTCCTGAGTATGTTTTGACACCGGGGATATTGTAATATTCAGCAGCTACAGCAGCCCAAATCTGACCAAAGTGACTCCTTCTGGAGTTATGAGTACATACATATATCAGTTCTACAGGCAGTTTTTTAGCTAATTTGTTATGGATGTATTCTGAGATATGGGAAAGTAAAATTTTCCTTTCGTCAGATATCGAATTGAAATTTGCTGAAAGTCGATCACAGTGATCTTTGATCTTTTGAAACATACGATTATTCAATTATCAATATGGGACTATTAGTATTAGCAGCAGGAACCGCCGGGTGTACAACCAGATTTTGTTACTCCAAGATTGGATAATTTTAGCGTTCTTTTTTCTTCAGGAATACCACAGGCGTCTTCGGCAAGACAGGCGGTCATTTTGTTTGTTAACTGGAAACATACCCCATTGAAAGTTAAACCGAATTTTCCGATCGTGCCGGCTTGGTATTCTACTTCGATCTCAAGTTCCTGATCAATATTCAAGGTGCACTCTGATAGCTCAATTATTTTAAGAAGCTTTTCAGGAGCTAGTCGGTGATCGTAATCTGCGGCTTCCCACAATTGAAAATTCACTACTTTTTCTTCTCTCACTGCACCACCGCAATCAATGAAATTCTTTGTGATCATTCCAACTTCTGTAATGTGAAAATGTAGCGGAACATATGAGCCATTCGGCATTTGAAAAATCACATCACTTAGTTTGGTCAGGCTGCTCTTTACTTCTTTAAGTTTCATGGAATCTCTGTTTCTAGTTTTTGACAAATAGGATATCAACAACACAATTCATTGATATCTTCTGACCCTTTAATCAAAAGATGAATGAATTGATTAAGTTGCACGATAGTTTCTTGATTGAGGCAATAGCAGATGGAATTACCCTCGATCGAGCCCTTTATAATATTAGCGCTTTTCAGCTCTTTTAAGTGTTGAGAGACTGTTGCTTGAGAAAGCGGTAAAACATCTACAAGGTCACCGCAAATACACGATCTGGCAGCAAGAATGTGCTGAATGATAGCGATCCTTGCAGGATGAGCGAGTGCCTTGAACAGATTTGCTGTGTTATTTTGCTCTTCAGAGAAGTAGAGATTCTTAGATGCGCCCATTTAAATTTTCATTACTGCAACTTTTAGGTTTTGCAAGTTTCGTAGATTGCAAATTACAATATCGCAATATTACGATATTATTTTTAATACTCCATCACGTTGTTCAAATTATTCAAAAAAAAAGCTCATCGATCTGAATAAGCTTTTTAAAATTATTGTCTTTTTATCGGATGATCAATTTCTGCGTAACATTCTTCTCAGACAGTTTCAAACGTATGAAGTACACCCCAGGATCGATCTGTCCCGCATCTAACTGAAACGTATTGATTCCTTTATTGATAACCCCGCTATAGATGATCTGAATACAACGTCCCGTTGCATCAATCAGATCAACAGCTCCATTAGATGTTGCCGAAGATGTTAAAGAAATACTTGTGTTTCCGTTGGTAGGATTGGGATAGACCTTTCCGAATGAAACTGTAAACGGATCCTCAATTCCAGCTTGCTGATATACAAGGAAAGAAAAGTATCCATCAGGTGCCGGCATTGGTCTTACTTGCTGTTTGCCACTGTTCGCCTGAGCCTGGATGTAATAGTAAATTCGCGTTCCTGCTGCTTGACCGGGAATAGAAGCGGTAAATACATTTCCGCTAACAAATGTCATTGGAACGGATGTGTAGGTACCGGTTAAACTCGTCTTGTAATAAAGTGTTGCTGAAGCAATCCCGCTTTTATGTCGGATCTGTGCATTCACAACATAAGGTATGATTGTTTCCCAAGTATCTGAAAGATTTTGGTGAGAAATAAGCAGCGGATCAGAGGATGCAACTTCTTTCGTAATGCAATGCAGAGCGCCTCCTTGTGCGATCAGATTTGATCCCGAATTATCAACATCGATGCCGATAACATTATAGCCGGGCATTGCTTCTTGAATAATACGAAGTGCTGTAGTATCGTATTCTGTTCTGTAAGTCGGTACAATTACTGATTTATTGACAATGACGTTATTGGTATATGTTCTGTAGCTTCCTGTTGGTGCATAAGCACCACTTGCTGAAGGAGGCATGGGCACACGAACGATCTTGTAAGGTGTTCCAAATGCAGAAACATAATTGTCCTGGATAAATTGGATGTTTTGTTCGATCTGAGGACCGTCTGAAACACCAGAAGGAAATTCTCCGATAAGCAATATTTCTTCGTTCAGAAGTTTCATATGCATGTCGATATGGTGGATACCGTCATAAGGAAGGTTGGTCATTTTAATGTAATTGTTGATGCCTTGATAATCATTCATCAATTGGTTCACTTCAAAAGGAGTATGTCCCGAGATGGTATAGGTTGCACCCGTAGCATTTTCCTCATTCACCAAATTACTGGAGAAACCAGTTCCAAAACCATCAGCCATGAAATTGCCACCGGTGTGCACGAGATCATTCGGAGCTGTCGCCATGGTGTATGTCGGGATATTCATTTGAGCACCTATTCCAATAGGTGAGTCATTGTCAAAAGGGCGAGGACGGTTATAAATCCAGTCAACAAACGCAAGTGAATCGACACCGCCAAGATAGACTGAGTTAGGACCGTAATCTCTCATCCATATACTATTGAATGGTAATTGAAAATAACGGGTGTTATTCAGTGATCCTCCATTATTCGTAATGTCTGTTTTTACAGCGTTCGAATCGGAGCAAACGATCCATACTTCGCATTCTTGCTGGATCGCATTTACAAGCTGACGATGGATGGAAGGGTAGGAGGTCCACGTAATGCAAACTGCCTGAACTTCTTCCC
>JBKCJG010000058.1:0-8678 GCA_046301895.1 Flavobacteriia bacterium
GAATTCTACCTTGCCGTTTTGCGCTTCTACGTTTTTCAACATTTGCGCTAAGATCTTCAGTATCATTTCAATTGTGTTACTAATACTTTCATTTGCAAATCCATTCATGGGCATACCAAATGTGACGATCGGATACGGGATTGTACTGAATGTAATGCATGTGGTTGTTGCATTTTCATTACTATTCTTTCTTAAAAGAGCTAAAAAATAAGCGTTAAAAAAAAGGCTATTTAATCCTTATCAAATAGTTTTAAGCTTACAACAGACACAAAAAAGCCCGATCAAACGACCGGGCTTTTGTATTTCACTGCTCTCTTTCTTAACTCGCCAACAACTTGTGCGAAGGAGCAAACTTGGTCAATGTAATTCCTTCCACCGCTTTCGTGTATTCTTGTATTGTTGGGGTTCTTCCAAGGATTGTAGAGAGGATAACCACCGGTGTTGAAGAAAGCAAAGATTCTCCTTTCTTCTCATCCGTATCTTCCACAACCCTACCCTGGAACAAACGCGTTGATGTTGCCATTACCGTATCTCCTTTTTCTGCCTTTTCCTGATTCCCCATGCACAGGTTACAACCCGGACGCTCTAAATACAGCATGTTTTCATATTTCGTGCGTGCTTCAGCCTTCGGTGCATTATCGTCAAACTCGAAACCTGCATATTTCTGCAAGATCTCCCAATCGCCTTCTGCCTTTAGCTCATCAACAATATTGTAAGTAGGCGGTGCAACAACAAGCGGTGCCTTGAATTCTACCTTGCCGTTTTGCGCTTCTACGTTTTTCAACATTTGCGCTAAGATCTTCATATCGCCTTTGTGAACCATGCACGAACCAATGAATCCAAGATCAACTTTCTTTGTTCCTCCATAGAAGGACAGCGGACGGATCGTGTCGTGGGTATAGCGCTTGGAAACGTCTTTATTGTTCACATCCGGATCAGCGATCATCGGCTCCGCGATCTGATCCAGATCCACAACCACCTCTGCATAATAGTTCGCTGTCGTATCCGGAGTCAATGCAGGCTTCTCTCCTGAGCGGATCTCCGCAATGCGCTTGTTCGCTTTATCGATCAAGCCCTGCAATACGCGATTCGTATTGTCCATTCCTTTATCGATCATGATCTGGATACGGCTCTTCGCAATTTCCAATGACTTGATCAGTGTCTCGTCTTCGGAGATACAAATGGATGCCTTCGCTTTCATTTCTGCGGTCCAGTCCGTGAACGTAAATGCCTGATCAGCCGTCAAGGTGCCAATGTGTACCTCGATCACCCTCCCCTGGAAAACGTTTTCACCACCGAACTTCTGCAACATCTGCGCCTGAGTCGCATGCACCACATCTCTGAAATCCATGAAGCTTTTCATGTCACCTTTGAACGTTACTTTCACCGATTCCGGGATCGGCATGGAAGCTTCACCTGTTGCCAGTGCGAGTGCCACCGTTCCTGAATCGGCACCAAAGGCAACTCCTTTCGACATACGCGTGTGTGAATCACCTCCAATGATGATTGCCCAGTCGTCGATCGTGATATCGTTCAATACTTTATGGATAACGTCTGTCATGGAATGATAAACACCTTTCGGGTCACGTGCCGTGATCAAACCGAACTCATTCATGAACTTCATCAGTTTCGGAATGTTCGCCTGCGCTTTCTTATCCCAAACAGAGGCTGTATGACATCCTGACTGGTACGCACCGTCTACGATCGGAGAAATAACGGTTGCGGCCATCGATTCCAGCTCCTGTGCAGTCATCAAACCTGTGGTATCCTGAGAACCAACAATGTTTACTTCTACTCGCACGTCAGAACCGGCATGCAATACTTTACCCGGTGTATTGCCTACTGCGTTTCGGTTAAAGATCTTTTCTACTGCTGTCAATCCTTGACCTTCGTGTGAGATCTCCTTCGAAGGTGCAAAAACCGGCGTGGCGGTAATACCCAGTGTCTTTGCAGCAAATGTCTGGATCTTCTTGCCGAAAACGATCGCATAAGAACCTCCGGCTTTGATGAATTCCATTTTCTGCGGAGTAAGTGCTTTCGAAATATCCATCAGCTCCTTGTCACCGTTGTATAATTTTTTTGTTTTTGTATTGATCGTGAGTACTGTACCTGTTTCCACAGAATATACCTGTTCAAGTATCGGTTCTCCGTTCTCATCCCGAACGAGGTTTCCACTCGCATCCGTTTTCTTTATCCAGTTTTTAAGGTCGATCCCGATACCACCGGTTACGTCTACAGTAGTCAGGAAGATCGGGGAAATGCCGTTGGTTCCGCCAACGATCGGTGCGATGTTCACAAATGGAACATAGGGGCTCGCCTGCTTGCCTGTCCACAATGCCACGTTGTTCACACCTGACATGCGCGATGAACCAACACCCATTGTTCCTTTTTCTGCGATCAGCATCACACTCTTGTCCGGATGCTGCGCTCGAAGCGCCGTTATCTGCTCCTGTGCTTGAGGAGTGATCATGCATTTCCCGTGAAGTTCACGGTCAGAGCGGGAGTGTGCCTGATTTCCGGGAGACAATAAATCGGTCGATATATCTCCTTCACCGGCGATGAATGTTACGATCTTGATCGCTTCAGGAACTTCAGGTAGTTTGGTGAAGAACTCTGCTTTCGCATAGCTTTCAAGGATCTCCTTCGCGATCGCGTTTCCGTGATCGTATGCATCCTTCAGACGCTCCATGTCTGCATCATATAGATAGACCTGAGTTTTCAAAACGTCCGCTGCCCCTTTTGCAACACCGGCATCATTTCCGAGAGCAAGGTCCAGCAATACCTCGATCGAAGGCCCGCCTTTCATGTGCGAGAGTAGTTCCAGTGCATAAGCCGGAGTAATTTCGTGAACCGTTTCTTCACCAAGAATGATTTCCTTCAGGAATTTCGCCTTCATTCCTGCAGCAGGAGTCGTTCCCGGCAAGGTATTGTAAATAAAGAAGTGAAGCGAGTCCGCACGGTAAGGATTGCTGGTTTCTTTGATCTGTGCAATGATTGCACTTGTCAATTCGGCACTGTCAATGGGTTTCGGGTGCAAACCTTGTGCTTTTCTTTCCTCAATTTCGTTGATGTAATCGTGATAGTTGCTCATAATAGATGTTTTCTCTAAATCAGGTATTTATATAAAAGTGCGACCCACTGACTTAAAAACGTAGAGCATGAGCAGTTCCCAAGCCAGATGAATTGCCGCACAAAATTAACGAAAACAAAAGAATTTGAACTACAAAATGATGCAATAAAGTAGACCGCTGGTGATAATTTTACGTCCCTGACGTTGCGGAATCTGGTGATTTGCTGATAGCATGAAGGATGCTTACCTTTACGCCCGGTTTTCCGGGAACGGTATTTTTTTTTCGCAGGATCATGCAGGAAATTAAAAATGAGTGCCGCAATCTATTGTTGAAACGAAAAAAATCCTATCTTTGCCCCCCGCTTAGTATGGCTAAGTGGTAAATGAGTATTAATTACAAATAAGTTTTATTATGAATTCTTACGAAACTGTTTTCATTTTAACTCCCGTTTTGTCTGATGATCAGGCAAAGGAAGCAGTGCAGAAATTCGAAGGCGAAATTTCGTCATTAGGTGGAAAAGTTAAGCACTCTGAGAGCTGGGGATTGCGCAAGATGGCGTACCCGATCCAGAAGAAATCAACAGGATTTTACTTCCTTGTTGAGTTCGAAGCAGAAGGTAAAGCGGTAGCTGATCTTGAATTATCCATGAAACGTGATGAGCGCGTAATGCGTTTCCTGACCGTGAAAATGGAAAAGGATCACCTCGCATATGCTGAGAAGCGAAGAGCTAAAATGGGTGAAAAGAAAGCTGCACCTGCAGAAGCTTAATCATTAACTTTTTAAACTAAAAAAAATGTCACAGAACGATATTCGCTATTTGACTCCGATCAACATCGAGATCAGAAAAGAGAAATACTGCCGCTTCAAGAAAAGCGGAATTAAATTCATCGATTACAAGGATGCTAACTTCTTGTTGAAGTTGGTGAACGAGCAGGGAAAGATCCTTCCTCGTCGTATCACAGGAACTTCTGCTAAATTCCAGAAGAAAGTGAACAAAGCGATCAAGCGTGCACGCCACATCGCAGTTCTTCCGTACATCGGGGATATGTTGAAATAAGACGATTGTTAAACAGGATAATAGTTGAAAAAATGGAAGTAATTCTAAAGAAAAACGTAGACAAGCTTGGATACGCGAACGATGTGGTTACGGTAAAACCTGGATACGGTCGTAATTTCCTTATCCCGCAGGGGTATGCGATCCTCGCTACGGCATCTGCTAAGAAAGCGCATGCTGAAGTAATGAAGCAAAAAGCGCACAAAGAATCGAAAATGTTGGCCGAAGCACAAGAAATTGCTGCTAGATTGGAAGCCACAACTGTTACCATCGCCACAAAAGCTGGTGAGAACGGTAAGATCTTCGGTTCTGTGAACACCGTACAGCTTGCTGAAGCATTGAAAGGTGCAGGTTTTGATATCGACCGCAAGTCGTTGAAGATCAAAGACGAACCGATCAAAGAAGTTGGTACATTCGAAGCAGAGGCAAACCTTCACAAAGGTGTGAAGCCGTTATTCAAATTTGAAGTTGTTGGTGAGTAATCATCATGACGACAAAAATACAGGGGCTGTCTCAATTGAGGCGGCCCTTTTTGTTTGAGGTCATGGCTCTAGGAAAGGGGACAAAATGAGGTGCTCGATGATGAAAAAGACGCGTCCCGAAACGATCTGATGAAAATAGTTGAATCACGTACAACGAAATTTGGGTGTTTTTCTGAAAACCGAAGGTTCATCCCGTTTCTTTTTATCAGTTTATATTCCGAAATTCGCTCCATGAGCAGGCTAATCGTTTTCTTTATACCGCTAGCGGTATTGTTTTCTTGCAATCGGGTTCCACGGAAGGCCCCGGAGGGAAAAACGAACCTTGTAACGTATGCCGCTACGCTGGAGATCTACCGCATGGATGGATACATACAAGTGCGAATTTTCAATCCGCTGACTAAAAAGAAATCAATGTATGCGCTGTCCCCAACACAGCCTCGCGTGATTCAACCCGACGAAACCTGGATCAAAACACCTGTAAAGTCAATGATCACGCTGAGCGGAACCCACATCGGCATGCTGGCTGTCCTGAATGAAACGGATCGGATCAAAGGTGTGGCCAACCGGAATTACATTTACAGCAAGGCAGTTCTGAAAGGGATCAATACCGGGAAGATCATTGCATTCGACAATGAAGAATCCATCCCTGTGGAATCGATCATCCGATCGAAAGCAGAGATGCTCGTCTACAGCGGTTTCGGTAGTGACTTCCCACACCAGGAGCAACTGAAAAGAACGGGAACCCTGTGTATTCCAAACTATGACTGGAAGGAGGTTCATCCGCTGGGTAAAGCAGAATGGATCAAATTGTTCGGTTACCTGACCGGCAGGGAAAAGGAAGCGGATACCTACTTTAAAAAGATCACAGGTGAATACAACAAACTGAAGATCTCCGCCAAAAAGTCCGGCAAGCACCCGACTGTTTTTAGTGGTAACGCATACGGGGATAGCTGGTATTGCCCCGCCGGAGAAAGTTACAATGCTCAACTGATCAGGGATGCAGGAGGCAACTACACCTATCACGAAACTAAAGGTACCGGCAGCCTGGAACTTAGCCCGGAAAAAGTGTTCTCGGATAATGCAAAGACAGATATCTGGTTAAATCCCGGAAATGCTTCTCTCAATGAACTCAAGCTATCCAACCCGCGCACCGAACTTTATAAAGCCTATGCCGATCAGCAGATCTACTGCTATTCACCGAATATGAACCGTTTCTGGGAAATGAGCGCTATTGAACCGCATGTCGTTCTGGCAGACCTTCTCGCGATCTTTCACCCCGGAACAGTGAAAGGAAAACTGTATTTTTATCAAAAGTTAAAATAAGCGTGATCAGAAAAGACAGCATATTGTTCCCGGCGCTTGGCGCACTTCTGATCATCCTTGCCATATTTCACCTGGCATCGGGTCAGATCGATATTGGCCTGAAGGACTACAGCAATGCGCTTTTCAACCCGGATTACAGGAATACCAGCCACTTGATCGTGCAGGAATTCAGGATCCCGCGACTCGTACTGGCCATTGTCGCAGGTTCGGGATTAGCCGTTTCGGGGATGCTGATGCAGACACTCTTCAACAATCCGCTGGCAGGTCCGTATGTACTCGGGATCAGCTCGGGCTCGAGTCTTTTTGTAGCCCTTCTGCTCATGTCGGGATTCACTTTCTTAACAGCCAACCTGAGCATGGTGCTTGCTGCTTTTGCGGGAGCCGCATTGTTTGGATACCTGATCCTGTTCCTCTCGTTTTTTGTGCGATCGCACCTGTCGCTCTTGCTGATCGGACTGATGATCGGTAGTTTTACCGGAGCAATCATTGCCATCCTGCAATTCACTACTGGTGCACAGCAATTAAAAGCATTCACGATGTGGACCATGGGTTCACTCCAACACGCGGAACGTGATCAGTTACCGTTGCTCGTTATCCTTTTCGCAGCGGCGGGTATATTGACCTTCTTTCTTTCCAAAAAACTCAATGCATTGGTACTCGGAGAGCGCGCCGCTGAAACACTCGGAATCAACCTGAAAGAAACACGGATCTTGGTCATTGGCGCAACCGTGATACTGACCGGCATCATTACGGCTTATTGTGGGCCGATCGCATTTGTGGGATTGGCTGTTCCCAACATGACACGAATACTCTTTAGGACGCAGGACCATTTTAAACTGATCCTGGCAAACCTGCTGCTCGGAGCGATCTTCCTCATCCTCTGTGACACGGTGATCCTGATTATGGAACCCTATATCACTATTCCGATCAACGCATTCACCTCCTTACTGGGTGCACCATTGATCATTTTCCTGGTAATCAAACGGTTGAAATGATACACTTCGAACATATCAGTATTGGTTACCTGACAGAACTTTTTAAGATCCGTGACCTTGCCATTGAAGCGGGTCAGGTTTATGGTTTAGTGGGTGCGAACGGGGCGGGAAAAAGCACCTTTTTAAGATCCTTGCTTGGTTTACAACCGTTCTTATCCGGAAAGATCCTGATCAACAAGGAAGTAATTGACCCAAAGAACGGTAAATTGCGTGCAAGACAGTTTGCCTTTGTGGAATCTTCCTTTTCCGGGATCGAATTCCTCTCTGTGGAAGAATACATTCTGCTGGGCAGAACCCCTTATATTGGTTCTGTCGGTCGCTACTCAGAAAAGGATAGAGAGGTTCTGGAAGAAACGATCCGTCTTTTTGATCTGGAAAAGTTCCGAAAGTTGGGTACCGATAAACTAAGCGACGGTGAACGACAGATCGCCGCTATTGCACGGGCGATCGCACAGGAAACACAGGTAATACTTCTGGATGAACCAACGGCCTTCCTCGACTATGGAAACAAGAAACGCATCCTCGAACTGCTCATGCGGGTAGCAAAAGAAAAGAACCTCACGGTTATCCTTTCAACGCATGACATCGACCTGTGCCTGCAGGAAGAGCAGATCTCCATACTTTTAATTGACCGCAATGAAAAGGAACTGATCCGCTGCAGCGGATCGGTGAGCAAAGAAGAGATCCTGAAAAATGCCTTTGGGTATACGGACAAATGACGGTTGGACTCAGTGAACACGATCAAAACGTTCACATTTAGATTGTGAGCCTGTTTCATTCTTTCTGCGAACAATATTTCCCACTTGAATGAAATACTCCTTGATAAACACTGGAAAAAGCCTTCCTGTTTTTGGAAGGGGCATTCTCTTGACTGGAAACACCAATGAGATTTACACTGCATCGATCAGAGAAGCATCATGGCAGAATCTCAATCGGATTGGCGCTTATCGATCGTAAAACAACCTATTTTTCTCAGGATAGATGAAAGCAGCATGAAATTTGATACCTTGCAGAAAAAAAGGAATGAGAATACGCTTTGCTTCGATAGTATCCGGGATCATCATCTTTACTTCCTGTAAACCGGACAATGTGACGCCTGTTGATTGTCCGAGTGGCATTGTTTCCTTTTCTGCGCAGGTTCAGCCGATCATCAACCAGAATTGCAACGTTTCGGGTTGTCACGGTTTTTTAAACGAAGCTCCGTTTCAGCTAATGACACATCAGCAGGTGGATTCGGCTGTGATCTATACCAACCTCTTACTATCCATCAAACATCAAAGCCCGGTGCCGATGCCACGCATCGATCCCTTACTGCCGGATGCATACATGATGCCGGATTCCGTCATTCAGATCATTGAATGCTGGATCAACCAGGGCAGACAGAATAATTAATCGTAGGTGCCGTCCGCTGATTTCGCAGATCACGCAGATACAATGTTAAAATAACCTTTCAGGGAGCTGCCCGCAGATCGCGCTGATCAGGCAGATGTATTGGTGAAATAACTAAGAAATAGCGCCCTCTAATGCTGAAAAAAATCTCCAAACTTCAATTGTGATCAGTGATTAGAAATAAGTAATCGGTGATCAGTCCGGATTATCGGGAGCAGTAATTAGTAATTAGTATTCAGTAATCTGTAATCTGCAATCCGTAATCTGCAATCCGTAATCTGTAATCTGTAATCTGTAATTTGTAATCTGCAATCTTCAAATCAAAAATCCCAAATCACCATGATCACGGCCACTTGTGCACCCA
>JBKCJG010000059.1:0-11867 GCA_046301895.1 Flavobacteriia bacterium
TCAGATCGAAGTCAACTCCTATACCGATCCGGTGAAATCAAACCTACAGATTTCAGATGCATCCCTCACCGAATTGATGACGAAGTACCGCTTATCAAAGAACGATATTCTCAGCGCCATGCGCACAGCTACCATTCTGAATAAATTGAAAGAAGAGATCAATGTGACCGCAGGAACCTATCTATCCAGAGAAAAAGCCAAGCTTGTGATCGACCGTTTCAACAAGGAATGGGCAAAAACGCGAATTTCAGTGGGTCAGACATCCATCAAGTTGACTGATCTTGGGTTATAAACGTCTATGCTCAAAGTCCTATCACTACTTTCAATATTGGCCCCGCTCTCCGGGTGTTATTGCGTCAAGGTGACCTACGATACGGTCGGAAGGGCGCATCCAAGATGGTTGGGCAATATTAACGTTAAACCCAGATATGAACTATGTTTCGGAGACGGAAAGGCCAGTCAGCTTCATGTTTATACCGGACTACCAAGTGATCTGGAAAAGAAACTGGAAACGAACTACAATACTGCTGGCATCAGTGATTACAATTTTCAAAACAAAGGACTTTATGGAGTCCGCTACGAGCGCTACATCTCTCCCGGTTTTGTGCCCTATGCAATCCTTGGGGTTGGTCTCGAATATTCCTTTTCTTCCTTCAATGTGAGCTTTAATACCAAGAAAGCAATCTATTGAATTTCAGAGCGAACCGATTAGCACTTAGTGCGAATTTAATGACGCTTGTCACACAATACGGGTTGATCGGATACGCCACCGGTCAACTTGGACATGTCAGCTACCGAAAAGATTACACAGGAAGCAACCCTACATTTTCCTTCACCGAAGGATTAAAAAATGGCGGCCCTGACTATCGAATTGGCTATGGATTTGAATACTTTCCCTTTGAATCGCTGGGTTTTACGATTGAAGGTGGGTATGGCCGAGGAGCTTATGGGCGGATTGGTGCGGTACTATGGTTTTAAAAGAAACTGCAAGTCTGAAATTATTTTGTCATTTTATTAATTAGCCAAATACTACTAAATTGCGGACAATATTTATTTAACATTCAAGTGTTTCCCGGGAATGGCAAAAAAAATCAGAATACTTTGTTTCATACTATTTCTATTTGGCAACTGTGTTCATTCACAAGTTGGTACCATTGGTCATTTGTCCCTAAGAGCACCTTTATGCGAAGAGGTTGAAGGATTGTTGGTAAAACACGATTCCTTGACACTTCATTATACAGGTAAAGCAAAATGGTGTTTCGAAAACGGATATGTAAAAAAAACGTGTCGGTTCGTTGATGGAAAAAGAGAAGGTTTATATTGTGTTTATGATTTTCAAGGTGATTTAAAGGCCACCGGAAACCATCTCAACGATAAACTTCATGGTATTTACAAAGAATTTTCCTCTTTAGGAAAACTCTCTAAATCTTGTGAATTTAAATACGGTAGACTTGAAGGTAACTATTTGGAATTCCATCAAGATGGTTCACTCAAAAGATCTCGTACTTTTATAAATGACACATTGAATGGTGAATACTTGGAATATTACAAGGAGGATTCACTAAAAATAAAGGCAAACTACAAAGACAACCTTCTAGAAGGCCATTATTCTCTGTTTTTTGAAAATGGAACCCTAGCGGAGAGTTCTTTCTACACTAACGGGAAATTGAATGGCGAAAAGTCTGAATATTACCCAAATGGAAAAATTTGGAAGAGGGTAACCTTTGTAAATGGCTTGGAGGAAGGTACATTTGTTATGTACTACCCCAATCAGAACTTACACTACAAAATAGTTTACAAGAACGGCGATCAGACCGGAGAATTCATCGAATATTACGAATCCGGCCAATTAAAAGTGAATCAAACGCTTATCAAAGGAAGGGTTCAGGGCACCTCTATTCTCTATTATGAGGATGGGAATGTATGGGAAAAGACGAACTATACGAATGACATATATGATGGTACGCAGCTGTATTACTACCCAAACGGTAAATTAAAGGATTCATTGAATTATTTGAATGGGTTGCAGGAAGGAAAACAAGCCCGATTCTATTCCAATGGTAATGCTAAGGAAAGGTCATTCTATAAAAACGGCTTGTATGAAGGGAATATTACATTTTATTATGAAGGTGGTCGGATCTCAAGCAAATGGAATTACCTGAACGGCGAATGTCATGGCGAACAATTGATGTATGATGAAAAAGGCTATTTAACTCGACGCTCCAATTATAAGAACGGAATTCAGGATGGCATCACTGAAGAATATTCACGGGACGGATCAATTTTAAAAGCGATGGTCTATCAGGATGGTACGTTGATCGAGTGTCGCGGAAAGTGTGATTGATAAACTATCTTGTTTTATCACTCAAAATAATCATCCGGAAAATTGACAAGATACACCTTTTCGGATGCTCGGGTGATGGCAGTATACAACCATCGGTGGTATTCCTTGTTGATCATTTCCGGTTCGATGTAGCCCTGGTCAATGAAAACCGAAGCCCATTGTCCACCCTGTGATTTGTGGCAGGTTACCGCATAGGCATATTTCACTTGTAAGGCATTGAAATAGGGATCTTTGAGGATCCTCTCATAGCGTTTTCGTTTGTTCTTTTCGTGAAGGTGGTCCTGCTCGATGGCATAGAATAGTTCTCTTAACCGTTGCCTAGGGATCGAAGGTGCTTCAACTTGCAACGATTCCATGAAAACAAGTACTTCCATTTCAGGTATCTCGTCGTAATCGATGAACTTCACAATGACTCGGGCAAACTCAAAGCCGTACATTTCCTCCACTTTTTTCACACGGATCACCTTGAGGGATTCACCGTTGGCTATAAAGCCCATTTTTGATTGATCGTCGACCCAGTAGTAATTGTTCTTTACAACCATCAGACAATCACCCGAGCAGAGCGGTTCTTCGTACCATAAGATCCTTGAACGTATCTGATTGTTGTAAGCATTCGCCCGTTTATTGGAACGCGTGATGATCATCGTCTCTTCCATCCCATGATTTCCATAAGAAGATTCGAGGGTATCCTGGAATTCATCGCCAGGTAAGCGGATCAGGTCTTTAAATCCTTTCGTTCGAAAGGTTGGTGTCTCTTCATCTTCCAGTGAACGCAATTGCGTCGCATTGAACAGAATCCCTGATTCATCCGACTGTCGCAAAACTTTGGTCAGGGAAAACTCCGTGATGGTCAATCCGAAATAATTGTTCTTGAGGTAATTCGCATCCAGTGCAGGAGAATGATCACATCCGACAGGTGGCAACTGGCCTTCGTCACCCAAGAAGATCATTCGGCAGTTCTTAGCGGCGTAGACGTATTCCATGAGATCATCCAACAAATTTCGTGAAGACACTCCCCCATCGTTCAGTACAGAATAGTCTGCAATCATGGAAGCTTCGTCCACGATAAAAACCGTATTCGTATGTAAGTTCGGTGCCAATCCCATTCCAGCTGACTCATCCACTGACGATTTTCTCCGGTATATCTGTTTGTGTATGGTAAATGCTTCTTTCGATGCTTTTAAACTCAGTACTTTAGCCGCGCGACCCGTTGGTGCCAGCAATCGTGTTTTCAGTTTGAAATGTGTCAGTGCCTTGACGAAGGCTCCCAAAACGGAAGTCTTTCCTGTACCCGCATAACCTTTCAGAACAAAGAGCTGTTTGCCGTCCTTTTCCTTGAGAAAACGTTCCAGTTCCATGATCAGACGGTTCTGATCTTCAGTGGGAGCATGGTCGAAATGCACCAGAATCTGCTGTTTGAAAATGGATGGAGGGGGTGGTGTTGACATTGAGATAAAGGTACGTTTTTTCTCCTTTTTAACACATAGGCACATAGGATAGAGAGTGGTTATTTTTGCAATATGGTGAAGGGCACAGTAGTGGGAATCGCCGGTGGCGCTTCATGTGGTGGATGTTTGATCTCATCGACTGAAAAAAGCGCATACACTAAGACAGCAGTAATGTAACATCCCATTTTCACCATATAAGGCATAGAAGGGATTTTAGTTGAACCACATAAGGCACTTAAGGACACATAAGTAGAAACGCCGGTGGCGCTTCATGTGGTGTATGTTTGATCTCATCGACTGAAAAAAGCGCATACACTCAGACAGCAGTCATGTAACATCCAATTTTCACCATATGAGGAATAGAAGGGATTTTGGTTGAACCACATAAGGCACAGAAGAGCACAGCAGTGGGAATCGCCGGTGGCGCTTCAGTGGCAAATGTTTGACAGCATCGATTGAATAAAGCGTATACACTCAGACAGCAGTCGTGTAACATCCCATTTTCACCATATAAGGCATCGAAGGGATTTTAGTTGAACCACATAAGGCACTCAAGGACACATAGGCAGAAACGCCTGCGGCATTTCGGGGTCATTCAAAATTCCTTATCTTTGGGAATCTAAATAGAACTATCCGTGAAGCATTTAGCCATTGAACTTTCTGAAAATGGAGTGCGTTTTTCCGCTATGGAAGGTGAACGTATTGATCGATATGAGTATTCATTTACAGACAAGAAGGACTATCGATACAAAGAGCAACTGGAAGAATTCCTTTCGCAGAGCGGATTGAGGGAGAACGATTTCGATGAGCATACTGTATCCTGGTGCGGATTCAGAACAACGCTGATCCCAACCAATATATTTGGGGAATCAAAACCGGAAGACCTATTCAGACTGTGTTTTGGTCCTGACATTACGCCTTCACACATCGATTACAACAGGATACCCGAGCAAGGACTTGTAAACCTCTATGAAATTCCATTTTGGGTGAAATCGTTCTTTGTCCTTAAATATCCTCGCTCTATCATCCAGCACGAAGGATCACATACCATTCGCGGCATCTTTGCTGAGAATGCATTTAGAACAAAGACGACAATCGTTCTGTTCTCCAACTTCTTTATACTTTCAATCCTGAAGGAGAATAAATTGCAATTTTACTCCGTATTCGAATACCAGGAGACAGATGATGTAGTCTATCATGTCATGTTTACGTTGCAGCAAAAAGAATTCACCGGTGATTCCGGTTCGATCCAAATCTGTCCGGGAGTTGGTGCTGCTTCAGATAAAATGACCGAACTGAACGAGAAACTGGGTATGTTAAAGGACCTCAAGCAAATGAAGATCGAGCTCAATGAAGCATTTACGGTAAATTCCCAGAAACTGTGCGTATAATCAGCGGATTTTTAAAGGCAAGAAGATTTTCAGTCCCGAAGAATTTTCCTTCGCGTCCAACAACTGATTTTGCAAAAGAAGGACTGTTCAATATTCTAGAACATCAAATAGCGCTGTATGATATGGAAATTCTCGATCTATGCGCAGGAACCGGCAACATTTCCTTTGAATTCCTGTCACGTGAAGCAGGCGAAGTAACAGCAGTAGACATGAATACGAATTGCCTTCGATTGATACAGAAGCATGCAATTGAATTTGGGATCAAGGATCATTTGGATACAATCAAATCGGATATCCTACTGTATCTTGAGCGTACAGACCGAAAGTTCGACCTGATCTTTGCTGATCCACCCTATGAATATAAGCATCACGAAGATATTGCTAAACTGGTTTTCGAACGCGACCTGCTGAAAGAGGACGGCTTACTGATCATTGAACACGGCAAGTATACGAACCTGGAAAACATAACCCATTTCGATTTTATACGTACATACGGGAACGTGCTTTTCAGTTTTTTCAGAAAGGACGAAGAAAATTAAAAGATCATGAAAAGAATCGGACTATTTCCAGGATCATTCGACCCATTCACTAAAGGACATGAAGCTGTTGCTCGCAAGGCTTTGGAGCTTTTTGATGAGATCATCATTGCCATTGGCACGAACAGCTCCAAAACCTATCAGTTCGAGCTTTCAAAACGCATGAACCATATCCAGTCACTATTTGAGAAAGATGCCATTCGTATTGTGACCTATCAGAAATTGACCGTAGATCTGTGCAAGGACATCGGTGCTTCACACATCGTCCGCGGTCTGCGCGATTCAAAAGATTTTGAATATGAACGTTCGATCGCCCAGATGAACAACCAGTTATCCGGAATAGAAACTGTTTTCTTCTTGACCGATCCCGAATACGCCGCAATCAATGCAACTATCGTCCGTGAGATCTACAAGAATAATGGTGATATTTCGCATTTTGTAACCAATAACCACCTGCTCGTTTAATCTGTGGTACAGATTCTGTAAGTACTCCAACTATTTCGCAGCAGATGAACAAGCTTCTTCTTTCTTTCGTGATAATCCTCCTTGCTATTCAATCAAGAGCAGCGGATGAACAGATCATTCAGATCACAGGTTACGCACCGACCTATGTTGGGCAGACGATCACGGTTTATCAGATAGAAGATTACTTCAGTATGAACGAGGTGAGACTGGGATCTGCAATCGTTGGAGCAGACAGTACCTTCACGATCTCTTTTTACTCCTCAGAAACACAAAAAGTAGTTATCCGTGCTACAAATAAGAATAAATCGATCATGTATGTACAACCACGTATGATCTATGATATTTATTTGCCGGATAAAGACAAATACGAACCGTACAGACCAAACGGAAACAGTGTGGAGGTTACCTTCTTTAACCTCGATTCAACGGAAATCAATTACAAGATCCTGCAATTCCAGCGATGGATGGATGAGTTCATCAGCAATTACTATCACCTCAAGAATGTGAAGCCGATGGAGTTCTCGACCAAACTTGATGAATTCAAAAGCCTTGTGGAAAAGCGCTATGCACTGGATGACACAACCACTGTTAAAACCTTATCGGAGCATGAGCGGTTCTTCTCTACATTCGTTCGATTTTCCATCGCATCACTGGATAATATACAGCATGCTGCTGACAGAAACCGCTATGAAAAACACGATTTCTACCTCAAGCATGCGCCCGTAGAATACCGTAATGATGCCTATATGGGATATATTTCAACGTTCTATGAGAAGATGATGCCTCGTTTATCAAACGAAACGAACAACGGCGTATATCTCGCACTGCTAAAAAGCAGTCCTACACTCATCATGCGTGCGTTGGGCAGTGAATATACGCTGATCAACATGCGGCTCCGTGAAATGGTCATGATCAAAATGCTTTCGGAGGAATTCTTTTCAAAAGATTATCCCCAAACCAATATCCTCACCGTACTGGACAGTGTGGCAAACCAGAGTCTTTTCGATGCAAATGGAGTGATCGCCCGCAATATGATCAATCGCCTGACAGAACTTGTATCGGGTGGTAAGGCACCTGATTTTGTTCTAAAAAACAAGAGTGGAGAATTGCTCACCATTGCTTCATTCGGGAAAAAGCACTTGTATCTCCATTTTTATGAACCTTCGAGTCTGAAAAGTACGATCGAACTAGAGCCATTAAAGAAATTGTATGAAACCTACAAGGAAGATATCACATTTGTGACAATCTATCCGGACAAAACCTACGATTCTGAAGCACTCAAAGAATATCTGGAGACCATACCCTGGGCGACCTGTAAAACAGATGTTACCAATCCGATCTGGAAGAAATACAAGATCGACACCTCTCCCAGTTACGTCTTGATCGATGGATTCGGTTATGTCGTTTCAGCTCCTGCGCTTGGTCCAATGCCTGATGGGCAATATCAGACGATCGACAAGACGTTTTTCTATATTCGGAAGATCAATGAGGAAATGCGAGGGGAAGGGAAGTAAGAATTTCCTTTACCACATAGGACACATAGGCACAGAGTTTAAATTATCCTGATAAGAGCATAGAGTGGGATCACCTGCGGTGCTTCAAAGAACACAACGTTATTTCCGATCCGACATCAGTCATCCAACATCCAATTTTCACCATATAAGGCATATAAGGAAAATTCTAACCACATAAGGTACATTAGAACACATAAGGTAGAATCACCCCTGGTGCTTCATCGCCGTTGGCGCTTCAAACTATCAAGTCCTTGCTCTTTGTTCTTTGCTCTTTGATCGTCCCTCCTATCCACGCTTATGGAAATAACCAAAGAACATTCCGATTACGCCTCCGGAAATATGCGCGAATTGTGAGATGTTGTCTTCCTTAAAGGAGCTAAAGATTTCCTGCCCCAGAAAGAGCAGTACAATGAGAATGAACGTGATCGGAATCTCTCTGCCTTTGATATGCAGAAGGGATGAAAGTACAATGAACATGAACACTACACCACTCGCTCCGATCAAACGATGCTCAAAGAAAAGAATGTGAATGATCGCGGTTACTGCTCCGGTTATGCTCACCATGTAGATCAATCGCTTTGTTCCGTAATGCTCTTCCAGAATTGGACCAAGTAACAGAATGATTGAAAAATTGCCGAGTAAGTGCTCCAAATTACCATGTCCCAGTACATAGCCAAACAAACTCACATACCATTCCCATTGGTACGGTTCAAAGGTTCCTTCCAAAATACAAGGTCGTGGAGGGAGTCCGTGATTCTGAAAAAGGACGAAGATCAATACCGCAGCGATGGTAAAGATGAGCGTACATGGAGCGTTAAAGGTTATTTTCATGTGGGATAATCTAAATCAAAACGAAGTTAATTAAACTCTTCACCACATAGGCACATAGGGCACGGAGATTTTGGTTTGTGTAAGAAGATTGTGAAGCAACGCTAAAAACACAGAGATAATTTAACCGCAAGGTGCACAAGGAGCACAAAGATTATTTATTAACGGAAAAGGAACACGAAGTGGGAATCGCCGTTGGAGCTTCAAAGAACTCGTAATGACTTCAATGCGACATCAGTCATCCATCATCAATTTTAACCACATAAGGCATATAAGGAAAAGTCTAACCACATAAGGTACATTAGAACACATGAGGTAGAATCACCTTTGGTGCTTCATCGCCGGTGGGATTCCTAGCAAACATTTGTCATCCAACATTTATACTTCACCATATAAGGCATATAAGGAAAATTCTAACCACATAAGGCACAGTAGAACACATAAGGTAGAAACACCTTTGGTGCTTCAAATGATTGAGTCATTGCTCTTTGCTCTTTGTTCCTTCAGAATAAAATCAACCACCGTTCTACTCTCCAAAAGTGTGCTCGTCAATTAATTTGTATTTTTGCGGCAAAATCATTTCTGCATGCGATTCAATCTATCAGAGACAAACGAACTGATCAGGAACCGAAGAACGATCTACCCTGAGCAATTCAGTGACCGAAAAGTTCACAAGGAACAAGTCGAATTGATACTCAACAATGCACAATGGGCGCCCACACATGGAAATACCCAACCTTGGCGTTTTCAGGTCTTTATGGATGATGCCCGCGAGCGTTTGAGTGATTTTATGGCCAAGACGTATTTGACGATCACACCAACTGAGCAACAGAACGATCTGAAACTAACAAAGATGATCAATCGTCCACTTCGTTCTTCTGTAGTGATCGCTGTAATCATGGAGCGTCAGAAGGAAGAGAAGATCCTTGAGCTGGAAGAGATCGAAGCAGTCGCTTGCGCAGTCCAAAATATGCATTTGACGTGCACGGCATACGGTATCGGTGGATTCTGGTCGACACCGAAACTGATCTACCACCCGTTAATGAATGAATTCCTTGAGATCGGCGCGAAAGACAAGTGCCTTGGATTATTCTATATTGGTTATCCTGCAATAGAATGGCCAAAAGCACATCGCAAACCTTTGGAATATACTACCAAATGGTTTACAGAGTGAACCATTTAAAACAACAGGGTCAACCGTTCTAAACATAAAGAGTCATTGAATCCACTATTTTTATCAAATTCACGTTGAATTGACACTATGAAGATACTTCTTTCCATCTTGGTTATGATTCTTACCTGTTCGGCAACAGGTCAGATCGCGCCAAAAAAAAAGGAGCGTTTCCCATCTTACTTCGGATTTCAGGTGCGTCCCGTCTTCCCTACCCGATTCATTGGTGAACCGGAAACAATGCTTTCGAGCAATGAGTTCTCAACTACCATCTCACAGAAAATGGGCTATTCCTTTGGCGGAACAGTGCGTGCGGGATTGACCAAGCTTATTGCTTTTGAAACCGGGATCAATTATACCCAGCGTCATTTCGACATTGATATGTCTGTTGCAGATTCTAATCTATTTGCATCAAACGAATTGACTTTCATCGAATACGACATCCCACTAAATGGACTTGTTTACGTTCAAATGTCTGAGAAATTCTTCATGAATGCCTCATTGGGATTGGCACTCACCTTCAAGCCTACCGATGTAGGAGTCCGCACCTTACCGGGTGGTTCCTTTGACTTCTTTCACACTGGCATGGTTACAAGCAAAACAGGCTTTGATCTGAACGTGAATGTTGGTTTTGAATACCGCACAGAGAAAAGCGGATTCTTTTACATTGGTGGATCAGGACGGGTGCCTTTCAAGCCGGTGTTCGAAATGATCGCATTGTACAAATATCAGGGATATAAGAACACCATTATTGGTGAAATAGACGGCTCATTTCTTGCTATAGATTTCAAGTATTTCTTCCCGAACATCAAGGGGAAGGGAGAAGGATTCAAGGGTGGGCCGATTGTACAGTGAAATTAGAGATTAGAAACTTGAGACTAGGGACTGGGGACTAGCGATCTAGTTTTTTTTCATAATGAATTATAGCTTATAAAAATGTCAGAAAAAAACGCGATTACGGACTATGTTGATAAATTAAACATGTTACCGCATCCCGAGGGAGGATATTATGTGGAAACGTACCGCTCAGATGAAAGCATTCCGGGGAAGGATCGTCAGTTGATGACGGCTATCTATTTTTTGTTGACTTCCGATAATGTTTCGCGTTTTCACCGTATTAAAAGTGATGAACTCTGGTTCTGGCATGCCGGAAGTCCACTAACTGTTCATACGTTAGATGAGAACGGACATACAGCTCATCTTGTTGGAATGGATCTCAACGAAGGTCATGTGCCTCAATTACTGGTGAAAAAGGATACCATATTCGGTTCAAGCGTGAATGAACCAAATGGATTTTCGCTCGTTTCATGCGTCGTTGCTCCCGGATTCGACTTTGCTGATTTTGAACTATTTTCAAAAGATGAACTGACGGCTCAGTTTCCGGAATGTGTGGAGATCATTTCCCGATTGACTTAATTCCTGTCCTTTTACCTTGATGTAAAAGGACCAAAAGATCAAGACTCGATTGAAGCCGTTCGGCGAAATTTTCTCAACGGCCGATACACGAAAAAAGTGTAAGCCTCGGCTTACAAACGACAAGCGTTTTTCTGTATCGGCAGGCGTCTCGAAAATTTCTTATTCCTCACTTCGCCAATCGAGTCGAAAGCTCATGGAAATCTTTATGAAATCAGGGAATTAAAATCATAAGTGAACTGATCTTCTCAAAAAATCAAAAACAGTATTTTATCTTTTTGGTTGATTCTGTAAAAGTAATTCGTCTGTCAACAGTGTTACCCAAAGCGATATTTTTCCTTCATCCATTCGAGGCCAGATCGGTCGTATGACTCCGTTTACAGCAGCGATATTCAGGTAATCACCAAAGAATACTTTTTCATTCGGGATGAACGGTGTGTCATTGATCTTTACATCGTGGAAGGTCTGACCTCCATCAGCAGACATGGTAACATAGACATCTGTTCTTGCATCCGAGTAATTTCGTCGATCATAATAGAGGAAATACAGGTTCCCGTTCGACTGATCCACTGTCATCCAAGTAAAGAACTGGTGCCGCTTCGAATCATCCTGATTCACTTTTACAGGTTCAGACCAGTTTTCACCTCCATCTTTTGAAACGGACAACCAGGAATCCGTATCGTTCTCTCCATTTTTCTGATCACACCAATTCAGGTAAAGGTTTCCGCGGTTAAGTCCATTGCTCAGATCGCTTACC
>JBKCJG010000060.1:0-18778 GCA_046301895.1 Flavobacteriia bacterium
TTCAGAATGGTAGCTGTGCGCATGGCGCTGAGAATATCGTTCTTTGATAAGCGGTACTTCGTCATCAATTCGGTGAGGGATGCATCTGAAATCTGTAGGTTTGATTTCACCGGATCGGTATAGGAGTTGACTTCGATCTGAATTCCGCGATTCAAGTGAATAAACAATTCAGAACGGCGCAAACGCACCATTGTACTGTCATCGCGTGAAACGGGATAACTGCTTACTTCGGTTGGATTGATCGCCTTCACCGTGCGGGCTCCGTTCCAATATCCGATGCCTTGTCCACGCGCAACAAGGGATAATTCTACCTTCTTGTCGAGCATTCCTTCAAAGAACTGAAGCATAGCCACACTGTCTTCCTTTCCAAAAAGCCTGCGGTCCAGGGCATAACTGTCAGATGCAAATACATCCTGCAGTTCGACCTGAAGGCGAGCATTGTAATTTGGCGCAGCATCGATTAGGTTGATATGCAGCATGACTTCGTCCGCCTCATCTGAGATAGAAGAAACTGGAATTGCAAGCAGTCGCACCTCAAAGTCCTCGCTTTTAGCTGATGCAGGGAACTGGAATTCTTGTGTGTAAAGATCGAAAGTAGTCGAATCCTGGAAGGTGTACAAGCCATCCTTTTCGGTGTAGATCGCCCATTTGTAACCCATCATTTGCTTGTAGATGTCCAGTCGATGCTGGTATTTCGCCATCAGGTCGATTGCTTCCTGCTTCTGCTTTTCGAGTTCAGCTATTTTCTTTTTATAGGCTTCATAACGGTTGTAAAGATCCACGATTTCCTGTTGACTCTTGCGTTTCTTTTTCTTATCACCTTCTATATAGGTCGGTGGCGTGCGAGGTTGATTGGCCGGTGGGCCGTAATTTGTATCCTTTTTTAGTCGTTTCTTCGATTTTTTAACACTTTTCGGGGCTTTATCTTTTGTGGATATAGGATTCAAAGAGAGATCCGAGTATTCTTTCTCGTTGATTTCGATCTTTAGTTCGGTCTCATCCTTTTTTTTCTTGTTGTAATCGATCCAGTAGTCAAAACCGCGCTTGCCGTAGATCATGTCGTTCAACTTTGCGATCTTGTTTTTCTCAAGGTCGTTGATGACACTTTGAAAGGTTTCCCCGTCTGAAAAGGTAGAGTCTGGGGAAAGGAAGCGCGTTTCTCCTGAACCGAAGAGATGATAGGACAATCCATTCTTCTCGATCACAACGGTCGTTTGCTTCTTGGAATTATATCCCCACACATCGAAGTGAAGGTTGGTCATGCGATTGTTTCCGACCGTTTTTAAAT
This sequence comes from Flavobacteriia bacterium, assembly GCA_046301895.1. Taxonomy (GTDB): domain Bacteria; phylum Bacteroidota; class Bacteroidia; order Flavobacteriales_D; family Crocinitomicaceae; genus M0103. The sequence continues at coordinate 1,289 of JBKCJG010000060.1, forward strand.
CATTGGTGGTAAACATATCCGGATCGATTGCAGGTTCTTTTTTGCCGGATATGGTCTTCATTTTTAGTTGATACGGGAACAGTCCGATCGCCTTAGGGAGCCCTTTGTTCCATCGGCCTTTTTCATCCTTTTCACGTTCTTCCAACAGTCCGGCAGTCGAACTTCCATCTCCTGCTGCTACGAGTATATTTTGAAAATCGGTGGCTTCTCCTCCCAGAGCACGGTAGATCTCAAGTGTTCGTTTTTCAACGTATGCATTGGTTGCATAGTTCATAGCATTTAGTGCAACGATCCGATCATTCGGCTCAAGAAAACGCATCGTTTCAATAAGCGCGATCTTGTCATCGAGTGAAAGACCGGGATTCATCACGTTGATCATCTTTGGATGCGGTTGCATGATGCCATCCTTTTCCTTGAGTGCATTCGGTGGTAATTTCTCGATGAGGTATGCATCGAATATCGCGCTCTTTTCCTGATACGGTTCCAGCTCCTTTTCACTGCCGCGTTTTGCCAGGAGCAACTTGTTTAATTCCCAAAGGGCCATTTTATTCGCTGCTTCTCCAATGATCCCTTTCGGTGATTTTGCGATCTCCTCCTTGCGGATAATGAGAAAATCCGGTTGGTTAATGATGATGAGTTCGATCGAATCGTAATTGATCTCCTTATTCGGTAGCCGAACGTCCGGACCTTTATAATCGAAGTAGCGACCAATAGCATTATCCAGGATCGGACTTTTCTTCACAATGTGAAACAGATAAGCTCGTTCTTCAGTCCCTAAACCTTCATTTACTTGTGCATTCAGATAAACAGGAAAGAGAAAGATCAGAAAGTAGTACTGTTTCATCCAATTCATTTTAGGCATAACTCATGAGATCTTCAAAGGTAACATGACTGATCATTTGAACATAAAAAAACCGCCCTGAAAGAGCGGTTTTTATCAAGATAAGATTGTTCGTTATTGCAATGCGATCATTTGCGCAGCGCTTTCACCGTTATCAGTGACAACAAGCAGGTAAGTTCCGTTTTCCAGAGCGGAAAGATCGATCACCTGGACATTCTGTAACGCGTTCGTAGTATGAACAAGACGACCTGCCTGATCGAAAACTGTTGCAGTAGCAGTTGATGAGAAATCCCCACTCAACGTGATCATTCCCTCAGATGGGTTCGGATAGATCATTAGTTCTTCGGAAGTTTTTTCTTCGACCCCAACAATTGTGGTCGGCAATACTGATGAATAGATCACATTGGTCTCTTGAAGTGGTGTAGTCGCGCCTGCCTGCTGCAGGATCACGTTCGCATAGCTGAATACCGGTAGGTTTCCGGTTGCCAGAGAATAATACTCATATTGCGTGCGGATAAATTCGATATCCACAAGCCCGATCACAACCACATTTACCTGTGTATAAACGGTGTCAACTAGCTTGAGACGAAGAACATTTGGAATTGAAATAGAATTGGGAAGCTGCAATGTTCCTAATCCATCTATCGTTGCATGAGAAACACCTGTGCAAACGGAGTTCTGCGGACCATTGAAATTGAACTCAAGGGTTCCTGCAAAATTGTCTGTGAATGAATTCCCGTAAGCGAAGGGATAGGTTAAAAGAGTTTGTTCATCTGTACTGAACACGGCTTTGATTACTCCAAAACTGGCCTCGTCATAAATAAAACCTTGTGAAATGCGGGATGCGGCACTTGAATTAAAATAATTCAAAAGTGTACTTCCGGCATCGTATGCTTTCACAGATGTGGGGTAAGATGCAGCGTCAAGAGTAGTGGTGGCATCAATTACTTGGATGGTACGGGGAGTTCCGCTCACTGCAGAGATCTGAGAAAAATCCCAGGTAATACCATTACCTGTCGTTCCTGCAAGCGGGTCTGTAGCAGGATCAATCTCGTACATGGTTCCGATATCTCCGATTGCCGGTTCATTTGAATAGTTCAATTCGTTTTGTGCCAATGAAGCGACACTCAGAAAGAAAGTAGCGAAAAGTAGCTGTTTTTTCATGTTGTTGATTTAATACACCAAACTTAATAATTTCTCCAGAATGTTGGTGGTAATTTCAATCAATTGGCTTTCAAATCTGTTTGTAGACCAGTGATCACCTTAAAAAACGGTTTTAAGCGGAGAAACGTTGGTTGATAAAGAAAAATTTAAAAACAGGAGTCTTTTCTTGAATAGTGTCTATTTTTACAATTCAACCACGTCATAGTGAATATGAAACCTGATATGCGTTTAAACAGTCTTTTCAGAAAAAAAAATGTGCATGAGATCCTTGGTCAACTGAAAAAGGATGAGGATGGCGATGTACATGGTTCGTTGGGTAAACACCTTGGTGTGAGGGATCTTGCTGCATTCGGTATCGCTGCGATCATCGGAGCCGGTATCTTTAGTACTATCGGTAAGGCTAGTTTTGATGGTGGTCCTGCGGTTATTTTTCTTTTCATCTTTACAGCTGTTGCTTGTGGTTTTGCTGCTTTCGCTTACGCCGAGTTTGCTTCAATGGTGCCTGTGTCGGGTAGTGCGTACACCTATTCATACGTGGCTTTCGGAGAGATCATTGCATGGATCATCGGATGGGCCCTGATCATGGAATATGCGATCGGAAACATTACAGTTGCCATTTCCTGGAGTGATTATTTTACCGGACTTCTCGAACACGGCATGAATATTTCGCTTCCGCAATGGATCCAGATGGATTATTTTACAGCCTATAATGGGTACAACGAAGCGGTAAACCTTATCGAAAGCGGAAAAGTACTCACACAGCTTGATACGAACATTCAGGCTGCACATGCCGCATGGACAACAGCTCCTACGATTGGTTCGTTCCATCTTGTGGCAGATATTCCGGCACTAATGATCATTATTTTTATAACGGCTCTCGTTTACAAAGGAATGAAGGAATCGCGAAACGCTAGTAACATGATGGTGGTTGTGAAACTCGCCATCATCTTGTTGGTTATAGCCGTGGGAATATTTTATGTGGATACGAATAATTGGAATCCTTTTGCACCCAATGGTGTTTCAGGGATATTGAAAGGTGTTTCTGCAGTATTCTTTGCATACATCGGATTTGATGCGATCTCAACAACAGCTGAAGAATGCAAAGACCCGCAGCGTGATCTCCCAAGAGGAATGATGTGGGCGATAATCATTTGTACGGTTCTTTACATCATCATCGCACTGGTTTTGACCGGAATGGTAAATTATTCGGAATTGAATGTCGGTGATCCCTTGGCCTATGTATTTGAAAAACTGGATCTGAAATGGATGTCTGGAATTATTGCTGTGAGTGCAGTCATTGCAATGGCCAGCGTACTGTTGGTATTCCAGATGGGGCAACCAAGAATTTGGATGAGCATGAGCCGTGACGGACTGCTCCCGAAGAAATTCTCAAAGATCCACCCGAAATTCAAGACGCCTTCATTCGCGACAATCGTAGTCGGTTTTGTAGTCGCTGTTCCTGCACTTTTCATGAATTTAACAATGGTGACAGACCTCTGCAGTATCGGAACGCTTTTCGCTTTTGTTGTGGTGTGTGCAGGTGTATTGGTACTTCAAAACAAAACGGATATTCCGCGCGGTAAGTTCAAAACACCTTATGTGAACGGTAAGTACGTGATGCCTTTACTTCTGGCGGCCGGAGTGATCCTTTCGTTTACCTACAACAAACAGTCTACAATGAGCTTCCTGACAAATGAGAAGCAGGTGGTTGGCGCAACGGATATCTTAACTTCTGTTTCGGCGTCTGAAGTAACTCAAATGAAGCGTTCACTTGCTGAAATGGATCCGGAAGGATTTGCTGAAACAGGGAATGACGTGGAGGCATACCTTTTAGACCTGGAAGAGCCTGAATACATTCAAACGTTAAATGATCTCAACATCACCGATAATGTGATGTACGACGAAGGATGGGACCTGTTCAAACACAAGATCCCGACATACATTTTCTTGTTGATCACGTTGATGCTAACCTATTTCTCGATCACGCACAACCTCTCCCTGATCCCAATGCTCGGGCTCGTAAGCTGCCTCTATATGATGAGCGAATTGAGCCTGTCCAATTGGGTAGGTTTCGGTGTGTGGTTGTTGGTAGGACTCCTGATCTATTTCGGTTACAGCCGCAAGAACAGCCGACTCAACACAGCCAACGTCTAGTTCAACAAGATTTTATCCTGAAACGCCACCGGCGATTCCAACTTATGTGCCTTAAGTGGTTCGATCTTTATATGCCTTATATGGTTCGTTCCTCGCGGTTCATATCCTCTGCGCCCTCTGTGTTCCACGGTGCCCTCCGTGTTTACCACTCAAGCATCCTCCCGTAATTTCATCAGAAACGCCACCGGCGATTCCAACTTATGTGCCCTTATGTGCCTTAAGTGGTTCAATCCTTTTATGCCTTATATGGTTCGTTCCTCGCGGTTCATATCCTCTGCGCCCTCTGTGTTCCACGGTGCCCTTCGTGTTTACCACTCAAGCATCCTCCCGTAATCTCATCAGAAACGCCACCGGCGATTCCAACTTATGTGCCCTTATGTGTCTTAAGTGGTTCGATCTTTATATGCCTTATATGGTTCGTTCCTCGCGGTTCATATCCTCTGCGCCCTCTGTGTTCCACGGTGCTCTCCGTATTTACCCCTCAAGCATCCTCCCGTAATCTCATCAGAAACGCCACCGGCGGTTCCAACTTCCACTTATTTGCTCTCATTTGTCTTATGTGGTTGCAGCCTTAAATGCCTTATTTGGTGAAAATTTGGTACTTGTTCCAAATTACCGCAGTGAAACGCCACCGGCGATTCCTCTTTATGCCCTCACCACCACTTCTTATGAATAAATTCCTATGTGCCTATGTGTTGAAAATCCCCTTTTTTCCTTAATTTTGCAGCATAAATCCCAACATCATGTTTGAAAATCTTACCGACAAATTTGAAAGAGCGTTCAAAGTACTCAAAGGTCATGGACAGATCACGGAGATCAACGTTGCAGAAACGCTGAAGGAAGTACGTCGTGCCTTATTGGATGCAGATGTCAATTTCAAGACCGCAAAGGATTTTACAAATTCCGTGAAGGAAAAAGCACTGGGTCGCGATGTGTTGAAATCCGTTTCACCGGGCCAGTTGATGATCAAGATCTGTCACGAAGAGTTGGTAGAGTTGATGGGAGGAAATGAGTCGGAGATCAACATCAAAGGAAACCCGGGGATTATCTTGATGTCTGGACTTCAGGGATCCGGTAAGACCACTTTCTCCGGAAAACTGGGGAACTACCTGAAATCGAAGAAAGGAAAGAACGTTTTATTGGTTGCATGTGATGTGTATCGTCCGGCGGCGATCGATCAGCTGCATGTATTGGGAGATCAGCTTGGGATCGAGGTATATTCGAACAAGGATGAGAAAGATCCGGTGAAGATCGCTGAGGCAGCTATTCAGCATGCGAAAAGTAAAGGATTCAATGTGGTGATCGTCGATACTGCTGGTCGTCTTGCTATCGATGAGCAGATGATGGATGAGATCGCACGCGTAAAACAAGCCATCCAGCCGACTGAAACATTGTTTGTTGTGGATTCCATGACAGGACAGGATGCAGTCAATACGGCCAAGGCCTTCAACGATAAGATAAATTTTGACGGAGTTGTTCTGACCAAACTCGACGGTGATACGCGCGGTGGTGCTGCCTTATCGATCAAAGCAATCGTGGAAAAACCGATCAAGTTCGTCGGTACAGGGGAGAAGATGGATGCACTTGATGTATTCTACCCCTCACGTATGGCTGACCGTATCCTTGGGATGGGAGACGTTGTATCTTTGGTGGAACGTGCTCAGGAACAGTTCAATGAAGAGGAAGCACGCAAGCTCCAGCGACGAATCCAGAAAGATCAGTTCGATTTCAATGACTTCCTTGGTCAATTACAACAGATCAAGAAAATGGGTAACGTCAAGGACCTCATGGGAATGATACCAGGCATGGGGAAGGCAATGAAAGATGTCGATATTCAGGATGATGCATTTAAACACATTGAAGCGATTATATTATCCATGACGCCGCAGGAAAGAGCAAATCCACATCTCATGAATGGTCAGCGAAAAAACAGGATAGCAAAAGGGAGTGGAACGAATATTCAGGAGGTCAACAAACTGATGAAACAGTTCGAGGATACGAAGAAAATGATGAAACTCATGTCCAATCCGAAGAACATGATGAGTATGATGAAGCAAATGAAAGGTATGGGCGGTGGAATGCCGGGGATGTAATGCTTTCTTTGTAATGTATTCTCCACTCATTACATGAAAAAAGAATCACTAGTTTCATGGGGTTTACTTCAGCAATCGCTTTAACGCCATCAATAATTCGTCCTCTAAAAGATCGTGCTCTCCGTTCGCATCAAACACGCGGTTGATGTCTGAGATCAGCCCATCGAGATCGTCTTTTGAATAATGGAACTTCTCCACGTTATGAAGGATTTTCTGGATGCTTTGGTAATCGTTATCATGATCTAGCTCTCTGTGGATGCGCTTGTAGGTATTTTCATCGACCATCAGGAGGATCTTTTCCTTTTCTGCATCACTCTCGAAATAATTCGCGTTTGCGGCATAGAGTAAAAGGTATGCCTTGAATTCTTCTTTGGTCCAGTCAGTATCGAAAGAGTGTGTCATGATGGGTATGTTAACAGGACCAAATTACACAAATAAATGATTTACAAGGAGCGAATTAAAGGGAAATCTTGTAATCCTGAGGTCCGTTTGAATGCCATTCCTTTACTTCCGCTTTTTCTCCGTCAAAAATGAGATAGGTTCGGTATTTAATCCAATCCCCCAGGTTGAGATAGGTCGAACGATCTGTTAGCTCCAATCTCAAAGGTAGGTGTCGGTGACCAAAGATAAAATAATCAAAGTGTTCGTTTTGCAGGACTTCCTGACAGTAGATATACAGCCATTCATTCTCTTTTCCGAGGAAAATTTCATCCTCCTGACCGGTAGCGGCACGACTGGTTCGTGACGAATAGTTTGCCAGCCAGATTCCAAAATTGGGATGCAATCGTGCAAAACACCACTGACAAAATTTATTCTGGAAAACTTTCTTGATGAATTTATATCCGCGATCTCCCGGACCTAAACCATCACCATGACCGATTAGAAATTTCTTTCCATTGAATTCCCGAATCACGGGTTCCCTGTGCAATTGGATACCCAATTCCTTTGGTAGATAATCAAAGATCCACATATCATGATTCCCAGTGAAAACGTGGATTGGAATGCCACTATCGGCTAATTCGGCGATCTTTCCCTGCAACCGCACAAATCCTTTTGGGATTGCATGCTTGTATTCGAACCAGAAATCAAAGATATCACCAACCAGAAAGATCTCTTTTGCGCTGGGAGCGATATGATCCAACCAGGAAACGATAGCCTTTTCGCGATCAAGACTTTTCTCATAAGACGGTACACCCAAATGAAAATCAGATGCAAAATAGATAGTTGTACGCGCTTCTTTTGACATACTTAACGACCGAAGATGCGCTTTAGCTCAGCTTCAAGCTCCTCTCCACGTAAATTCGTCTTGATGATCTTTCCGTCACGATCAATGAGCACAGTGAAAGGAATGCCCTTTACCTGATACTGTTGCGCAACTTTACTTGACCAGAAGCCGAGATCTGAAACGTGGTTTGGCCAGCCAAGATTGTCCTTCTGAATTGCTGCCTCCCAAGCGGCCTTATCTTTATCCAGTGAAACACTCATAACTGTAAATCCGTCCTTTTTGTAGATGTCATAAAGACGAACTACATTCGGATTCTCGCGGCGACAAGGACCGCACCAGCTTGCCCAGAAATCAAGCAATACAACTTGTCCTCTTAGATCAGATAACTTCATTTTTGTTACACCATCGAGACGCAATTCTTCGAAGTCCGGGGCTTCTTTTCCGGGCGCCAATAAATTTGCGGCTTCTCGTCTTGCTTTCAGTTGAAGGTAGTTTTTATACACTTCCTTTATAGATGGAGAATCTCCGAAAGCCACGTTCAATTGAAGAACGAGCGATTCATATGTTGCAAAGTCGTTCTCAGCATCAACCGTTGACAATGCCGGCAATAACGCGGCAGAGTTCTGGTTCTGAGCAATGAACGTCTGTAAATTACTTTGGAACGTGTAGAATTCATTGGTCATTGAATTACTGATCTCTGTCTGAAGTTCGGGATTCTTCTGGATCAATGCGATTGCAGAGTCACGCTTGGTATTCCATACGGTAAGGATCTTTACAAAATCATTCATCTTACTGCTTTCATCCGAACCAACGATATTCGAGAATGCGTAAATATTGGCCCCGTCACCGTAAAGTTTGATGTCGGAACCTTCGCGCAGTATAAGATTCACGTGAGATCCCCCAACTCGGAGCACATAATAGTCAGGATTCGGGATAGTACCTTTTATGCTGAAATCACCTTTTTTCGTCAATGGTACTTTAATGTGGTCGACATAGTGCGAACCATAGTATTGTGAAAGCGATATGGAATCAACCGAAGCATTGAAAATATTGCCTGTAACACTAACATTAACAGGTTTTTGAGAAAAAACGGTTAATCCTGCAAGCAGCGTCAGAACGAAGAAGGTATAGCGCATAGTTTTTTAGTTTGGAATGAGTTCTTTCAATTTTTGTTCCAAAATTTCTCCGCGCAATCCAACGCCGAGGATTTTGCCGTTCTTGTCGATTAAAACGGTATGTGGGATGCTGTTGAATCCATAGAGTTGTGTCATTGGAGTTTGCCAACCCAGCAGGTCACTTACGTGGTTCGGCCAGATCAATCCATCCTGTGTGATCGCTTTTTTCCATGCATCTGCATCGCTGTCAAGTGAAACGGAAAATACAGTGAATCCCTTGTCTTTGTACTTGTTGTATAGCTTGACAACATTCGGATTTTCGCGACGGCAAGGCCCACACCAGCTTGCCCAGAAATCGATCAGGACGATCTTGCCTCGAAGGGAGGATAGTTTGAGGATCTTACCAGCCGTATTTTTCATGGCAATTTCAGGAGCAGTCTTTGCTCCCGGCGCTGCGGAAATACTGTTCTTGTACTCGTTGAAGGCATTTTCAATCTGGAATACCTGATTCTCCATGGTTGCCGCCATTGGTGAATCCTTGTACTTCTTCTTGTAAGCTTCAGCAACCAGTTTCAAAACTTCAAGATTTGCTGGATCCCAGTCCTTGAATCCCATATTCGGTGAAGTTGCTGTCGATAGAACGATATTAAAGGGATTCGCAGGATCCTTTCTCATCTCAGCACGGGCAAATTCATCTATCGGTTTTTTGATCGCGAGGAAACGGATCATCATCTCCTCTTCTGTGATCTTTCCCTCTAAAGCATTCAGTTCCATTTGACCTTTAGCAAAAACTCCGAACTTGTCCATGTATCTGTTCATGACATCAGCCCACGTCGTGCCACTAACTGCCGGTTTTGTGGCGTATTCAGTAAAATTAGTGCGGATCTTCACATGCTCATCAGGAGACAGCGTAAGAGGAATGATCTTGTCATTGGCTTCACCGAGACGCAATTGATAGATCCCCATTCCGGGTATGTTGCCAACCATTTTGAACGCACCATTGGCTTCAACGGTGCTCTGGGCAACACTTATCGTTCCCTGTTGACTTAAAGCTTCAAGGTAAATAGGAGAATTTCCTGCTCCTTCGATCGTTCCTGAGACCGAAAAGTTCTGCTTGAGTTGATCTTCCTGATTTGCCTCTTCCTCTTGTTCACCACAAGAAAATAGCACGATCAATGATAATAAGAATGGAATATACCTCATGTTAAGCTTCTAATGTTTGTCTCATCAATGCATTGGCGGTCTTTGGATCAGCTTTCCCTTTGGAAACTTTCATCAATTGTCCCATGAAGAAACCAACCAACTGTTTTTCACCGTTTCTGTAACGTTCAACCTCAGCAGGATGTTGTGCAATGACCTCATGAATAAATCCGATGATTGCATCTTCATTGGAATCCTGTATCAGATTCATTTCCTCTGCCAGCTGAAGCGGTGTCTTATCTTTTTGACTGAGCATTTCAGGGAAGATCTTCTGTGATGCGATAGAAGTGGATACCTTCCCCTCGTCGATCAGCTTGATCAAGGCAGCAATGCTATCGGGATTTAATGGAAAATGATCGATCTCAACACCGAATTCGTTCAGGTAAGATTTTACATCTCCCATCATCCAGTTTGCGGCTGCTTTATAGTTGCCTGTATGCTTGATGATCGCTTCATAGTATAGGGCGATCCCTTTGTTGTCCGTGAGATTGTAAGCATCGTAATCTGACAATCCAAGTTCTTTCGTGTATTTCAGGAACAATTCTCTCGGAAGAGCGGGCATCTCAGCTTTGATCGTAGCGATCTGTTTTTCATCCATGATCAGTGGCTGAAGGTCCGGTTCAGGAAAATAACGGTAATCGTTTGCTGCTTCTTTCGAACGCATAGAGATCGTGATTCCCTTTAAAGCATCGAATGATCGTGTTTCCTGATAAAGTGTTTCGCCTTTTTCGATCGCTTCGATCTGGCGTGTGATCTCAAATTCGATGGCGCGCTGCACGTTACGGATCGAGTTCATGTTCTTGACTTCGACCTTCGTTCCGAATTCAGCTTGCCCCCTCAATCGAACGGAAATGTTGGCGTCACAGCGAAGTGAACCTTCCTCCATGTTCCCGTCACATATATCCAGGTAACGAACCAACTTTCGAACTTCGGTCAAATAGTTGTATGCTTCCTGTGATGAACGGATATCCGGCTCAGATACGATCTCCAGCAATGGAACACCAGCTCGATTCAGATCGACTAATGTGTCGAAGACATCCACATCGTGAATGCTTTTTCCGGCATCTTCTTCCATGTGGATACGCGTTAATCCAATGGATTTATCGGTGCCGTCTTCCAGTTTGATGTGGATCGATCCACCGGTACAGATGGGTGTTTTATCTTGTGTGATCTGATACCCTTTCGGTAGATCGGGATAGAAATAGTTTTTGCGGGCAAAATACTGCTCTCGCGCTATGTCACAGCCGCACGCCAATCCTAGTTTGATCGCAAACTCGATTGTCTTCTTGTTCATCTTTGGCAATGTTCCTGGATGTCCAAGCGTGATCACACTTACATTCGTGTTTGGTTGCGCTCCGTATTCGTTCACGTCGCTGGAATAGGCCTTGGATCGCGTCAGCATCTGAGCGTGCACTTCCAGACCGATTACGGCTTCGTATTTATTTCTGATCGCTTCTTCCATGGATTAAATGCGTGCAATTAGTTCGCGCATGATCAATGTCATCTTTGGCTCCTGTCTGTTCGCTACATCGATCACGTCTTGAAGGGAAACCTTGTGGATCTTACCCGGTACACCAAGATCGGTGATGATGGAGATCGCAAAACATGGGATATCCATGTGACGCGCCACGATTACTTCAGGTACGGTTGACATTCCAACTGCATCTGCTCCGATCGCCCTTACATAGCGGTACTCTGCCGGTGTTTCAAGGGTTGGTCCTGTAAGACCGGCGTAAGCGCCAACTGAAACTTTAATATTATTTTCTGCAGCGATATGCTTTGCCATTTCGATCATTTCAGGATCATACGGCTCACTCATATCCGGGAAACGTGGACCGAGTTCGTCGAAATTCTTTCCGATCAGTGGGTGGGCAGGGAAGAGGTTGATGTGATCGTCCATGATCATGATCTCACCAACTTCGAAATCTGGATTAACTCCGCCGGAAGCATTCGATACGAACAAACGCTCGATTCCTAATAGTTTCATCACGCGAACAGGGTAGGTAACCTGCTGCATGTTGTAGCCTTCGTAGTAGTGGAAACGACCCTGCATTGCCATTACTTTTTTTCCGCCAAGTTCTCCGAAGATCAGTTTACCGGAATGGCTTTCAACCGTAGATACTGGAAAGTGAGGAATATCTTGGTAGGCGATCTCATCAATTACAGTGATCTCTTTTACTAATCCTCCCAAACCTGTACCCAGAATGATCCCGATCGTAGGTTCAACTTTTGTTCTTCCTTTAATGTAGGCAACGGATTCTTTAAACTGTGTCAACATAACTATCTATTAATGCTTTAAATTCTTCTTCTTCGTCTATTTCAATGGAGATTGGCTGAAAATACCAGGGGTATTGGTCCATTTTCCATTCTTTAACCCGATCTTTCAGACGCATGAAATCTTTTTCAGTGGTCAGTATGATCGTGGGTTCGGTTGCAAAAGTATCAAATTTTTGATGAATTTCCTGAATGTCTGCGCTGGTAAATGCATAATGATCGGCATACTCCAAATGCTTTACATGAAAGCTTTGTCGGAGATGGTTCAAAAGGGGAGAGGCATTCGCGATCCCCGTCACCAGTAATACGTTCACGGATGTTGCTCGTTCTTGCGTGAATGCCACCGGTTTACCATAGGCAATACGGGAGAAAAAGACTTTTTCCGGAGCAAAGCTTAAACTTTTTTTAATTTCATTTCGGGCCGCAAGATCGAGATCCTTCGGACACTTGGTCACGATCACACAATCAGCTCTTTTTTTACCTATTCGCCATTCCCGGAGATTTCCCGTCGGAAGCATGTGATCCCTGTAAAACGGTCGGCTGTGATCGGTGAGAAGGATAGAAAACCCCGTTTTTACGGCGCGATGCTGAAAAGCGTCATCAAGAATGATCAGGCTCGTTAATGGATGTTCTCGTTGGATGCGTCTCACGCCTTCAGCTCTGCTCTCGCAAACTGCGACCTTAACATTCTCGAACTTTCGGGCATAATACAACGGTTCGTCGCCAGCCTCGAATGATTTACTAAATTCACTTACCCAAAGAAAACCCGACGTTTTTCGGCCGTAACCACGACTGAGGATCACAGTATCCGTTCTGTCTCTAAATAACGCTGCAAGATAGGCTACATGCGGTGTTTTCCCTGTGCCACCCGTAGATAGATTTCCCACACAGATCGACTTCCCCGGAATATTGTAGGGTGTAAAGAACCCCCAGTCATAGAGCTTATTCCGCAGAAAGGTCACTGATCCGTAGATCAAAGATACAGGGTAGAGTAACCATCGGAGCATCTGCATGCTCAAATATAAGAATTATGGTTGAACGATCTGTTTGATCAAAACGGGTAAGGAAGTTCAGGGTGTAGAATGCTTGGAGCAGCGCACGTGTATTGATTCCAACAACAGCCCACATCCTTCTTCCAGGGTCAATTATTAACGCAAGGAGCGTAAAGGTTCTTTGATTTATCAGTTGAAAAAAGAGCGCAAGGAGAAATTGCCGTTGGCGCTTCTGATGCGATAACGGGACAAGGCTAAAGCAGTAAAAACGAAGAGTCCTTGTTCTTTGGTCCTTGTTCCTGTGATATCAATCCTCCGAACTATCCCGCAGAATAATCTGAAAATGATTGATCGTCAGCGTAATAGTAGATACGAACCTGTGCAGTATCTGTAAGAAAATCGATCTTGCCGATTTCGAAACGGTTGATGGCAATACCTGTTCTTTTTTCCAGGTCAGCTTTCATTTCCTCATACTTTTCAGGGATGATAAGATCGATCCGCTCGTAATTGATCGTTTTCCGTGTCTCGTGTTTCACCAACCAGAGGTTTTCTAGGCCGTATGTCAACGCAATTACGGATAAGTTAATGATGGCCATTTCCGCAATGCTGATCTGATTCGAGGCCAATGAGTTGACCACGCTGATACCGATGATCAGAAACAAATAGGTCATTTCCTTGATCTCTATGGCATCTGTCCTGTAACGAATGATCCCGAAAATTGCGAACAGACCAAGCCCCATACCAGTATCTATATCAAGTTTTTTTAATCCGAAACAAAGGAAGAACGTGATCATTCCGATAAGGTAATAAGTGAAAAGATAATCTTTACGCTTTGTCTTCGGATAGTAGAGGTAGCGAATCAGTATGGTCAGGATAACGATGTTTACTGCCAGGCGCAACAACAGGATATAGGCATCTTCACTGAATAATGTCAGATCAAAAAAATCGTTCTTCTTAACAAGTGGTAGAATGAATTCAGGCAGCATGGGCGTTTATTTTTTGAAGCTTAAGTAATTTCTTTTTAAATCGGTTGAATTTCAGTTTGCTGCCGCCATACAATTCGATCGATCCGATACAATATTTGCTCAGACGATAGGGACGAATGCATTTTTCCTTCATTAGTGCAAAGAAAGCAGAATTCCTGTTGACTGTTTCCTGTTTTAGTTCTGCAATAATGAGGTTTTTGAAATTCTTGGTTTGTCCTTCCCATTTGAAGGTCACATCGAAATCGAGGGTCAGGCGCTCATTTTCCAGTTTGTTAACAAGCGTCATTCGGTGGAAAGAATTCCACATAACAGGATGCAAATGATGTTCATCGGTAATGATACTCTTGATGAACTTCTCATGCTTTTCCAGCAATCCATCAGGGATACTGTCTACTTTAATCCTGCTTTTATGCGTTCTTCCTTTGAACTTATGCTTGATCTCAAGAAAAGTCAGGTTCGATTCTACATACTTTCTGAATCGTACTTTAAAGCGGTTGGTTCTTCCATTGTGATGATCTTTGAAGAAAGAGAAATCATCATCATCAAAATAAAGACTTTCGTAGAACGGTGTGCGCGTGCCTTCTATCTCAAGGATTCGGTAGTTTGATGCTAATGCCGGCAGTAACATTAAAAGGTCATGGATAGAGAAGGCAAACTTGGTATCAATGCGATTCATCAACTTAACACGATCCATCTCCGGAAGGGAGATAGGTTCAAAAGTATTGATGACATCGTTTATTTGTTGGATTAACATTGAACCAAAGTTAAAATTTTGTTGCGCAAACACAAGTTTTAGTTGCTATTTTGAGGGATAACTTGCGCTTTCCGTTAGAAAAAAAGCGCTTTACTAGCTATCTTTGACGCATGAGAAAGAAAATTTTGTTGCTTGGTTCGGGTGAATTAGGAAAGGAATTTGTAATTGCTTGTCAGCGATTAGGGCAGTATATCATTGCCGTAGATAGCTACCCGGGAGCACCTGCAATGCAGGTAGCACACGAAAGTGAAGTGATCAATATGCTGGACGGCACCGAACTGGACCGCTTGGTTGCGAAGCATCAGCCTGACATCATTGTCCCTGAGATCGAAGCGATCCGAACGGAACGGTTCTATGATTATGAAGCCCGGGGAATTCAGGTTGTCCCAAGTGCCAAGGCAGCAAATTTCACCATGAACAGGAAAGCGATCCGCGACCTGGCTGCCATCGAGGTGGGCGTTCGAACGGCTCCGTATAAATATGCGACATCGCTTGACGAATTAAAGGAAGGTGTCGCTTTTACGGGGATTCCTTGTGTCGTAAAACCATTGATGTCTTCTTCCGGAAAGGGGCAATCGGTGATCAAAAATGAGACAGATATTGAAAAGGCATGGAATGATGCGATGGAAGGCTCACGCGGGGATCTTAGGGAGGTGATTGTAGAAGGATTTATCGATTTTGACTACGAGATCACGTTATTAACAGTAACTCAGAAGAACGGAAAGACACTTTTCTGTCCACCTATCGGGCATCGTCAGGAACGCGGTGATTATCAGGAGAGCTGGCAACCTATGCCAATGGATCAGGTTCACCTTGCGGAAGCTCAGAAGATGGCTGACCGTGTTACAAAAGCATTGGGTGGGGCAGGAATCTGGGGAGTAGAGTTTTTTATCACCAAGCAGGGGGCTTTTTTCTCTGAACTTTCTCCGCGTCCGCATGATACAGGAATGGTAACATTGGCAGGAACACAGAATTTTTCAGAATTTGAACTGCATGCTCGTGCCGTTCTTGGTATTCCGGTTACAGAAGTAAAGATGGAGAGAAATGGAGCAAGTGCCGTTGTCTTAGCGCATTCGGAAAGCGATGATCAACCGGTGTTTTCCGGTCTTGAAGCTGCAGCATCTTTCCCTGATACTGATTTCAAGATCTTTGGTAAACCGACCACTCGACGGTATCGAAGAATGGCAGTAGCTCTCTCATATGGCAATGAGGATGTAAAATTCTTGGTTGAGAGAGCCAAAGAGGTGGCCTCAAAGATCGCTGTTAAGTAAGTTGTCGGAGCGAATCGATATAAATGAAGGGAAGACCGGAGCAAACGGCTTACCTGCGGCGTTTGCCGGCTTGATCGGTGTTGTACTGTTGACGGTCAATATATGGCTCTCTGTTGTTTTCTTCGTTATTTGTGCGATCATGTCCTTGGTAACGGAAGGTCTTGAATTGGATTCGTCCACCAAGAGATACAGAAAGTACTATGCAATTTTCACCGTTAAAAGTGGAACATGGAAAAAGATTCCCGATGCGATAGAGGTCGAACTCAAGTTGAACATCCGTTCATTTTCTGTGACCAGATGGCTTCCCGCGGGTCCAAGAGACAAAGGATCGGTGCGGGAACGGATCATGACCTTCAACGTTTTACTTGATACGCCGAACGGACAGATAATATTCTACGAATTTTACAGATACAAAGATGCACGTAGGGCGCTGGAAGCCATCAGTTTGACCCTTAATATTCCTATTTGTGATCACGTGCAGGAAAAAATAAATGAACGATAAAAATTCTTATCGTTAGCATCCCAAGAATGTTGACAGAGGGATCACGCATGGATAATGGATAGGTAGAGCATAGATAATGCATAATATCCACCTACCGCATTCAAACGGATGGAAAGAATTGGCTTTTCAAGAATGTCACTGAGATCCTGCAATAAAAAAGAGCAGTGGATAGAACCTTAAGGTCAGTTGAATTGGATCACTTCAGCAATCCCATCGCGATCTTCATGCGAATCACGCGTTTTGCCGAAGCATCTACTTTTTTCTTGAATTCAGCATCCGTCCTGTATTTGTTCAAGATGTCGCTGTGAGCTTTCTTAGCATCAACCGGCATAAGTACAATGTCACATCCTGCGTTCACCGCTTTCAATTCACACTGAGGAATACTGGCCACACCGCCCATGTTCATGGCATCTGTAACAATAAGACCTTTGAATCCCAATTCCTCACGTAATAGTTTCGAAACGATAGTCTCTGATGTCGTTGCGGGCATTCCTTTCGTATCGTATTTCGGATTGTTCTTGACTCCAATATGCGCCACCATTACAGATAATAGGCCATTCTTGATCAGATCAGGGTAATTTCCAAGTTCTTTCAGCTCTCCGTCGATCATCTGAAGTGATTTATGGGTGTCACCGGAAACCAATCCGTGTCCCGGGAAGTGTTTTGCCGTTGCAGCAATGTTGTGGGATTGAGTTGTCTGAATGAATGCATCAGACCAGGGAATAAGGTTCTTTGGATTGTTTCCAAACCCACGATATCCGACAGTCGCATTTGTTGCAACGTCTACTACCGGAGCAAAATTGTAATTGATCCCGATCGCATTGAGTTCCTTGGAGATCAGTTCAGCACATTTATTCACTTCTTCCAATGACTGTATCTCGTTTGCTTTTTTTACAGTAACCGCATCAGCGATCTTTCT
>JBKCJG010000061.1:0-7808 GCA_046301895.1 Flavobacteriia bacterium
AACCTTTTCAAAACAAATGACCGCTTCGCTGTATTTCTTGGTGTTGGCTGCTTTTAAACCTTGATCGAAGAGTTTAGTGGCTACTGAAGGTCCTGTTACCAGTAAAACAGCAAATAAAACGATATGTTGTAACTTGATCATGCCGTCGTGATGGATTGGATCAACTGTTTCGCTCGAAGCACCAGATCGTCTCGCTCTTCAGGGGCTAATCCGAATCCGTAGCGAGCCTGTTCGCAATCTGAGAAGATCTTCTTCAAGGCTTCGGTCTTTTCGGTTGAAATGTTCCTTGCTTCCAGGGAATTGAAGATCTCACTTTTACTCAAAACAACACTGTCATCGCTCACCAGGAATAGCGCCAATGAGCGCAACAATCCTTTTTCGATGAATCCGTAATAGTTCATGAAATCACCCGAACGAAGGGCATTTTCTGCTTCCGTGAATAGATTTTGTACTTCTGAAGAAGCTTTTTTACGCACCTGTTGTTGAGCGCCGACGATCGCCATGTCTTCTTTTTTCTTCCACCAGACACCAAAAAGTAATGCAAGGATCAGCGGGAAGGAAACAAGTGACCAGAACAGGGGAGAGCCATAGATCGTTTCAGAAGGATCCTTATTTCCTTCATCCATTCTTAACGCACCAAGTTCTTCTGATTTTTCTGCTTGCGCTATTGCCTTCGTATCATCAACCGGATTGAATTTCGGATCCTTTTTGAATTCAAGGACATCTGACCCCGTTTTTACCTGAATGTATTTCTCCTTGATCGGATCAAAGTATGAAATGGTCGTTTCGGGTAAAGTCAAAGAACCCGATTTAGTCACTTGGATATTGAACTCGAATGTGATCGTGCCCTCAGCGCCTTTGCCGCCGAAAACGAAATCTTCCGTCACGACGGGATCCCCATAAACGATGAATCCTTTCGGAAGGTCTAGCTTCGGTTCTTCGATATTCTGCAGGTTTCCATGACCGGATACTTCGACCGTCAGTGTGAAAACATCTCCTTGCTTAAAGCTTCCTTCCTGGATCTTTCTCGAAACGGAATACTGGCCAACCGCGCCGATGAAATCCTTTGGGGCATTTGCCGGTAGGGGTTTTACTTCGATCGTTGTACTTGATGAGGTCAAGGGGAAACTTTCAAATCCTCTGCGTAGGATCAGTTTGAAAGGGTCGATGGTCATTTTACCCGTTCCTGTTGGGAAAACCACTTTCTTGTCATATTCAAAAGTGAACAGTCGAACATTCTTGATCCTTTTTTCCTCCAGAAGGATCCTTGATGAATTGCCGATCTCGTGTTTGTCGAGAACTCCGTCAAGCTCATACGGCATGTAATTCTCTAAGTGTGAGGCTTCGAACCGTGAGTAGATCCTGGCGTTCAATACGACAGGCTCTCCTTCGTAGATCTCCGATTTCGCCTTTTCGATGACACCGAACGCCGGTTGACGCAATTGTTTGGCTGTGAGTTCCTCCCCCGAAAACGACGGGGTATTATCTTTGCGGATCGTTACCATTACGGTATTCGAGCGGTAAACTTTATTGCCCTTCTTTACATAGGCAGGACCGAATTTAAAGGTTCCTGCTTTGGGCATAGCCCCTGTTTGTGACAAATAGTAATAAGAGATCACCTTACCGGTATTGTAATCAATCTCTTGTTCCATGCCGTTCATGACATTGTATCCGTGCACGAAACCACTTGGTAGATCGATCTGTATCTCACCTTCTACATTGGATTTGACAGTGATCGTTAATGCTTCGCCGATTCCTGCCTCCTTCGGATCGATTTCGAGTAGGACCAGCGGACGTTGAGCCAGTGATTGAAAGGAAGCAAAACAAAAAACGATATGTAAGAAAATGTTCTTCATTACCAGTCTTTCCCTGATTTGGTTGAGTCCGATTGTCCTTTTTGTCCTCCGATCTTACGCTTGGTCTGGGACTCTGCCTTCATCAGCTGATCCAGCATGCGTTCAACGGATTTAGTCGGCAAACGGGATGGATTCTGTCCGTCTCCCTTATTCTGATCCTGCTGATTGTTTTGATTGTTGTTATTTCCATGACCCTTGTTCTGATCCTTATTCTGATTCTGGTTCTTGTTGTTGTTCTTCTGATCTTTCTTCTGATCATTCTGATCCTTGTTCTGGTCTTGATCCTGATCGTTCTTCTTGTCTTTATTCTGCTGATCCTTCAATCGTCTGATCGCTTCGGAAAGATTGTATCTCGTCTCCTCGTCATTCGGTTTGTTTCGCAGGGATTCCTTGTATGATTCGATCGCGCCCTGGTAGTCTTTCTTCTGCATGCGGGAATTCCCCATGTTGTGATAGGTGCGAGCCTTGGCGTCCTTGTCTTTTTTCGAAGTTGTACTTTGCTGATAGATCTTTTCAGCCTGTTCAAACTCTCTAGCCTTGTAAGCAGATTGACCCATTTCGTCTGAAAGGTCAATGTTCTCCGGAGCTTTCTTCTGGGCTGAACGGTAGTAATCCAAGGCCTTTTTGTATTCCTTTTTCTTATAGGCCTGGCGCGCAACGCTCAGGGAATCTCTCCATTCCTGAGAATAGCTCAATGCGCTGATAAAAAGAACCAATATGGCAATACAATACTTCATGTTATCCGTTCTGTTTTTTCAGGTTAAGGAACCCTTTCGACCCGATCAAAAACAAACACCAGAAAATGATCGCTGCAAATAACGGGATCTGGTAGCGATTCTCCTGGATATCAAACTCCAAATCTCGCACTTTGGTTCGCTTCATTTGGTTAATTTCTGTTAATAATTTCGACAGGTCCGGAAATGGGTCTGAACTCATGGTGGCACTTCCTCCGGCAGCAGATGCGATCGAACTGATAAAATTTGGGTTTACCCGCGACACAACGGTCCTTCCTGCAGCGGTTGTTTTATACCCCAATTCGGGACGATATGGGTTCACCGGAACGGGACCTCCCTGAGTGGTGCCAATACCAAAAACCGACAAATGGATCTTCTTTTCCCTGATCTCGTTCAGTATTTCCTTCGGGTCTTTTTCATGGTTCTCACCATCTGTTACAAGGATGATCCCTTTTGATGTTTTTTCCGGAGAGAACATATCGACAGACGTTCCTAAAGCGGCAGCGACGTTGGTTCCCTGATTGGAGATCATGTCTGTCTCGATCTCGGTGATGAACATCTTTGCCGCACTGTAATCGGAAGTCAGTGGTAACTGAACGAAGGAACCTCCCGCAAAGACACAGATTCCCAGTTTTTCTCCGTGCAGACTGTTCACCAGTTCATTCAGGGCGCGTTTGGCAATCTCGAGACGACTGGCATCCGGTGTGATGTCCTTGGTGTTCATCGAGTTCGATACGTCGAGAGCCACTACTAATTCGAGGCTTTCGAGTGTCCCACTTACCTTTTTGGTGCCGAAGACCGGTTGAGCCATGGCGAAGATCAAGCAAACCAGCGCATTTCTGAAGAAGAAAAAGCTCAGAAAACTGTTGAGTGATGACACTGGTTGTAGGATGAACTTTCGTACACTTGGGTGCGCTGTTTCCGCGAGTTTATTTGCCTTATTGATGTTCCAGAGGTAAAAACCTAAAAGTGGGAAAAGCAGTAGCAACAACCAGAACATTCCCGGATCCTTGAATCCGACTTGTTCACCGGTTGCCGTGTTATCCAGATAACCGACTAGGAACAATAACACGGATGTCAAGACCCAAAAGATCAACTCCCAGACGAAAACTCCGGTCAGGATTAATTTTAAGCGATATGTGTAATTGCTGTTACTCATGTAATTTAAACATGTATCGATTCAATGAATAACTGATGATCGCCAGCACGAAAGCCCAGTTCAGGAAGGCAGCCGGTGTCGCCGGAGGTTCCGACTTATACTGTTTATCGATCATCTTGCGCTTTTCCAGTTTTTCGATCTCCTGGTAGATCTCTTTCAAACTCTTTTCATCTGTGGCTCTGAAGTATTGACCGTTTGCGATCTCTGCGATCTTCATCAGGGTCATTTCGTCGATCTCTACCGGCATGTTTTCGTAGCGTACACCAAACGGAGTGATCACCGGAGTAGGCGCCTCGCCGTTACTTCCGACTCCGATCGTATACACACGAACGTTCTTCGCTCTTGCCAATTCAGCGGCTGTCAATGGATCGATCTCACCTGCATTGTTACTGCCGTCGGTCAAAAGGATAATAACTTTTGAAGGCAAACTGTCACTTCTCAATCGCGTCACAGCGGTTCCCAAACCGGTTCCGATAGCGGTACCACCTTCAATCTCCTCTCCGTTGATCTGATCGATCTGTTTTTTCAGGATGTTGTAATCGAGTGTCGCCGGGCAAGCGGTGTATGCTTCACCGGCATAGACAACCAGTCCGATACGGTCACCGCGACGGCCGTCCACAAATTCTTTTGCCACCTTTTTGGCGGCTTCCAAACGGTTTGGTTCAAAGTCCATCGCCATCATCGACATGGAAACGTCCATCGCCAGAATGATATCTATCCCGTTTTTGTAATCTTCGTCAAAATTCTCGCTACTCGCCCAATGGTAAGGTTTTGCCATCGCCATGATCAGCAAGGCTACTACGATCAGGTTGACGATGATCAGTCCATTTCGCAAGCGCACCACCCATTTCGTAGAGAAGGAACGCTGACTTTCGGAGCTACCCGAGAATTTCCATTCACCTTGGCGCTTTTTTTCCTTTCGGAAGAGCAGGCATCCGATCGCAGGAACAAGCAGCAACAGCCACAGCCAATGCGGAGAAAGGAAATCGTATTCCCAGAAGCGTATGTTCCAGTTACTAAGCATTCTCAAATTCAATTGGACTGGTTTCTGCGACGACTTGTCGCGCTTTTTGGGATACTTTCATTATGGCGATCTCGTCCGGTTTGGATTTTGCAAACTTCACCATGTCGGATTCTCCCAGGATCGAAATGATCACCCGGATCGTTTCAGCGTGAAGACCTTTCTGCTCCAGCAATAGTTTCGTTTCCTTCGTAGTGCGTTCCAACAGGTTGATCTCATACCGTGAAGACAGGTAAGAGCGCAAAATGAACGAGAGTTCGATGTAGTGTTCTTTCAGTTTATCCTGTTCCCAAAGGCGTTCTTTCTCCAACGCGTCAATGGCCAGAAGGGTCTTGTCCTTCAGGGAAAGCTCCCTGATCTTCGGTTCCGGTTTGTGTTTGTTCCGTCGGCTCATCCAGAGGTAAGAAATCAGAAGGATCAGGGCGATCGCGATGATCCAACCATACTCTTTCAGGAACCTGGAAATGTTGAAGGGTTCATCCGGTATGTCGGCGAATGCTTCTTTGATGTCGTATATATCTTGTCCTTTATTCGCCTTGACAAGGTCCACGTTCAATTGGATGTCCGGGAAATAATGGAGGGAATCGTCAATGAGGATGGTTGGTCCTGTGATCACAAAACTGCCGGAATCCCAGGCAGTGATCTCGTACATTCCAGCCCAGACTTCTTTTTTCTTGTCCTTGAAAACAGTGTCTTTGAAAGGACTGACGACTTCGATAAGATCAGAACTGCCTGCTGCCAGCGTACCGTTCTTTCCCATTATTCTGCTCGGTAGAACGGCAGTTTCGGGTTTAAAACCTGTTTTACTGCCCGGAGTCAGTTCGACGGAATAGGTGAGGACCACCGTTTTACCGATCAGAATGGAATTCTGAGACAGGGTAGCGACCGTTTCCTGCGATAAGCTTGTTCCGGTAAGGATCAAAAGGATGATATGTAAAACCGGCACTCTCATCAGCGTTGTTTGAAAAGTGCTACCAAAGGTTTAATGATGTCCTGATCCGTGGTACACGAAACACTGTCGATCCCCACTTTTTTCAATTCGTTCATGGTTCTGGATTCATTCTCCAGGAAGTCATTCTTATAGCGCTCGCGCACCTCTTTGGAACTGGAATTTACCCAGGTCGTTTCTCCCGTTTCAGCATTGTACAGCTGGATCAGTCCCACATTCGGCAGTTCGAATTCTGCGCGGTCGGAAAGTTTGATCGCTACAGTATCGTGTCGCTTCTTCGTCAGGCGCATACCTTCCATGAAATTATTCGGATCGATGAAGTCGCTGATCACAAAACTGATCGTGCGTTTCTTCTGTGTATTTCTCAGGAACTTGAGTCCTTCATTGAGGTCCGTCAATTTGCTTTTCGCCTTGAACTCGATCATTTCACGCAGGATGACCAAGGCGTGTTTGCGGCCTTTATCCGGAGCAATGTAGCGTTCCACGCAGTCGGAAACGAAGATCGCTCCCACCTTGTCATTGTTGGAGATGGCAGAGAAGGCCAATACGGCAGCGATCTCGAGCGCCAGGTCTTTCTTCGTGCGTTCGGTTGTACCGAATTCTTCTGATCCTGAAATATCGATCACCAACATTACGTTCAGTTCACGCTCCTCCTCAAAAACCTTAACATAAGGATCATTGTAGCGCGCGGTCACGTTCCAGTCGATCGTGCGCACCTCGTCACCAAAGTGGTAATCCCTCACCTCACTAAAGGCCATTCCTCTCCCTTTGAATGCCGAATGGTATTCTCCGGAAAAGATGTGTTTGGTCAAGCCTTTTGTCTTGATCTCCAAACGTCTGATCTTCTTGATGAGTTCTTTGGTTTCCACAATTACAGGTCCTGAAGATTAAGGAACTTCAACCTTGTTGATGATCTTGTTTACGATATCTGTTGCTGTAATATTCTCTGCTTCTGCTTCGTAGGTCAGACCCATTCTGTGGCGCATCACATCCGGCGCGATCGCCCGCCCGTCTTCCGGAACAACGAATGCACGCCCGTTCAGGAAGGCATAGGCTTTTGAAGCTAATGCAAGGTTGATACTTGCACGCGGTGAACACCCGAAACCGATCATCGGCTCCAGGAAGCCCAACCCGTATTTGTCGGGTGTGCGTGTCGCATAGACCAGGTCAACGATGTATTGTTCCACTTTTTCGTCCAGATACACCTCGCGAACAAGCTCACGCATGCGCAGGATATCCGACGAAGCGACCACCTTCCCGCATGTTGGGAGTCCGCCCGCTTGTACGTTGGAACGAATGATCTGTTTTTCTTCTTCTTTTGTTGGATAACCCAGGAACACTTTCAGCATGAAACGGTCGACCTGTGCTTCCGGAAGCGGATAGGTTCCTTCCTGTTCGATCGGGTTTTGTGTTGCCAACACCAGGAACGGTTTCGGTAATGTATAGGTTTCTTCTCCGATGGTGATCTGTCGTTCCTGCATCGCTTCAAGCAAGGCACTTTGCACTTTTGCCGGAGCGCGGTTGATCTCATCCGCAAGGATGAAATTCGCGAAGATCGGTCCTTTCTTTACGGTGAACTGCTCACTTTTCTGATTGTAGATCATTGTTCCCGTTACATCGGCAGGAAGGAGATCCGGTGTGAACTGAATACGGCTGAATTTGACATCGATCGCATCTGAAAGTGTTTTAATGGCGAGCGTTTTTGCAAGACCGGGAACACCTTCCAATAACACGTGACCATCGGCCAGCAAGGCGATCAAAAGACGGTCGATCATGTAGGACTGACCTACGATCACTTTGGAGACTTCTTCGCGTAAACGCTGCATGATCACTGTCTCCAGTTTTATTTTCTCACTCAAAATCCTCAGCGCCTCCGCCGGGTTGATCGGATCATTCGTGTGTTCTTCCATAATTCGAATTAGATGAATACGCAAAGGTGACAAACATTAGAGCCGAAACGCTTGATTTTGCTGTTAAATATTGTTAACATTGCTCATCACGGAAAACCACCTGAATGGCTGAAAAAGAAGTAAGAAAGTGCAAGGAATGCGGTCAAGTATTGAACGGTCGCAAGGACCAGAAATTCTGT
>JBKCJG010000062.1:0-53767 GCA_046301895.1 Flavobacteriia bacterium
CCGGATCCGGGCAAACTAGCACAGTTGGTTGCTGTATTTGTGATAACAACGCTGTAGTTACCGGCTACCGTAGTAGTGAAAGAAGATATGTTCCCCGGATTGGTCACTCCGCTCGGCACAGTCCAGACATAGGTGTAAGTCCCCGTCGCTCCCGGAGTCGCTGTAACGGTGGCAGCTGCTGGAGCACAAACCGCTGGACTGTTCACAGTAACGGTTGGTAGTGGATTAAACGCCACCGTTCCGGATGACGGTGCACTCGTACACCCTGCCGCAGCGATCGTAACACTGTATGATCCGGCAGTTGTCGTCTGGAAGGATGGGACATCACCGGGGTTAGTAACACCACCCGGTACTGACCATGTGTAGGTATAGGTCCCGGCAACACCTGGGGTCGCTGTGACCGTGGCTGATGTACCGGCACAAACCGTAGGGCTATTCACGGATACCGTCGGTACTGGATTTACGGTGACCGTTCCTGATATAGGAGCACTCGTGCATCCTGACGCTGAAATTGTAACAGTATATGTGCCGGCAGTTGTGGTAGAAAACGATGGAACATTCCCTGGATTGGTGACCCCACTAGGAACTGTCCAGGTGTAAGTATAAGTCCCTGTTGATCCCGGTATAGCTGTTACAGTTGCACTTGTACCTGCACATACTGTAGGGCTGTTAACCGTAACGGTCGGCACAGGATTTACTGTAACTGTTCCCGACACAGAAGAACTTGTACATCCCGCTGCTGAAATTGTAACGCTGTATGAACCTGCAGTTGTCGTCGATAAAGAGGCAACATTCCCAGGATTGGCCATGCCCATTGGAACTGTCCAGATGTATGTGTATGTTCCGGTAACTCCTGGTGTTGCCGTAACGGTTGCAGTTCCTCCTGCACAAATAACTGGGTTGTTCACAGTAACAGTTGGCACAGCGTTCACAATTACTGTTCCCGATGCTGGTGAACTGGTGCAAGAACCTGCAGCAATAGACACCGTGTAAATGCCCGCAACTGTTGTTGAAAAAGATGCAACATTTCCGGGGTTAGCAGCACCACCAGGCACTGACCATGTATAAGTATATGTCCCTGCAGATCCCGGAGTTGCGGTTACTGTTGCCGTTTGTCCTGCGCAAATTATCGGGCTATTAACAGAAACGGTCGGTGGCGGGGTAACGGTAATTTGCATTACATCCGTGGTAACACAACCGGCAAGTGTGCCCGTTACGGTATATTGCACAGTACCCGTAGCAGCTGCATTTAACGTGACAGTTGGATTAGCTGATGTAGTTGAACCTGATATGGCAATTTGGCTGTTATTTTGTGTTTCAGCCCAAGAATAAGTTGTACTCGCACCACCTGTAGGTGATCCTCCGATCGTAATTGTTTGACCGGCACATGCAGTTAGGTCAGGTCCCGCATTAACAGGAACATTAGGATTAACAGTTATGCACAATGGGCTTGAAGAATACGTACAGCCGAAGTTATCTGTTACAGAATATGTATAACACTGATTCCCTGTTAAAGTTGGTGTAACACTAGCAGTTGTCGAACCTGTATTTGTTAAACCCGCTGCTGCATTCCATCCCTGAGATACTATGGTTGGGGTAAAAGAGCCCGTTGCAGCCGGAACAGTGAAATTCACATCCCAATTAAATATGTATCCATTATCTGCCCCAAGGTTATCTGTTACCTGAATTGTCCAGGCACCATTCAATGGACATCCTAATAAATTGGTAAATGGATCAGTGGGCTGGTAATTCCCAGCTAAGATTGAGTTTCCTGCTGGAGAACCAGCCGTGGTAGTCCCTCCTAAAGTCATCAAAGTACTTGCAGTTGGAGTAAAACAATACGTAGAACCAATACCAGGACCAACGGCAGGGTCGTCAAGAGGTGAACCTAGATAAGTACCATTACCACCATTTGCATAAGATTTTAAGATCATAGACTGTCCATTGGGACAGATCAGCGTAATCTGAAGGTCACCCAAATAAGAATGCTCCATCGTGAGGCAGACATTTGAAATATTACTAGTAGAGGTAACCGTCTGTCCTGCGTTATAGCAATTGACATTGATTGCTGTTGTGTATGAAACGCCTGAACCATCCGGAAGAAAAGTAGTACCTGACACAGGTGGTGTACAATTCGGGACGAATGGATTCATGGTGACCGCAGCATTTAGATTTGCTGACTGCCCCAAACAGATGGTAGTCGGTGATGCTGATGTTGTAAAGGTAGGAGTTGTTGACACCTGAACGATAACAGTTGCAGAGTTTGTATTTTGACACCCACCCTCAGTTCCATTCAAAGAAACCTGATAACTTCCAGCTGAAGGGAAGGTAGCAGTTGGATTTGCTTGTCCCGAAGTCGAACCATTGCCAAAGTTCCAAGCATAGGTATCCGCTCCTCCAGGTCCACCCGAGATTGTTCCGGAAAAGTTTACGGTTCCTCCCTGACATATCCTTATGATTCCACCTGAAGCAGCGGGAGTTGTACTAGTAATGGTAGCTGTAGGAGCAACACAAGGTGTTGCGCAGGAAATTGCAGCAACCCAACCTGAATTTTGAATACTTCCATCTGATGTAAACCTAAATGTAATGCATCCTGTTGGGTTGGTTGGAGAAGCTTGAACCAGTCCAGGACCTGTTGTTCCTGTGTAAGTACCTAAAGAAGGTGCGGCAGTGCTATTTCCATCGTAGACAAATAGAAAGTCAAAGTTATTTTCAAGGTTGAAGGTCGTAAAATTGATAACCATATCAGCACCTGGGGTTGAAGGACAAAAGGTATACGTTAAATTCTGTCCAGCTAAATAAGTACCGCCATTTCCTCCGGAATCATAGAATGTTCCAGAACATTGAGTGGAGGATCCATTCTGCATATTTACGTTTTGGCCAAATACAATTGACCAAGTAAATAATGGCAAAACTGCTAGTATTCTCAATAAATTCGTTTTCATGTATTAAAATTGATTGTCATTATTTAAGCAGAATTGCTTCTTGTGGAATGATATAAATTATCTTGTTGACACCTTTCAACTTGTATACTTGTGCCTCTTTCGTCGAAAAATAGCCGTATCGTAGAGGATTGAAATTAGGAGATTCTGCCTCAAGCATGAACTGTGCAACAGTTAAAGCACTATCCGTTTTACCGGTCAAAGGAATCATTTCAATAGGTACTTGCTCCTGTTCGTATTTACCTTCACTCACTGTTCTGACGGAGAATCCATGCGTGATATATTTATCCATAAGTACAAGAAGGTCAGGCGCATCGTTTTGCATCCTTTCATACCATTCCTGACCATATACTTCGATGATCTTGTTCGCATGTTGAAGTTCTTGTGAGTACGAATAACTGCCGATATAAAGTATCAGCAAAAGGGAAATGATACCATTTTTGATCATAATTCAGAGATTATTTAATTGAAGAAAAACTGAATAAATACCAAAGCGTTGAAGTCTGTGTAGAAACGATATAGTTTTTATAGTACATTTTCTAGCTGGCATTGGTATGTAATAGCATTCAAGAGGTTGACGATAAAGTTACCAATAAGTTGCCTTCAAAGAGATAAAAAATGAAAAAAAAGAGGTTGATTTATCCTAACCAGTTCAACCCCTTTTTAAGGAGAGAAACTGTATCGAATTCAGTTGTTCCGGGAGATGGATGTAAATTATATTCCCAAGAAGCATCTGCAGGCAAACTCATGAGGATTGACTCTGTTCTACCGCCCGTTAAAAGACCGAATTTAGTACCTCTATCATGCACAAGATTGAACTCTACGTAACGACCTCTTCTCAGATTTCTCCATTTAAGCTCATTCTCCGTAAACGATTTATTCACACCAAGCTCCACATGATAGTTATACAAACTCACAAAAGCATCACCTAATTCCAAACAGAATTCAAAAAGACGCTCTTTTGAGAGTCCATCTTGCTCGTTTATATGATCAAAGAAAATTCCTCCTATTCCTCTTGTTTCGTTTCGATGAGGAATAAAGAAATAATCATCCGCCCAATCTTTGAAACGGCTATAGAAAGAGGAATCATACTTGTCACAAATTTTTTTTAGACCCAAATGAAATTCTTTAGCCTGATCTTCAACAATATAATGAGGAGTCAGGTCGATTCCGCCACCAAACCAATATACACCGGTATTTAATTCAAAATAACGCACATTCATATGAATAATTGGAATGTGTGGGTTTCTTGGATGCAAAACGATCGACACTCCGGTTGCAAGGAATTCTTCCCCATCAAGTCCAAGCTGTTTTTTCATCACATCAGATACTGGACCGAAAACTTTTGAAAAGGCAACGCCTCCCTTTTCGATAACTCTGCCATTTCGAATGATGCGCGTTCTACCTCCTCCGCCCTCTTCACGAATCCATTGGTCTTCTTTGAATCTGAAATTTTGATCGAGATACTCAAGACCATCGCATATCCGATCTTGTAACTTCTTGAACTCCTCAGAGATAAAATCCTTGTCCAGCATTTTAATTTTCTACATTTCGAAGTTCGAAATCCTTTTGTTGAAGAATGAAACACTTCCCGTTCTCATATCCGTTCTCAGGACCTTTCTGTATCATTAGAAAGTCATTCATCACACATTTCACGTGTTCACTTTTCATCAACAATCGAAAACAGAAATAATAAACTATATCGAAACCCTGAACTGCCATCTTGGACATATCAGCATTGTAAATCGCACGATATTTCACGTGAAGCGCTTCTGTTAAAGGATACTTATAATTGAGATCGTTTGGATTGGAAAAATGAAAATTGTACTTATCCCTAAAATATGGCTTAACTTCATCAAAGTTCATCCACTCTTTGGTACCATAGATCCATATATTTTCAGGCAGTAACTTGGACGAATTGTCATTAAAACTATTCATAAACTTTAAAGCCATCGATTTTTCATTTGTTGGGAAAACTACAACTGTATTGACGCCTTTTTTTAGAAATGAAGCATAATTATCAAGATTTGCCTCGATCAATTTAGGTCTCGTTCCTTTCATTGGGGCACTCATGAAGGTGCTTCTAAAACTATCATACATAATCAGATCCTTTTCACTGGAAGACTTGAGAAGGATGAATTGATGCTGAGGGTTGTTCTTCAAAGAATATTCAGCCAGTCCCTTCATTAAAGTCGCATCTGACGGAACAGCATTGTAAACATACGTATTACCCTTCAGCACTGAAGGGTTTACAGCAGTGGGACAGACCATTCTAACATTGTGGTCCTTG
This sequence comes from Flavobacteriia bacterium, assembly GCA_046301895.1. Lineage (GTDB taxonomy): Bacteria > Bacteroidota > Bacteroidia > Flavobacteriales_D > Crocinitomicaceae > M0103. The sequence goes on from JBKCJG010000062.1 coordinate 5,233, forward strand.
CACCACCGGGATGCCACATCTACGCTTTCCGGAAATAATGGACCAAACAAAAGATCCAGACCTGTCATTTCAGGTTTATTTAAGATTGCCTTCACCGCATTTGTGTCATTCTTTGCATCAAACACAAATACATCTGCAACCAAACCAAGATTCTCCAGAGAGTCTAGAGCTAACTTAGCACCCATATAGAACTCTGTCGCGAGATTTGTAATATTATCCGAATTCTTTTCTGCCTTATCTAAATTAAATGGTAGAAGAATTGCAATCTTATATTTCGATCGTTGAGGAAAAAGCAAGGTTGAATCAACTTTTCGTTTCTCAACCGGTTCTATAACTCGCATATTTACAACATCCACCTTTTCTTTTTTTACCGGTATTTTGATTGATTCACCCGGCTTTATCCTGGATGACGTTAAGCCATTCAGTTTTTGAAGCTCTTCTAATGGCACCATAAAACGTTTGGAGATACTGTAAAGTGTTTCATGACTCAAAACGACATGATTTATGATAGAATCAGAAAAGGAAACTTTTACAGTTTCCATCCCCTTGTCAGTATCCAAATTATTTGTTTCATCGTGTTCTTTAATCTGATCGGGGTTTGCTTGGATTGATGCTATATCACGAGAAACTCCCTCTATTTGAATTACCTGACCTGCATTCAAACCTTTATCTGAACCCGGATTTGATTGAATTATAGACTCTACCGTTACCCCATACTTTTTCGAAATTGCGAATAACGTTTCTTTTGTTTCTATAACATGTGAAACAGTCACAAAAGGAATTGGTATCAGAAGCTTCTGACCTTCATTCAATCCTTTCTCAGAACCAGGATTAGATTCGATGATGTCCTCTACAGGTACATTGTACAATTTATAGATACCCCACAATGTATTTCCAGTCTGAACAAGGTGTACGTAGTGTTTCCTTCCGCTAACAATCTCGATTTGAGCAGTTTCAGGTTGAGAGGAAACAAATCCCCCTAACAATAAGAAAATAAAAAGTAAGAGACTCTTCATCATGTTTATTTGTGCTTCTTTCACAATACTTGTGCCATTACTCCCATTCGATGGTTGCTGGTGGTTTAGAACTGATGTCGTAGGTTACCCTGTTGATCCCTTTTACCTGATTAATAATCTTATTCGATATCTTAGCAAGAAATTCATAAGGTAAATGACACCAGTCTGCAGTCATACCATCTGTAGAACTAACAGCTCTTAAAGCGACTGCATTCTCATATGTTCTCTCATCTCCCATTACACCAACAGACTGGATGGGCAAAAAGATCGCACCTGCCTGCCAGACATCGTCGTATAAACCATCTTCTTTTAATCCTGTTATGAAGATATTGTCAACTTCTTGAAGGATTCTTACTTTTTCCTCATTGACCTCACCTAGTATTCTAATTCCTAATCCAGGTCCTGGGAAAGGGTGTCGACCAAGAATTGAATCATCTATTTGCAAAGACTTCCCGATTCTTCTAACTTCATCCTTGAACAGCAGTCTCAGAGGTTCAACTACTTTCAACTTCATGTAATCAGGTAAACCTCCGACATTATGGTGGGACTTTATGGTCTGAGATGGCCCCCCATTCACAGATACAGACTCGATGACATCAGGATAGATCGTCCCTTGACCAAGCCATTTTGCATCAGTCACTAGTTTTGATTCCTGATCGAAAACATCAATAAATACCTTTCCAATTGCTTTTCTTTTCAATTCAGGATCAATGAGCCCCTTTAATGCGCTGTAGAATTTTCCAGAAGCGTTTACCCCCTTTACGTTCAAGCCCATATGCTTGTATGAATCTAGCACTTGTTCAAACTCATTCTTTCTAAGTAAACCATTATCTACGAAAATACAATGGAGATTAGGTCCAATTGCCTTATTCAACAATACTGCCGCAACGGATGAATCAACGCCACCAGAAAGACCAAGAATAACTTTGTCTTCACCTACCTGATCTTTTAACAGTTTCACAGTCTCCTCAACAAATGAATCGGGTGTCCAGTCCTGATGACAACCACACACATCTACGATGAAATTCCGTAACAGGATAGCCCCCTCCAGGGAATGGTACACCTCAGGATGGAACTGAATTCCATAGGTTCTTTCACCCGATATCTGATATCCGGCAACCTCAACATCATGCGTACTTGCAATTATCGAATAATTCGCAGGAACCTTCTTGATCGTGTCACCATGTGACATCCAAACTTGAGTTCCGTCGGACATACCGCGCATCAGAACACTGGAATGGTCTATGTAGGAAAGATGAGCTCTGCCATATTCTCTGATTGAGGAAGGTAAAACTTCACCACCAAAATTATGGGATAGATACTGAGCACCGAAACAAACACCCAACAGAGGCAACTTACCTTTTATTGCTGAAAGATCAGGTTTTGGAGATGCTTCATCTCTCACTGAAAAAGGACTTCCTGACAAAATAACACCCTTAATATTTGGTGTAAGCTCAGGGCATTTATTCCATGGATGAATCTCACAATAAACATTCATTTCACGCACTCTTCTTGCGATTAATTGAGTATACTGAGAACCAAAATCAAGTATCAATATCATTTCATGCATGTCGCAAATATAGCATGAAAAACACAACGAAAAATGCTCAAAAAAAACAGATAATGAACATAAATTGTTAACAAACTACTTGACAAATTGTCAGCAGAAAAACCTCTGGAACGATTTATGACTCAGAGGACGAAATTTTAAGCGTTAATATACTTCTCAGCTAGCAATATTTCATTACATTTGGAGCTTCTTAAAACACGAAATACAACTCATGATTTCAGATCTATTAAAGAAATTCTTCGGTGACAAATCAGCGAAAGATCGCAAGGAATACCAACCGATTATCGATAAAGCAAACGAATTCTTTCTGGCTTTCAGGAATGTAAGTGATAATGAGCTTCGGGATAAAACTTCAATGTTTCAGACACGTGTCAAGGAAGGCACTCAGAAACTGGAAGATGAGTTGAAGCAATTAACCGATCAAGCGACTGATATTAATACATCTATCCACCTTAAGGAAGAACTATTCGAAGAAATCGATAAGCTTTCGAAGACAATAGATGATAAGATCGAAGAGATCCTCGCTGAAATATTGCCCGAAGCTTTCGCTGTGGTGAAAGAAACAGCGAGAAGATGGTCCGAGAACGGTCAACTGACTGTAACAGCGAAACAATTCGATCGCGACCTGGCTGCAAAAAAAGATGGGATCACCATTGAAGGAGAAAATGCCATTTGGCACAATGCATGGACTGCTGCAGGAGCAGACGTGAAGTGGAATATGGTACACTATGATGTTCAGCTTATGGGTGGAGGTGTTCTGCACAGAGGTAACATTGCCGAAATGCAGACCGGAGAAGGGAAGACACTCGTTGCAACCTTACCCGTATATCTGAATGCTCTTTCAGGAAAAGGTGTGCATGTCGTAACCGTGAACGACTACCTTGCCAAGCGAGACTCCGAATGGATGGGACCTTTGTATCAGTTCCACGGACTTTCAGTTGACTGTATCGACAAGCACCGCCCTAACTCTGAAGAAAGAAGAAAAGCATATTTAGCCGATATCACATTCGGAACAAACAACGAATTTGGTTTCGATTACTTGCGCGATAACATGGCAGGAAGCGTTGATGAACTTGTTCAGCAGAAACATCATTTTGCGATCGTCGATGAGGTCGATTCTGTTTTGATCGATGATGCTAGAACGCCTTTGATCATTTCCGGTCCTACACCTCGTGGTGAAGAGCATGAATTTTATCAATTGAAGCCTCGAGTCGAGGCGATCGTGAATGCGCAAAAGAACTATATCAATCAATGTCTGTCAGATGCAAAAAAGCTTTTAACTGCGATTAACGGGAATGTTGATGCCGGCAAAGATCCTAAGCAAATGATTGAGGAAGGTGGTATTGCATTGTTGAGGGCGCACCGTGGACTTCCCAAAAACAAAGCCTTGATTAAATACCTTTCGGAACCTGGAATCAAAGCTCACCTGCAAAAAACGGAGAACTTCTATATGCAGGAACAAGGAAAGCATATGAAAAAGATCGACAATGAGCTTTTCTTTGTAATCGATGAAAAGAACAACACTATCGAATTAACAGGAAAAGGGATCGATCTAATCTCCGGCTCAGACGATCGAGATTTCTTCATCATGCCGGATATTGGCTCTGAGATCGCGAAATTACAAAAGGAAAATCTGGAGAAAGAAAAATATCTGGAGAAAAAAGATGCCCTGGTTCGCGACTACAGCATAAAATCTGAGCGTATCCATTCGGTAAACCAGCTTTTAAAAGCATATACACTTTTCGAAATAGAAGTAGAATATGTGATTTTGGAGGGAAAGGTTAAAATCGTTGACGAGCAGACCGGACGTATCATGGAAGGCCGACGCTATTCCGATGGTTTACATCAGGCGATTGAAGCTAAAGAGAATGTTCAGGTTGAAGCTGCAACCCAGACCTATGCCACGATAACGCTTCAAAACTACTTCAGAATGTATCACAAGCTTGCTGGAATGACTGGAACGGCTGAGACAGAGGCAAAGGAATTTTGGGATATATACAAGTTGGACGTGGTTGCTATTCCGACTAACCGTCCTGCGATACGCAAAGACCAGAACGATCTTGTTTTCAAAACAGCCCGGGAGAAATATTCGGCTGTTATTGAAGAGGTTGAAAAACTTGTGAAAATGGGTCGACCAGTATTGGTAGGAACGACAACTGTAGAGATCTCCGAATTATTGAGCCGCATGCTAAAGATGAAAGGCATAAATCATCAGGTATTGAACGCTAAATACCACCAGAAGGAAGCAGAGATCGTCGCTGAAGCAGGTAAACCAGGTGCAGTAACCATTGCAACGAACATGGCGGGTCGAGGTACAGATATCAAACTTGGCGAAGGCGTGAAAGATGCCGGCGGATTGGCTATTATTGGTACAGAACGTCACGATTCCCGGCGCGTAGACAGACAGTTGCGCGGTCGTTCAGGTCGTCAGGGAGATCCCGGATCATCTCAGTTCTTCGTTTCACTGGAAGATGACCTTATGCGTAAGTTCGGATCTGAAAGGATCGCCAAGTTGATGGACCGAATGGGACTTAAGGAAGGTGAAGTGATCACCCATAGCATGGTTTCTAAGTCGATCGAACGTGCTCAGAAGAAAGTGGAAGAGAACAACTTCGGAATTCGTAAGCGACTTCTTGAATACGATGACGTCATGAACGCTCAACGTAAAGCGATTTACAAGAAACGCAAGAACGCTCTATATGGCGACCGCCTAGATCTGGACATTGACAACATGTTCTACGATGTTTGCGAGACAGTTGTCATGTCGCACACAAAAGATAATTTCGAGGACTTTGAAATGGACCTATTACGCCTTTTGGGTATAGATTCTCCTGTGTCCGCTGCTGAATACAGTTCTTTCGACCGAAATGAACTTGTAGATAAAGTATACTCATCTATGTGCGATCAATATGGTCGTAAAAATGAAAAAGTAGCTAATCGTGCATTCCCGCAAGTAAAGCATGTCTTCGAAACTATGTCTGACAAATACAAGAACATTGTTTTCCCTCTAACTGATGGACGCCGTGAAGTGCGGATAATTCTTAACCTTGAGAATGCATACAAAACCGAAGGACGTGCTATTACCAAAGAATTTGAAAAAAATATAATCCTCGGTATGATCGACAACGAATGGAAAGAGCATCTTCGCGAGATGGACGATCTTCGCTCAGCTGTGCACAATGCGCAGTACGAGCAAAAGGATCCTCTGTTGGTCTACAAGTTGGAGTCTTTCGAATTATTTAAAGCTATGTTGCAACGTTTGAATTCTGAAGCAGTGGAGTTGCTCATGAAATTGGACATACCTTTCGAAACAGAAGTAGAGAGTACCAACAAAGATGTAACTCACCAGAATAATTATGAAAAGGCTCAGGTGAGCTCTAACGAAACGTCAAATACCAGCTCTACTCCACCGCCGCGATTTGCAGGAAGTGAAGGATACCAGCAAGCAATACAGAACTCAATGCCGCAGCAAGAAAAACAGCAGCCGGTTATTGCAGATCCAAAGATCGGACGAAACGATCCTTGTCCTTGTGGAAGCGGTAAGAAGTATAAGCAGTGTCACGGTAAATAAAAGACCATGGAGGCAATTGGCTCTGTTGCGATCATAGGGACAGGAAATGTTGCCTCTCATCTCGGTACTGCCCTATTTAATGAGGGTATACGCATATCTGGCGTTTATGGCAGAAAAAGTAATGAGGCTTACACTTTAAGCCATTATTGGAACTCGGAAATAATCACCGATCTGAGCGATCTTCATGCAGATTTGGCGTTAATCTGTGTCTCTGATGATGCTGTAAATGAAATTGTTTCATTCCTACCTTCAGGAATGAACGTCGCATACACTTCAGGATCGGTGCGATTGGATAGCTTTTCAATTAAAAATCCAATCGGAGTATTCTATCCGCTACAAACCTTTACAAAGGGGAAGGAGGTCGATATTTTTGAGGTACCTTTTTTAATTGAAGCCTCATTAGAAAACTTCGCTCAAGAGCTTTTCGATCTGGCTAGTAAAATCAGTCGAAAGGTTGTATTCGCAAATTCAGAAGAACGAACCTTCTACCACATTGCTGCTGTTTGGGTGAACAATTTCACCAATCACCTGTCTTATCAGGCAAAGGTACTTTTGGACAATCAAAAGTTGGATTTCGATCTATTGCTTCCCTTACTGAGAGAAACAGTTGATAAACTGCATCATATAGGACCCCTAAATGCACAAACTGGACCAGCAAGGAGAGGCGATCAGAGAACAATTGAAAAACATGAAAAACATCTAGCTGGTCTGCAAAAAGAACTCTACATGCTGATCACAAGAAGTATTATCGAAACGTACAGAAATGATAAGTTATAAAGAACGGCTCAACTCAGTGTCCACTTTCATGTTTGATGTGGATGGAGTGCTAACAAATGGAGATGTCATGTTGTTCCATAATGAAGTTGTACGAACCTTGAACTCCAGAGATGGTTACGCACTTCAATATGCCGCAAAAATGGGTTTCCGCATCATAGTTATAACTGGAGGTAATTCCTATGATGTCAAGGATCGGCTGATGGCTTTGGGTGTGCATGAAGTACACCTTTCTTCCTTCAACAAATTGAGTGTCTATAATGGCATCAAAGAACGGCATGATTTATCAGACGAAGAGATCCTTTACATGGGAGATGACATTCCAGATTATGAGGTGATGTGTCAGGCAGGAGTAGCAGCATGTCCTCAAGACGCCGCTGTAGAGATCAAAGGCATATCTCACTATCAGTCACCATTCAATGGAGGAAGACATTGCGTTCGAGACGTAATTGAGCAAACTTTACGAGTCCAGAAAAAATGGTTTTCTGAGGAAGCATTTGAGTGGTGATCATTTGACCATTATTCGGACAACAGAAGGAGTTGAGTTCTCTCCTGTCCAAACTTTCAATAAGTAAACTCCTGAATTCACGCCGCTGATATCAATATATCCAATAGCCTGATGACTGCCACTCCTTACTTCTCTTCCGTGCATATTTATCAAAACATACTCAAAATCAATGTCTTTTGATGATACTAGAACTAGTTCATCTGAAGCTGGATTCGGATAAACTTTGAAATCAGATGGAAGATTTAGTTCATTGACAAAGACAAGTTGATCAATTAGTGGATTCGTATCAATAAGCGGATGAATATCTCCAGGACCAATTTTCTCAACAAAAACATTAGCTCCACCTGAACCAAGGGTTGAAGTAAACCCGACAAACAATACCCCTCCGTCACTTGTAGGTATTAATTGGCCGCAATCATCATCACCTGCATATGCCAATGTACTTGAAGAATTATCCCACCACAAACTGGAACCAACACGCGCAAAGGCTACGTCATAACCAAAAAGTTCTGAGCTAGCATTTTTAAATTTACCCGCAATGTACTTTTTGTTCTCGAATCCGTAAGTTGTGACATGCTCCCTAAACCAGTCATTCCCCGTTGGTGGAGAAACGAAATTATTTTCAACATAGGTATTTTCAAACGTCACAAATCCGTAAAAATCTTTTTTGTATTGTGCCACAGGATCAAACCAGTAACCGACAAAATTCAAATGAAAGGGATCAACATCGAGATCATAAATACCCTGTACACCATTGAAACCAATCGTATCAAACCATTGGACAATGCCATTATCAATGATCCTCATTACAAATCCTTTTGTTTGCAACGAATCCTCGATATATAGTTCACCGCCAATAAAGAATGTAGAATCATTATACTGCACAATTGAGTGCGCAATATCATCCCCAATACCCCCAATTCTTTTCGTCCACAAGGTATCTCCAGAAATATCCGTCCTCACGATATAAATATCCTGATCACCACCGGTCCATGAATTCGTTTGGCCGACAAGGATGGTACCCGTATCTCTAGTCAATGCGGCATCATTCACTCTTTCCCACTCAGGTCCTCCATAGGTCTTTTGCCATTCTTGCACTCCATTCATATCGGTTTTAACCATGTAAAAATCGTAGGCACCATTACCAAATGAATTGGTATAACCAGCGAGGAAATAACCAAAATCCTTTTTGTAGAGGACTCTATTTGCCATATCTGACTCCGAACCTCCATAATGTGATGACCACAAATAACTCCCAAGACTATCTATTTTAAGCATAAATGCTTGTGAAGGACCATCAATGAAACTACTGGAAGATCCACAGATCATATAGGAACTGTCTTCATGCTGGACGACTCCATAACCGAAGTCATATCCATTGTTGGAAAACAGTTTAAAAAATGAGATCTGCCCCACTCCTACTGGAACAAAAGTCATTATCAGAATCGAGGCTAGAAATAATCTCATAATCTATAACTTAGTCGTCCTACAAAACTTGCTCCTCTACCATTTTTACTGATAATTCCTATGAGATCCTCAGAGGCAAGTCCAAATGAAAATTCCTTTATTTTGGCTTGAGCATAAAGTCCAAGTCTGAACTGTGTATAACCACCGTACCCAGCATTAAGTCCAAACCCCCAATTTTCCGTAGCCTTCAAATGTACCCCTGCATAAACCATTGGTGCATAAGAAAGAGTGGTATACATTCTCACACCGTAATACCCTTGAAATCTTGAAGTGTCCATCTCATCAATAATCTTACCTACCTGAATAAATCCCGGTAAAATTCTATATTTCTTAACCGTTAATGAATCAAACCCCAGAGTATCCAGTACATTAATATCATCGATAACTGCATTATCACCATAAATTTGTTCAAATGTAAAACCTGTATAATTGAATGTAGTGTTGGCGGAAAAACGTCGCACCGGTTCAGAAAAGAATGCTACACCGGCATTCTTCATGAGAATCTGAATATACGATGTCTTATCATTTCTGAAGGAAACCGGGAAGCGAATATCAGCATCCAATCCAAAACCATGTCCTTTAAAATATCCTGAATTGGTTGCTTGATCGAAAAAACCATCCGCTACAAGCGTCACACTATCTGCATCGGAATTCTGATAGAGCAGCCCATCTCTTAGTTGAGCCTCAGCGAAATTTGAAATGGAATAATAGTTCAATGAAAGACTTGATCCAGAGCGTTTATCAATCAACCCGAAACCTACTTTTTGAAAGAAGATTGCTGTAAAACGGCTCCCTGAAAAATCAACTTGTTGTCCAAGGTATCTTTCATTCCCATAAAATGCCAATCCGAATAGGTCTTTTGAATAAAGCACTGAAAGATAATTATAATAGCCTGCTTTTAAAGTAAATCCAAAATTCTCTTTACCGAATAAATCTGCCTTACAATTCCTGTATTCGAATTCAGCACTCGCATCCCCTCCGAAACGATTGATCCCGTTATGATTTTCAAATGATCCATCCTTTATCTCATCACTGATGTGCCCACCACGCAACAATTTTCGGGAAAGATCATTGCGAATTGCCGATGCACTATAATCAAACACCCCATTTATTATAAATTCATGATCGACACGATTCGTATCGTATTGGATCGGTAGCAACTGCTGCGTGTATCCCGGAATCATGAATAAAGTGATCCATATGATGCTTAAACCTCTCATTAGTAGATTACTTCAATATTTAGTCTTGCTTTCAGTTTAATTGCAAGGAAAGCCCCTGCCGGAACTGAAACAGGCAAGTTTGAAGATGTCTCTGGATCAGGTGTGTTGAACTCGGCCCTGACAGAGACTTTCTTTATTTTGTCCAGGTCTTTGATAATATTTGACGATAAAAGGAACTCTACTTCCGAAGACATTTTCTTTAACCCGTCAGAAGGATCGATTACACCATAAAGGGCAGACTGAACATTGTCCGTTCCAAAAACAGTGTGAAGTACGTTATTGTTTGTATCCATGAGATACAGAACCGTATTGCAAGAAAATGGAAATGCATTTGTTGCTTGTATTACGAAAGATCCGGAAGCGACATGTGATTTTTCAAGGTCTTGTGAAAGGTCGAGATTAAATGTATCCTGCAGTGTAAGACCATCAACTCCAATTGTCATTGGCATCTGTGCCTTTAATTTTACTTTTAATCTGCTGTTTGGGAAGATCTCATTCCAACCTCCAGACGTATTTCCCCATGGATTCAATTGCAGATTGTAACCAATGGTATGGATATCCCCTATGTTTTCGAGATAGCTCTCTATGTTACTATTTGTAGAATTGAAGACAAGAGATTCCGAAGACGGAGTCAAACTAGACCATGAGCCGGTTGCAGGATCTAGAAATATTGGTGAGCTGATTGCACTTGCATTCAAAGAAATGGTATTTCCTGCATAATTTGTATTCTTTACAGTTGTAATCAAGGCTTTAACATCTACCTTCATACCGTTTGTTATGTCAAACTGAAGCGAGCAATCGGGGAAATCGATGGCACCTGCGGTTATATTACTCAAAAGGTTATCATCTAAAAAAGCTTCTGTTGAAATTGTGTCTGTAATGATTTTATTTCCAAAATATCCCCTAGCATAGTCGATCTTGACATCAATGAACTCTGCATCAACCTTAAACTGATGGGCTGTGGTCACATTAACTGTGGGACCAGCAGGATCGGAATTAATTATCAGGCGAGACTGCAAGAGATTAAACAACGAACCATTCTCGCCTGTTAGATCAATCTCATATCCCGAGATATCAAGTGTTGCCTCAGCAAATCCAGGGTTCGAAATACTCCCACCCGTTACCGAATAATTTTGCTCGAACTCTACCCCATTTTTGACAACACCGGGTAATTGAACAATAAAGAAAACCTTCGTTCCCAATGGGTTGTATACTTTTACCTTGATACGGCCATCACTCACACGAATCCTTTTCAGCTGAATATCTTCGACAACAAGTGTATGCTCTTGAACATCATTCACTATACTAAATCCTGGAGGAACATTCAAACTTCCACTTGAAATACTATAATCATGACTAATAATAGTGTCTGGAATTCCAATAATATCATCTATTCCAAGATCAATTATGGTTCTCGTAAGGTCAATCTCTAAAAAGCTGGAGGAGTTAATAGTCAGGGTGGAATCATTAACTAGGTTATTCAGTGAAAGAGTATCGTGAACCAAAGGTGCCATCCAATCACTATTCCATGAGGTCTTTTCCTTTCGGCAAGAAACGAAAGACACTATAGGGATCAATATTACAATTAATTTTATCCGGAACACCTTCTATAAACGTATATATTAACTATTTGGTTGGATCAAGCTCTTTCGATGATGGTCGCATACCCCTGACCAACACCAATGCACATTGTAACCAATGCATACCTCTTTCCTGTTTTCTGTAATTCAAGTGATGCAGTATGCAGAATGCGGGCCCCTGTCATCCCAAGTGGATGACCCAATGCAATAGCTCCACCATTCGGATTGATCCTCGGATCATTGTCTGCAAGGCCCATTTTACGTGTACAAGCAAGAACCTGAGCAGCAAATGCTTCGTTCAATTCAAGAATATCCATTTGATCCAATGTTAACCCCGTTCTTTCAAGTACCTTTTGCGACGCATGTACAGGCCCGATCCCCATAATTCGTGGCTCTACACCGGCGATTGCAGCTCCTACTATTCGAGCCAAAGGCTTCAATCTGTTTTTCACGATCGCATTTTCAGAAGCAATCAACAATGCTGCAGCCCCATCATTCAAACCAGAGGAATTACCCGCAGTTACACTTCCATCTTTTTTAAAAGCCGGTCGCAAGCCTGACAGACTATCAATTGTGGTCTCAGGTCGCGCAAATTCATCATTTTCAAAAATAATGGAGTCCTTTTTTCGCTGCGGAATTAGAACAGGGGTGATTTCCTCGCCTAACCTTCCATTTGCAATTGCTATTGCCGCTTTTTGCTGGGACCAAAGGGCAAATTGATCCTGTGCTTCTCGCTCAATACCATAAAGATCTACAAGATTTTCAGCAGTATTTCCCATTCCATCAACTCCATATAACTCCTCCATCTTCGGATTAATAAATCTCCACCCAAAGGAAGAATCATACATTTGAGCATCTCTACCGAAAGCAGTTGATGTTTTGGATATCACCCAAGGACCTCTCGTCATGTGTTCTACCCCCCCAGAGATATACACTTCCCCGGCTCCATCTTTGATCGCTCTTGCAGCATTGATTGTTGCCGCCATTCCTGAAGCGCAAAGTCGGTTCACTGTTTCTCCACCATTTGTGACAGGCAAACCTGCCAAAAGGCTAGCCATTCTGGCTACATTTCGATTATCCTCCCCTGCCTGATTGGCACAACCTAGAACTACATCCTCGATCAATCCAGTATCAAGAGAAGAATTTCTATCCAAAAGCGCTTTAATCGCATGGGCAGCTAGATCATCTGCTCTTACAGGAGATAATGCCCCACCAAAACTACCTATAGCAGTGCGAATTCCATCAACAATAAAAACTTCCTTAGACATATTTCCTTTTTGATAGGATAAAGGTAACATTTTTGTAATTGTTGAAAACTAAATTCACATGCCAATTCGAGACTTCGTATATTGGATTCTTAAAATAAAAACACGTGAACAGAAACCATTTACTCCGATTAATTCTGTGCTTGTCATTTGGGCATCAGGCCTGTGCGCAACTGGAGGAATTAACACCCGCAGAACAAGCTTATCGAGATTCGATCAAGGCACTAAATCTTCAGAACGAAGCTATAGCTAAAAGTCAGGAAGCTTACAATCGAGGAATTCAGTTGTTTGGAGACAAGAATTATAACCGAGCAATTGATGAGTTTGCTTTATCGATCAAATTCGATGGGAATTTCACTGCAGCCTACTACAACAAAGGTGTTGCTGAGAACGAAGCAGAACGCTATAATGAAGCATCTAAAACATTAAATTTATTAATTGAGAAGGACCCCTCCTATTCAAAAGCATATTTTCAGCGAGGACGAGCTTTTCAAGGGCAAAATGACTATTTGAAAGCAGAAAAGGATTATGAGAAAGCAATTCAGATCGACCCTAAAAATCCAAAAGCCTATTACAACTTTGGTACGCTGAAATTCTTGCAACAGGATTACCAAGGAGCAATTAAATACTTCACAAAAACGATCGAACTGGACAACAATTTTGCTTTCGCATACAATGACAGAGGAAGCTGTCATCGAATGTTGAAAGATTATTCCAAAGCCATTGCAGATTATGAGGAAGCAGTGCGCAAAAATCCAAAACTTGCATTCGCACTGGATAACATAGGAACAACCAAAAAACTGGCAAAAGATTATGCTGGAGCTATGGCTGCGTTCAACCGGGCAATATCCGTGGATGTAAATTTTTACATGGCATTCAATAACCGAGGAGTAACACAAATGGAGCAAAATAGAATGGATGACGCAAAACGTGACTTTGAAAAAGCATTGGAGATCAATCCAAAATATGCTCCGGCCGCCTCTAATCTTAGTGCCATCTATTTTAAACAGAAAGACTACAAAAGGGCATTGGAATTCGCCGAAAAGGCAATTTCACTTGATGCGAAATATGGCAATGCTTACGTCAACAGAGCAAATGCCCGCGAAATGAACCGAGACATTGAAGGTGCATGTGATGACTGGTTCAAAGCGAAAGAACTGGGAGTTGAACTGGGTAAAAAATATTACTCTGGGAATTGCAACGAATAATTTGAAGAGACATGAAAAAAATCATACTATTTAGCTTATCAATTTTCTTTTCGTTCCTTGTTCAGGCGCAGAACATTGAATTTAAAGCTGCAAATTTCAAAGACGATAAAGAAGGTCTCAAAAAAGCGGAAGAGGCCATCAAAAAAGGAGATGAATTTCTTGCGTTGGGCAAAGAGGCCATTTTCCAGGTTCAAGATCCGGGATTTAATTTTCAGAAAGCCCTGAAAGAATATAATGTGGCACAAAAATTCAATCCCAAAAATGGTCAGTTGAATTTTAAGATTGGAGTATGCTACGCGCACTCTACCGATCCGTTCAAAGGGATTGATCACTTTGAGAAGGCGTTCTCACTGGACCCTGCATGTGACCCATTCATGCAGTACTACCTTGGATATGCCTATCAACTGCAGGAAAAATTCGATGAGGCACTGAAAGCCTATCAGGATTTTGAAACCAACTATAAAAAGGCAGACAACTTTGCCAAATTTGTTACCCAGAGAAAAAGCGAATGTAAGGCGGCAAAAGTCGCAAAAACAACACCTGTTCGCGCTTGGGTTGACAACGTCCCTGCTCTAAACTCTGATTTCGATGATTTTGCACCCTCTATTACAGCAGACGGAGCAGAGATAGTAATGTCATCCCGACGACCAAACGGGCATGAGGTTAATGAGGCAGGAGGTTATGACTCTGACATCTACACGTCAACATTGACAGATGGAAAATGGTCTACTCCAAAACAGATAGAAGGCCAAATGAACTCAACTATGGATGATGTTTCCAATAACTTAAGCTATGACGGCACTAAAATGTTGATCCATCGCGAGAATAGCGGTACTTTCGATATATACGAAAGTAAGCTCGCAGGATTGAATTGGTCAAATCCTGCATTAGCTCATTTCCAAATCTCATCGAACAAAGCAAATGAAAAATATGCATCTTACAATCACGATGGTTGGAGTATATATTTTGTGCGTGATAATGACAATCGTGCAAACGGTTTTGACATCATGTACAGTGCTATGCAATCAAAACTTCAAAAGGATTATATGGCAGCAACAATGGTTACAGCATGTAATTCGAAGTTCAACGACGGCCCCATCTTCCTTCACATCGACGGCGAGACAATGTACCTGGCATCAGAAGGACACGAATCAATCGGAGGATATGACATCTTCATCTCCAAGAAGGTTCAGGGACAATGGACTAAACCTGTAAACCTTGGCTATCCAATCAATACGCCATATGATGATTTCTTCTTTGCATCAACAGCGAACGGCAAGTTCGCATATATCGCTTCCAACCGCGCTGGAGGTAAAGGAGGTTACGATATCTACAAGGTAACCTTTTGGGGTCCGGAAAAAACTCCAATAACGGATGTTGAAGATTACCTCCTGGCATCTGTTGCCATGCCGATGAAGGACACTCAGGTTGAATCTACAGTTGATGTGAACAAGAAATCTTTTACTGTATTCAAAGGAATGACTATCGATGGAATAACAAAAAAACCTGTTGAATCAGCTATCGAGATAACAGATAATGTAACAGGAAAAGTAATAGAAACATTTACATCGAATTCGGCAACCGGAAAATTTATCATCACATTAGCTTCAGGAAAAAACTATGGCATAGCTGTAAAAGCAGATAAATACCTGTTCCATTCTGAGAATTTTGACTTACCAAACGGATCTGCAGATAACCTTGTTAATAAGGTTATTGAGTTAAAGAACATTGCCATAGGATCAAAGATTACTTTACGCAACATCTTCTTCGACACCGGTAAATCTATCCTTCGTCCTGAATCGAATACCGAATTAGATCGTCTGGTCAAGCTAATGAAAGACGTTCCAGCATTGAAGATCGAAATCTCGGGTCACACAGATAATACAGGCTCAGCAACATTGAACG
The DNA here is from genome assembly GCA_046301895.1 of Flavobacteriia bacterium. Lineage (GTDB taxonomy): Bacteria > Bacteroidota > Bacteroidia > Flavobacteriales_D > Crocinitomicaceae > M0103. Next base: position 21,317 of record JBKCJG010000062.1, read on the forward strand.
AAACTCTATCTCAGAGCAGAGCTGAAGCTGTGGTTACTTATTTAACTACTAAAGGAATTATAGCCTCCAGAATGACTGCCAAAGGATACGGTTCGGCTAAACCAATCTCAACAAACAATACCGATGATGGTCGTCAGTTGAACCGACGCACAGAATTCGAAATAAAAGGAAATTAAATTGAATGGCGGGGAAACCCGCCATCATTATTTCAATAAATACTAAATTTAACCACTCATAAATCATAGAATGACAAACGATCAATTCAAACTCAAATTCCTAGGTGGCGCCGGCACGGTTACGGGATCAAAAATGCTTCTTGAAACGAAAAAAAGTAGTATTCTGATCGACTGCGGATTATTTCAGGGATTAAAAGAATTACGATTGAAGAACTGGGCTCCGTTTCCTGTAGAACCATCTTCGATAGATGAACTGATCCTTACACATGCCCATCTAGACCACTGTGGATATATTCCTTTACTTGTCAAAAAGGGGTTCAATGGACCAATACATTGCACAAAACCTACAAAAGAGCTTGCTGAGATAATCTTGCTAGACAGCGCCAAAATTCAGGAAGAAGATGCGACTCGAGCCAATAAATACGCATATGCAAAGCATAAGAAAGCGGAGCCGTTGTACAGTGTACAGGATGTGGTTGAAGCCATGAAGTTATTTGTTACTCATGATTTACATGAATGGGTAGTTATCGATGATAAGGTCAAATTCCAACTTATTAATAATGGGCATATCCTCGGTTCTGCATTTATTGATATTCGTGTAAATGATAAGAAAATTGTATTCTCTGGAGATATAGGAAGAGCAAAACCAATGTTGTTGTATCCTCCAAAAAAAATTGCTGATGCGGATTACATTATTTTGGAATCGACTTATGGAGATCGCATCCACTCCCCGGAAGATGTTAAAGAAGAGTTGCTTCGAGTGATAGAAGACACCCTTGATAGAAAGGGGATATTGATGATTCCGTCGTTTGCGGTAGAGCGCACTCAGGAACTCATTTACATACTTCATGAACTAAAGGAGGAGGATAAACTCCCGAAGATTCCTATCTATTTGGATTCTCCCATGGGTGTGAACTCCACCAATGTCTATAATAACTATGCTGATTGGCAGAATATTTCACATTATGATTTGACGCGAATGTATGAAGACATCATCTTCATTAATAATTTCGAACATTCAAGAAGTATTGTGTCTGATAAATCCCCAAAGATAGTCCTTGCAGGCAGTGGGATGATGGAAGGCGGACGCATTCTCCATTACCTGAACAACCACATTGAGAACGACCGAAATACTCTTCTATTTGTAGGTTTCCAGGGTGAAGGAACAAGAGGACGTGCCATAGTGGAGGGTAGCCAGGAAATAAAGTTTTTTGGTGAATACCGGCAAGTAAAATGTCATATTGCAACCATTTCATCCTTATCTGCTCATGGAGATCAAATGGAAATGCTGGATTGGCTGCGCAATTTTGAAAAACCGCCAATCAAGATTTTTTTGAATCATGGTGAACCGCATCAAACCGATGCTTTACGAGTAAAAATTGAAACAGAACTGGGTTGGGAGGTTGAGATCCCAGCATTGAATTCGGAATATACATTAAGCTAATCCCTTTATGAATACCTTTCGCACTTTAGAAACAATTGATATCGATTATTTTAGAAGTATTCTATCCGACAGGTGTTGTGTGAGCGAAGAAATACTTGCTGAATATGGCCATGATGAAACTGAAGACCTGGTTTATCTGCCAAATGTTGTGCTCAAGCCAAATTCTCCACACGAGGTTTCATCAATTCTAAAATACTGCAATGAGCAAAATATAGTGGTTACTCCTTCAGGTGCACGAACCGGATTGAGCGGAGGTGCATTGCCGATATTTGGCGGTGTTGCCCTATCAATGGAAAAATTCAATCGTATTCTGGATATCGATGAGAAAAATCACCAGGTTATTACTGAACCAGGAGTAATTACCCAAGTTCTTCAGGATGCCGTTAAGGAAAAAGGGTTGTTCTATCCTCCGGATCCAGCCAGTAAAGGCAGCTGTTTCATCGGAGGTAATGTTTCTGAAAACTCAGGTGGACCCAAAGCAGTTAAATATGGTGTCACCAAAGATTATGTCCTCAATCTTGAAATAGTGCTACCTACAGGCGAAATCATTTGGACAGGTGCAAACGTACTAAAAAATGCTACTGGTTACAATTTGACGCAACTAATGGTGGGCTCCGAGGGAACCCTGGCTGTGATTACAAAGATCGTATTGCGATTGATTCCCCATCCTACTCAGAACCTATTAATGCTTGTCCCATTCTTTGATGCAGGAAAAGCATGTGAAGCCGTTGCTGCCATCTTCAGAGCAGGTATCACCCCGAGTGGACTTGAATTCATGGAAAGGGATGCCCTAACATGGACCCAGGAATTCACGGGCGATTATTCTATAAAAGTCGCCGATGATCATGCAGCACATTTATTGATCGAAGTAGACGGATTTGACCTAGAATCCCTTGTGTCAGAATGCGAAAAAATCATGTTGGTACTAGATAAATTCGAAACCGATGAGGTCCTTTTTGCAGAGAGCGAAGCTCAAAAAAACAGTCTGTGGTCCATGAGAAGAAAAGTGGGAGAAGCAGTAAAATCGCAATCCATCTATAAGGAAGAGGATACTGTTGTTCCACGCTATGAATTACCAAAACTGTTGCATCACGTTAAATCAGTTTGTGAAAAATATGGATTGCATAGTGTGTGTTACGGACATGCAGGAGATGGTAACCTCCACGTAAACATTATTAAAGGTGAACTCTCAGATGAAAGGTGGGAAAATGATCTGACTATAGCCATTCGTGAGCTTTTCACCGAAGTGGTCAAACTTGGTGGAACTTTGTCGGGAGAACATGGAATCGGATTAGTGCAGCAATCGTATATGGATATTGCTTTCGATCCAAAAAGTCTTGACATCATGCGGCATATCAAAAGAGTGTTTGACCCGAACAACATATTAAATCCCGGCAAGATATTTTGCTAGTTATTCAGGAAGTTTAAATTCCCTGACTTCATTTGTTGATAGGTTCTGGCCAAATAGGCAATCATTATGCGCATCGCATCGAATGCTTCTTCTGTTTCGGCACTGATCTCCCTTTTCTGGAGTTTAAGGAGCAACTTCATGTACAATGCGTGAAATATGATCTCGATGTGATTCTTATCCTTCAGGTTAGATCTTTCCTTAAACTCCTCTATGTATGGTGTCGCAGATTCAAAAACAGCACGGTATTTCTGATCATTCGCCATGTTGAGCAAGGTGTTGTGTAAATAGGACAACTCAACAAGAATATCCCGAAGATCATGCAGATGTCCTTGCTTATCTATACGCTGTGACTTCATCTGAGCAATTAAGTCACGGTACCAATCTCTATATTGCTCAATGAATGAGTTATCAGGAAGTTGAGGCCGAACAAAATTCTCTATGATCAACTCCAAGTCGAAATTATATGCACGTATCAAATCCTCAATCTGATACATGTATAACACATACTCCGCGATGTTCTCGTTGAGTTTCTGGCGAGCGATCAGCATTTTACTTTTTAATATCTTTTTCGATCTCTACTTCTCGCTGGTTAAGGTATTCCGTGAACTCTTTCGTTACGTCCATCGTAGCATTTATATAATTGATCTGCCCCCCCTGACCGTGAATCAACAGAATGTCTATTCCATTTTCTTCACTAAATTGCTTACCGTACGTTTCAATCTTCTTACGGATTGCTTCCAGCTTATCGATCGTTTCCTTTTCAAGACGGGCACCTTCTGTTTGCTGGTATTGCACGATTTCAGCTTCCATTTGTTGTGCACGTTGCTGAATCTGCATGGCTTGATTTTCGGAAAGTTCATTATTCTGAAGTCTCTGATTATTTCGAATGATGAATTCCTGGTATTCCTTTTGGCGACGCTCCAATTCACTCTCAAATTTCTTTTGTCGCTTGTTTACAATATCTTCCTGCTCCTTGAAAAAATTGAATTGAACCTTTAAAGAGTCGCTATTGTAGAAGGCGATCTTCAATCCTTTCATATCCCTAATTTCAACTTTTGGAGTGGTATCAACCTTCGCTTTATCTTTTTGTCCACAGGAAACCATAATGATAAACAACAGAGGAACTGAAAAAATGATAACTTTATTCATATAACTAATTTTTAGTGTTTTTCTGATTGAACGCCATTTCCCAATCAGAGCGCATCTCAATAAACCGCTTCAGACTGTTACTCAAAAGTTCTTTAGTGAGCATATTCTCAACTTCTTCAATTGAATAGACATCTATCTCGCCAATCTTAAAAATCTGCTCGAATTGGCCTAATTCGATCTTAACAATGTACTTTGCATTGTAACTCATTATCTGAATCTTGTATCTATCGTGCGGTATATCCTTTAAAACTCTCATGGCTGTAGTGACAAAAATAGCAGAATTCCAGCATAGATTGAGGAGTAAATGAAAAAAGCATCTCTTCTGAAGATGCCCGACTTTTTTGTATTTCTAAAAGTTAGATGGCCACAGCGATGTCAGGATCAACATATTCTTTGAATACAAATGGCACTTTCACCATATACGCATAATCCTGCCCAACTTCGTACATGTCCTCATCCGTTTGACGATAGAACCATTCAACATGAACATCCTTTCCTTTATCAGAAAGTTCGTTAAGCTTGTACAATAAGAAAAGTATCCTTTTAGAAGACGAAATGTTAAAGTATTCAAGATCGATCTTAATGACGGTTGATTTTAAAGGATGTAGCAAATACGATTCAAACCAATTCAGAACAGGCAACCAAAACTCGTCAGGGTTATCAGGAATAGAGCGTCCCTTAATTTTCATAACACCACTATTACCGTTGAAATGGATAAGAGGGGTTTGAGGGGTAGCATTTATAAACAATTCTTCCATCGATTGTTCTAAATTTATAGTGCAATATGCATCGTTTTATTCGACATTGAAAATAAATTCTACCAAAGCTAGAATATGAACGATGAATCCAATTTAATACAGGCTAAATATGCTTATTATTTTTTAAATAGTATCTTTTATTGATTAAAATGTCCTTCTGATAAAATATTCAGCTAATTCTTCGATTGGTCGTTCGATCACTTTATGCAACTGAAGACCTTTCATTTTGAGAACTTTTCGTAAAATATTCTGATGATGGAATGCATAAGATCCAACGAAAGAAACATCTTTCAATTCAGGTATTTTTTGTAGATATTGTTCGACGAATTCTACAATATTTTGTTCATGAATTTGAACTATTTCATTAAATACCGAAAGTTCATGAGTGCTTTTTGCAATTCCCGCAATAAATTGTTTACCCTGAGGTCCGTATACTTCGGCCATTATCTCTTCCCTTTCTCCCAGAATTTCTTTTAAAGAGTGTGAAAGTTCTATGGAAAAACAGTCTTTTATGTAATTGTGAAGTAACTTTTTACCGAATGCATATCCACTTCCCTCGTCTCCTAGCAAATAGCCAAAGCCGCCATAAACCTCCTTCACACTTTGACCTTCTATTTTAGCAGCCACGGAACCCGTTCCCAAAATGCCTATTACACCATCCTCATCTCCAAGCAATGAATAAGCGGCGCCTATAAGATCAGATGAAATATTCACTCTTTCTATGTTCCAGGTTGTGAATGCCTTTTCAACGAGTTTTCTATTTTGATCCTTCAAGCATCCTGCTCCAAAGAAATGTACTTCAAGATCATATATTCTCGTGTAATCCAGCCAATTTTTTGCTTGTTGGCTGATCCACTGATCACTCATGAGATGCGGGTGATAGGATGCCGTTTGAAAATAATGTCGGTTTCCTAATTGGTCAATCAGACACCAATCCGTTTTACTTCCCCCACTATCTGCGATCAGTAACGCCTTTTTCATTGTGGAAAAATAGGCAGAATTTTTCTTGAAGTCCGAAAATTTACTACTGAAAACAATCAACTTTCTATATGTTTATTTAGAATGAATCTAAAATACCTTTTTTAAGGTATTGATGATCCCCAATTATCCCTTCAACTTTGCATGGTTAATTGAGCTTGTTATGAAGTTAAATCTATTAGTGCTGATTTTATTTCTTTCATCCGGATTATTTGCGCAGCAAAATGAGATAAAAGGAACAGTATATCTCTCCGACAGCATAACACCTGTATCAGGAGTGACCATTATTTTAGACAAAACAAACCTTGTGGAAATAACCAATTCGTCGGGGTCTTTCATGTTCCCGGAACTTTCTGATGGAGAATTCTTAATAATCATCAGCCACCCGGGATATAAAAAAATAAAGCAAAAAGTTGAGCTTCAAGGAAATGGTACAGTGACTTACAACATTTGCCTGAAAGAAGAGGTTACGGATCTTCCAGAAGCAGTTGTACGACATTTGACTCTAACAGGAGGAGAAAAGGGAATAAAGGAACTTCCAGGTTCCGCCTATTATTTGTCCCCGAAAGAGATCGAGAAATTCAATTATTCAGATGTGAGCCGAATGCTGAAAAGTGTTCCCGGGGTAAACATTCAAGAAGAGGATGGATTTGGATTAAGGCCAAACATCGGACTTAGAGGAACCGGTGTGGAGCGGTCATCCAAAATAACAGTCATGGAAGATGGAGTTTTGATCGCGCCAGCGCCCTATGCGGCTCCTGCAGCCTACTATTTCCCGACAATTGGAAGGATGCAGGCTTTAGAAATACTTAAAGGAAGCAGCCAAATAAAATACGGCCCATATACCACAGGAGGGGCAATAAATTTAATTTCAACCCAGATACCTTCTGACCTGAAAGCGAAATTCACGATGCTTGCTGGAAGTTTCAATGGTCGAAACCTACACGCTTTCATTGGTAATTCCCATAAATCTTTTGGTTATTCGATTGAGGCCTTCAATTACAGTTCTGACGGGTTCAAAACTTTGGATAATGGCGGTAATACAGGTTTTGACAAAAAAGATGTTATTGCTAAGTTACGTTTCAATACACCTTCTGATTCCAAAATTTATCAGTCCTTGACATTAAAGGCTGGGATAAGCAATGAAAATTCTGATGACACCTACTTAGGTATTTCCTCGGATGATTTTTTAGTCACTCCTTACAGAAGATACGCTTCATCGCAGATGGATGAAATGAATACCCATCAATCTCAGTTGACCGCAACATATGTGATTAAACCAAGCAAAGCCATTTCATTTACAACTACGCTTTATAGAAATGACTTCCATCGAAACTGGTACAAACTGGATGCCATCAAGGATACAACCGGTATTAAAAAATCGATTGCTACAATTCTCGACACACCTAAAGATTATGCATCATACTATGAAATTATTGTAGGGGGGTCGAGTGTCAATGAAGACGCCTTATTTGTAAAGGCGAACAATCGTAACTACTACGCCCAAGGGAGTCAGTCGGTAATCGGTTTAGACTTGAAAACCGGTCAGATAAAGCATGATTTAGATCTTGGTTTCCGTTACCACCAGGATAACATGGATCGTTATCAGTTTGAAGACAAATACAAAATGGTGAACGGTACAATGATGATGACCGCAGCGGGAGCACCAGGCACAGAAAGTAACCGAATCGTTAATGCAATTGCAGCAGCAAGTTACATCCAATATAAATTGAATTGGAAGCGTTTCACTGCAACAGGGGGTATTAGAAATGAAATGATCTGGCTTTCTGAAAATGATTTTGGAAAAAACGATCCTCAAAGGTCGGGAACTGCCCTCTCAACAAAACGGAATGAAGTGAATGTATGGATACCGGGCATTTCAGTTGATTACAAATTTAATGAATTCATGTCTGTTTTTTCAGGAGTTCACAAAGGATTTGCCCCTCCAGGAGTGAATGAGGGATCGTTGCCGGAAGAATCAGTCAATTATGAAGCTGGTGCTAAAATATACCGAAAGGCGATATCCTCTCAGCTAGTTTTGTTTTACAATGACTATTCCAACTTGTTGGGAGCTGACCTTGCAGCTGGAGGAGGAACAGGAACGGGCGCTTTATTCAACGGAGGATCTGCGTGTTCACAAGGTATTGAATTCCAGTTAATCTATGATTTCCTCAGCAATTTTAATAACAGTAATAAGAAATGTAGGTTCAATTTACCGATGGTACTTGGATACACTTATACAGATGCCTATTTTAGTTCAGATTTCAACAGTACTTTTGAGGATTGGGGTACGGTGAATTCAGGAGATAAATTACCATATCTGGCGAATAACCAATTCTCATTTAATCTCACATTGGAACATGCAAAATTCTCAGTAACCATTGGAGGTAAGTTTAATTCTGAGATGAGAACAGTTGCAGGGTCCGGAGAGATTCCAACAAATGAATTGATCCCGTCAACATTTATTTTGGATGCAAGTGCAAAATACCACCTTTTGAGAAATATCTCGTTGGTATGCAATGTTATCAATCTGACCAACGAAGTTTATCTGGTTTCAACAAGACCTGCTGGTCATAGGCCTGGAATGCCATTTTCTATCCAGGGAGGTCTGAAGGCGACTTTCTGATTCGGGAGATTTTTATGTCCAAAAAAGGCAGTTCTTACTGCCTTTTTTTATTCCTTTGAAATTCGATGTCAGAACTTAGCAATAAATACAAGATTCTTTCGAAGCTTGGAAACCAAGTAAACAGTAAGTTCGGAGAAGTTTTTCTGATCGAAAACCGAATTACGGGAGCTAAAGCGGTGATGAAAGCACTCATGCGAACAGGTTCCAATCAAGCAGCTCAAGAGCGACTGAAACATGAAGCAACTTTCAGTTTTGACTTGCCGGGACTTCCTGCGACCATCGATCTGATCGAAACAAAAAATGAGATTATTCTTATTAAGTCCTTCCATCCCGGTATTCCTCTCGACGAGTTCTGGTTCTCGATTGCTAAAAATGAGCGCAAAGAATACTTGTTGAAGATATTGGAAGGTCTTTGCAAAATATTTGAGCATTTAGCAAAATTGAACATAGTTCACTGTGATATTAAACCCGGAAATATACTTGTTGATTTCAAAAGTGGAACATTGGTTGTATCTCTGATCGATTTTGGTCTTGCATTGCGAACCTTTGAACCGAACAAACGATCTACTCTCTTCCCTCTTGGATTTGCCGCTCCTGAGTTAATTTTGAACAGATTGGATCTCGTAGATCAACGAACTGATCTTTATGCGTTGGGCATTGTGATCTGGAGACTTTATGACGGAAAACTGCCCCTAACACATCCAAATCCAAGTGTATTTACCAATCTACAGCTAACACACCCACTTCCTGAAAGTGACAAGTTACCCAAAGGACTGCATACCTTATTGCAAAAATTAAGCGCAAAGCATCAATTCAAAACAGCACCTAATCTGATGGATAATCCAGCTGTCTTAGCAGGATTGAAAGAAGGAATGGATCAGCGTTATAGCGAACTATCTGTCTTTATTGAAGAATTTAGATCACTCCCGAAAAGACAAAAGTGGTTACTATTTAATAAAGGTCTTTTCTAAACCCGAAATTAAACGAAAACATCAAAGGTGTCCACATGGAAACTGAAGCGGAACTTGCAGTAGCATTGCTTGGATAGCCTATCACCAAATATGAAAAACCAGTATCAAAATACAATGTGCCCAGACCCGAAAATGTATATTTCACACCTCCTTCAAGACCAAAACCTAAATTAAAAACCGAACCTTTAGGAAGCTCAGAAGACGGAAGATAATAATCCGCTTCACTTACAGTACCCCAATCGTATTTCCGTTTTACTGAATTAAATATGATTGAAGCATTTCCTCCACCATATGCACCAAATCCTGAATCATACCCTTCTCCAATGTAATAGCGGTTACCGCCTTCCAAAACTGTGTAATTGAAGGACTGATCATACGTAATAAATTGAAACTGCACTGGGCTTGTCGGATCATAAGCTTGCACAAGCAGCTGATTTTGGCCGGGATCAAATTGCTGCATCTGCTTCAAATAAAACGATGCCCGACCATAGAAAGAAATCTGATCATCTCTTGGGATTTCAGCCCCAATGTGCATTCCAACGTATGGTTTAGGAGTTCCAAACCCTTTCAGGGTGCTTAGACCTCCGCTAATTCCAAACTGGGCACCTGCTATGTGAACATTCAGCAAAAAGGTAAATAATACGATCAATCTTTTCATTTCTGCAACCATTTAGGGTTCAACCGTTCGATCTCAGCAAAAACTATGCAAGTTTCTAGATGTGCTCCACGCAAATATCCGGTACTCATCAAGAACTCGTTAACGATCTCTTCTCCCACAAATTTAAACGTCTTTTTGAATAATTTCGTCCATTCCTCTTTTGATTTTGGATGCTGAATATCTAACCATTGTTTGAAAGAACCAAATTCCTGTTTCAAAAGCAGTATCTGCTTGGCATTATGCACCGCTGCATTTATCTTAAGCCTGTTCCTGATCACACCCTTATTATTCATTAATTTAACGATCTTTTCTTCATCATAACATGCGATCGTCTTAATGCAGAAATTGTCATATGCCTTTCGAAAATGAGATTGCTTCTTAAGTATTGTATCCCAAGATAATCCCGCTTGATTGATCTCTAGGATCAATCGTCCAAATAATTCATTATCATTGTAAATCGGAAATCCATAGTGCTTATCATGGTACACTCTATGATGATCTCCCAGCTGACGAGCTGTACAAAAGTCACAATAACTCATTCCTGAAATATAAGAATACTTCTTCTAAATGTCTTGACTATGTATTTTTCGATCGTGAAACCCAATTGTTTGAAAAATCGGAATTATCTTTGATACAAGAATTAACAATGTCAAAACAGATCTACTTTTCGTTCGTAATAGCGGCCTTGTCCTTTATCACCGTAAAGAGAATACAGAAGGCCGGTATAGATCATTATCAGTTTCTCCAAACCTTATTCCACAAGGAAAACGGATGGTTCAACTTCAAAAAACCTGATCTCATATTAAATCTACCATTTGAATTACGAGAGATTTCTGGTTTAACTAATTTACCCGAAAATCAAATCGCTTGTGTTCAAAACGAGCACGGGATTATATTCATTTACAATCTTGACAAAGATTCAATTATTGGTCAGTTTCAATTCGGTATCGATGGAGACTATGAGGGTTTATCCCGGGTTGACAGTACTTATTTCTTGCTCCGAAGCGATGCTACACTATTGGAAGTTTCTTCTCCATGGGATACGGCAACTGTTTCCGAAACCAAATTGAATCTTCCGGCCTGGGATAACGAGGGGTTATGCTTTGATGAACGTGACAACCGATTACTCATTGCACCGAAAAGTAAATTGGGTAAAGGACCTGAATTCAAAGATACAAGAGCGATCTATTCCATTGATCTAACTTCTAAAGAACTGAACGAAGCTCCTCTTTTCCTTATTAGCATTGCCGAGATCGAATCTTTTGCCAATGCCCACAACCTCGAGCTTCCACAAAAAGTAAATAAACAATCACAAGACAGCATATCTTCACTGAAATTTATGCCTTCTTCTCTGGCTGTTCATCCAAAATCAGATGACATCTACATCATTTCAGCAGTAGACCAGACAATGGCTGTTTTTAATAAAGCAGGAAAATTGTTGAATTATATGCGCTTAGACCCTAAATTATTCAATAAACCTGAAGGAATTACTTTTCTTGAGAACGGCGACATGATCATAACAAATGAGGGCCAAATGGGTGTCCCTACACTTTTGAGATTCAATTGGTTAAAGTTAGATTAATTTTATTTTCCAGAAATTTCGTAAAAAAATGAGGATAATACTGTTTTTTTTGTTCCTCTTTTTCATGTGTACACCTGCTGGTTTCTCTCAGATAACCTTTGTTAAAGACAATCCCTATAAAAAAGGAAATTTTTACATCTATTGGGGTTGGAACAGAGCGGCTTACTCGAATTCTGACATTCATTTCAAAGGAGATAATTACGATTTCACATTGTACGATGTAATAGCAAAGGACCGTCAATCCCCGTTCAGTGCGAAATTGTATTTTACACCAAGTACGATCACGATCCCGCAGTATAATTTCCGAATCGGTTATTTTTTCCATGATAAATACAACATATCGTTCGGTGCAGACCATATGAAATATGTTATGCAGAACCATATGGGTGATGGCTACCAGAATGTTCATATTGACGGAGAGATTCAAAACGGTACACAGTACGATGGCATCTACAACAATGACACAATCAATCTTACCGGAGATTTTCTTTTGTTCGAACACACTGACGGATTGAACTATGAGAATATTGAAGTTCGTCGGTTTGACGTGCTTTTCAGCCGAAAGAACTTTCAGTTTGCCGCAAATGAAGGTTTCGGTATAGGAGCGCTAATACCTCGCACAAATACTACACTCATGAACAATGCACGCTATGATGAGTTCCATCTGGCAGGATACGGAACGGGGTTGGTTCTTTCACTAAACATGACCTTCTTCAAATACTTTTTCGCTCAAATGGAATGGAAAGGTGGATTCATTCACATGCCCGATATCCGCACCACTATGCATAAATCGGATCGTGCTTCACAATTCTTCTGGTATTCTCAATACAATATGGTGTTTGGTGCCAATTTCAGAATTCCGTCCAAAAAGAATTCAGAAAAGTAGACTACCTTTGATTAAAAAAGGAAGTCATGGCAGTATATGAGTTCAACGGATTTCGTCCGGTCGTAAAAGCAAGCAGTTTTATTCATCCTCAGGCAAGTGTCACGGGCAACGTGATCATAGGAGAGAATGTCTATATTGGACCTGGAGCTGCAATTCGCGGCGACTGGGGACAGATCATCATTGAGGACGGATGCAATGTACAAGAAAACTGTACGATCCATATGTTTCCAGGGACAACAGTAACTTTAAAGAAAGGTGCTCATATCGGTCATGGCGCTATTGTTCACGGTGGTACGATCGGTGAGAATTGCCTGATCGGAATGAATTCGGTGATCATGGATGATGTTGTGATCGAAGACGAGTGCATCATAGGAGCCTTGTGCTTTGTCGCTGCAAATACTGTAATTCCAAAACGATCGCTGGTAGTTGGTAATCCTGCCAAAGTGATCAAGGAAGTATCTGATGAGATGATCTCCTGGAAAACAAAAGGCACTGCATTATATCAGGACTTACCGAGTGAATGTCATGCCACATTGAAAGCCTGTGAACCACTGCGTGAAGTTGAGCCAGACCGTCCGACCCAGAAGGCCATGTACGCAATCTGGAATAAGATCAAGGGTGAATGATCTTTGGGAACGATCACTTTTTCAGGAACATGAAGATCAGGATCCCGATTATAATAACGTAATATATGATCGTATAATTTGCCGATCGTTTTCGGTCCTTAACCAAGGTTTGATGGTATTCCCGAAGTAAGTCTTGACGCCCATCCAATACAACTTCCAGCAGTTGATCAAAATCTCTGTAATAGTTGGAATCAAAGCGAAAATCGCCTTTTACTGTTTTCAATTCAAGGATCTTTCCTCTATCCGTTTCATGATCAGGATCCCAATTAATGAAACCTTTTGCGCTTTGAAGGTCAGAAGGAATTAAGTGCACTCTTTGTAATCCAAAGAATCGCTTAAGGCTCAGCGAAGCCCCTTCCGGTCTGACTTGCCACACCATCAGGCTATAGATCAGCATCACTCCAAAAAAACACAATACACCGATCAGCATCAGGTATGCCGTCTCATTTTTTGGATCCGAAAAATACAAACCTGTACCTACCAGTCCAATGAAGATCAGGTAAACAATCGCCGAAAAATAGATATAAGTTCGAACCATGTTCTAATCCCGATCGGTAAACAGATCTCCCTCGATCACCATGTATCGGTCACCAAGATAAGCCGTATCGAGTCCTTTCATGATTAAATCCGTTGCAATTTCAGGTTCCTGATCCACTGAATAAACATCAGATCCCATGGCCAGCCAACCAGAATACAATTTGCCCTTTTTGTAATGCCACTTTCGATTTGGCCCGTCCTCAAGTAGTTCACCTGTCTGATAATTGTAAGTATTCGTATATCCTCTGCTATCTGCGTTGACAGTAATAAAAGTCGCACGCTCTGTGTCCAGTTTATGCCGCCAATTTCCTTCGAATTCTGGATGTTCCTTTGTAACCGATTCTTTCAGACAGGACGGTAATAAACAAATCAGAAACAATCCTAATAGAAATCTAGTGATACTGTTCATTTTTCTACAACCTCAAATTTATAAAAACAACCATATAAAAGAAAAAGCGGAGAATTACCCCCGCTTTTAACTATCATATCATTTTTTTACTTGATATAATGCATCTCTACTCTTCGGTTCTTGGCCTGACCTTCTTTCGTGGTATTGTCAGCGATTGGATTCGACTCACCGTAATAATGTGTCTCAATGCGGGATGCATCTACTCCATTGGCTACCAGGAAGTCCTTGACTGACTGAACACGGTTCCTGGATAGTTCCATGTTATATTCTTCGGAGCCGTTGTTATCAGTATGACCATTCAAGCGGATCTTTAAATCTTCACGCATTAACATCATGTTTGTCAATGACTCCAACTCGCCAAAAGACTTCCTGCGAATTATGGCCTTATCGTTTTCGAACTCCAAAGTCTTTGCCGCCAGATCCAAAACACGTTCCGCTTCTTCATCTGTGATAGCCTTTTTAATTGGTGACTCCATGTAAACGGTATCAACACGCTCAACAATCAATGTGTCCACTTTGTACTCAACTTTTACAATGGTATCCGTTTTTAACTTCGGAATATCAGCTAATTGATCATCCGGAACAGGTCTCTGATTTTTACAAAGTTTTAACCCTATAATGACTTCATGAGAACCTGAGCTATAAGATGCTATGTTGCGCATAGGAGTTTCATATGCATATCCAACGAAGAAAAGATCTTGGATATTAACTCCTACTCTTCCAATCAAACCCACTCCTGATCTAAATCCTAGTCCTCCGGTGATGAAGTTTTTGTAATTCAAATCGGTATTGACATCAAATTGATTCACGTTCCCAATCCCTTTGTACAAAATAGAAGGTTTCAGCGAAAGATTATCGTTCAACTTAAATCGATAGCCCAATAATCCAATAAGATGCCTTCGTAAGCCATATCCATTCAAGCCGGAGTAACCAAAATTGGAAAATGATTCCAGAACTTGCTTGCTGGATGCAGAAAATTCTAATCCTTTAAACTGATACAGCAATCCGACCTCAGTATTAACCGTAGAACCTGACTGAGAACCACCATTTACGATAACATCATTATTATCGAATGCTATCGCACCATCAGTATTCACGCGGAACTGGTCGTAACCGGCAGATAATCCGAACCGCAAGTTGTGAGCATTCGCGATCGTAAAACCATAGGAAACAGAACCCGAAGCGGCTACCTGCTGTAACATTCCAATCTTGTCTACAAGAACGTTCGCACCAACACCCCATGACTTACCCAAGCGGGTATTGGCACTTAGTAAACTTGTCACCGGTGCCCCACTCACCTTCACCCATTGATTGAGATGAGAAAAAAAGATTTCTGTGCATCCCTTCTCTCCTGCATAAGCAGGATTCAAGGAATAGCGATTGTAATTATAAACATTCGTTTGAGGAGTTTGCTGGGCAAACCCATTCAGAGCAATGAAAATCATCACACCTGAAAAACTATATTTCAATGTTTTTTTCATGGCTCTTACTTTTTAAATCTGAACAAGTTAATTTCTCCGGTATATTCTTCATCCGTGCACTTGATCGAATAGAAGTAAACTCCGTCAGGCAATGGCTCACCATCCTTTGTTCCACCCCACTCATTCTGATAATCGGTAGTTTCATAAACAGGTTGCCCCCATCGGTTGTAGATGGTTACAGCGCATCCAGAAACCTGTGAAGGATCCGAAATCTTCCATGTATCATTTTGTCCGTCATTATTCGGAGTAACAATGTTACTGATCTCAAATGCCGCTGTACAATCTGCTACAGACAATTCAAGGTACACAATTGAGTCGCAACCTGAAGAAGTTGTAAACTGCTCCGTATAAACTCCACTCACTGAAAGTGTTTGCGTTCCAAAAATCATTGAAGATCCCTGACAGATGATAGAATCTGTATAGAATTCTGTCGGTTCGGTAACAAACAGATACAATATGGCCGTTGAATCACAACCGCTTGCCGTTTGTACGTTCTCAGTATAGGTCCCGGATGTTGTTAATGATTGTGTCCCAAAGTTATAAGACTGGCCTTGACAAATAGTAGCGGACTGCGAAGAGTTTAATGCGGGTAAGACAGTAAGATATAAGGTTACAACTGAATCACATCCTGTAACCGTTGTGAATGGCTCGGTATACGTACCTGTCGATGTCAGGATTTGTGTTCCAAAAATGTACGATTGTCCTGAACAGATCGTTGCTGCTGTTGATCCCGACAGTGCTGGATTTACGGTCAAATTCAATGTTACCGTTGAATCGCAACCGTTCACATCACTGAGTACATTCGTATAAGTACCGGATGTACCATAGGTTACTGCACCAAAGGAATAGCTCTGACCCTGACAGATCGAAGCATTGATCATACTTCCGTTCGGAGGTCTCACTGTAAGGAACAAGGTTACGATCGAATCACATCCACCTAATGCTGTCAGTATAGCATTGTACGTTCCTGAAGCAGTTAAAGTCGAACCTTCGAAAACATATGAATCACCGTCACAGATCGTCATACTGTAATTTGATGTCAATACTGACTCAACGAATAATGTAGTCGTAACCGTACTGTCACATCCGTTTGCAGCAGTCAGTAAATCTGTGTAAATACCGGAAGTATTATACGTATTCGATCCAACTGTCACTGAACTTCCCTGACAGATCGTGAAGGTCTGGGCGAACGCAACAGGCTCGATCACGGTGACAGTTGTGTAAATAGTACTGTCACATCCGTTAGCAGCAGTGAAGGCATCTGTGTAAAGTCCGGCCGTAGTTTGATTTGTACCTTCAAGGAAAATACTTTCTCCGTTACAGATCGTTGCATTCACGAAATTGATGTTCGGGTTGGTCAAACAAGGATTCGAACATGCGGAGGCATCTACCGTGAAGTTATACGGACATGCCCCGTCTGTTACTGTAATGGAATAAACTTCAGCAGACGGCACTGGAAAAACAACCGTACCGCCATTTGTGAATGTACCAACCGCAACCGTGTTCATCGCAGCGTTCTGAATTGTATAGCTGAATGTACTGCTGTTAAATGCTGCAAGCCCACCTGCTGCGGAGAAGGTGATCTCACATACGGCACTGTTGTAACTAGAGGAAGGAACAACAGGCTGAAGAAACACAACCGGCACTCCTTCTTCAACTGTTGAGCTCACACAAGTAAGATCACCCCAATTCGCAGGCTCATCGGCCATAGGGGAAACGAAATAAACTTGATTGAATAACGGATTTCCGAATGTTCCGGAACCGTCAGTATCATTTACAAATGTTCCTGATGTTGTTTGAACAGAGTCAATAAAGGTGAAACCAGTATTCGCTACAGGATCCGGTATTGGATCGATATTATGGATGACGTATCCCAATTGCAGACAAGATGGAATGTCAAGTGTTGTCTGTCCGATCCCATTCAACATAATTCCAGGAGTAATCGTTTCTCCGAAACAAACGAATGCGGTATCCGGCTGTGCAACATTGATAATGCTTCCATTATCGAGCTCTACAAACACATCCCCTGCATCACTTGCCACTTCTCTGATATATTCAATGATGTACTGCCCTTCATCACCCGGTGAACCACCGTCAAGCTGAACAGCATAGATCGTTCCAGGCACTAAACAACATAGAGATTCCTGAGTCCCTGTAAATCCTGCAACACCGCTTAGGACAGGTGTGATAATAGATGTATTTCTAGTTCCATCTTCTGTATAGGTTGCTGGATTCAATCCACCATAGCATTCCGTACCATTCAATAGCTGAAAGACATTATAGCGCAGCTGATTCAATCCAATATATGCACGTATGTTCATTTCAACAGCTCCTGATGGTGGAGCGACAAAATAATGCCATACAGTCTGATCTGCTCTGTTTGCTATGTTAGGATCAGCAGCAGGCTCACCTGCAAGATATTCACGACAAGCGAAAGTATTATCGCCTGCAACAGCCTGGAAATTAGGATTTGTCCCCGCTGGTGTAACCGGTATTTCGTAGAGAGGATCTGTTAATGCTAAACAAAGAATATCATTTCCGGGTGGATTGGTTGATGGATCAACCAAAGAAGGATCAAATAGCCATGCTCCAATTTGCTGAGAATTAAACAGGGTAACATTGCTGGAAGGATCGATCATTCCAAAATATTTATATCCCGGTTCCAAACACTGCGCGGTGATTACTGCACTCGGATCTCCCCCAAGGATACTATTGGTACCACCTTCATCCTGTGCAATGAAGGAAAGATTAGCGCACGAATAATCTGTTGGTATACCCGGCGAAAATCGAACGTCATAACCGAATAACGCATTGTTTTCTCCGTAAATAGCTGATTCATAATCTGCTTCAAAAACCATTCTACCATTGTTCGGAGCAGTGAAATTCAACCAGACACTTTCATTCACTGTCGGATTATTTGCGGCAACGTGATCGTAATCATAAGCATGGTAATTGTTAGGATCATTGTTCGTATGAGGCGCACCTGTCTCGGCAAAATCATTACCACCATCATAAGCACAGCCGAAATCTAAAATAGCGGTTTCAGCACTTCCAGTTTCAGCAGAAATGAATGCTGTTCCTGGAGCCACCGGAGTAGATTGACAAGGTATATCCTCTGTATCACCCGAAGGACCACCTCCAAGATCGCTCACGCGAATTTCTATGATTCCGGCGTCGTTTGGATCATCTCCAGTTACCTGAACATAATAGGTCTCACCTGCGATCAATTTTTGATAACTTATTAAAAATACCGGATCGCATGCATCCAAAGTGATCTGAGCCTCTGGATCAACCCCAAGTAAATCTGTGCCATCAGAGAACTCAATGTGGGACAAGTATTCAAACTTATCCTTGATCAATGTTCCTGTTATAGGTTGAACACCTGTATTGCAAGCACTTCCATCTGCAGAATGATAGATCTCAATATACGTTCCAAACTCAGTTCCACCGAGATCTGTTGAAATCTCAACTTCTCCACTCGCAGGAGCGACGAATCTGAACCATGCTGACGAATTGTGCGCGGCAACATCTCCACCTCTCGGTTCATTCGTTTCAAGCGAGTTACTTAAGCAAAGTGCCCCTGAATAAGTTGTATTTACAGCGAACAAAGGCGCATCGCAGATATCATCTGCAAGAATTATGGCAGAGGGAGCGAAAATCGTTCGTGAAACTTCCAATGTGATACGGTAGCTTTGGGTGCAACTACCATCTGTACTGTTGGCATTGAATACGTAATTCAGCACACCTGCCCCAGCGGGTACCGCCATCGTAACATTTTGAGGACCAGTTTCACCATCAGTTAATCCTGCAATAGAATAGTTTCCAGGTTCATCGTTGTCATAGGCTTCCCAAAGAAGGTTGATTGAAGTAGGTACATCCGTAGGGCAAATATACTGGCGATCGAAGAATATCCCATTGTTTGGAACGAATGCGCCGTTTGGAGAAGTAATTGTATATGGACCATTATTCCCATTAACAAACGCATAATTAAAATCATAGATCCCAAATAATGCCGGATTGTTATTCGAGTATCCGAGCGTATTGTCAGTCGCCGTAAACTCCCAAACGAAATCACTATCTCCTTGCAAGAAACCGTCGCAATCACGGTCATTCAATGTTTGAACGGAAACAACGCGTACCTTTATAATGGCCTGTCCAAAAGCAAAATTAGAACAAGTTAGCAGTAGTAGCGTCATTGCCCGAACAATTGCTGTTCGAGTCATATGCATATAATTAAATTTAAGTTTAAAAGATCCAGATCACAAAAGCATGTTTACCGGGTTCTCCATATAGTTTTTAAAAGTTTGCAAAAAAGCTGCCCCCGAGGCCCCGTCCACGACACGATGATCACACGATAACGTCACTTTCATAACATTACCGGGTACAACTGAACCGTTTTTCACAACAGGCACCTCCTTAATTCCTCCAACTGCCAATATACAACTATCCGGCGGATTTACAATAGCAGTAAACGACTCAATACCGAACATGCCAAGATTCGAGATCGTGAATGTATTCCCTTCCCAATCAGATGGCTGTAATTTTTTATCTTTTGCTTTTTGAGCGTAATCTTTTACTTCAGCACCTATTTGTGTCAATCCTTTCGAATCTGCAAAACGAACAACAGGAACAAGAAGTCCTTCATCTACAGCCACGGCAACACCAATGTGCACATGATGATTTCTTCTGATCACGTCTCCAAGCCATGAACTGTTAACTGTTGGGTGCTGTTTCAATGCCATTGCAACCGCTTTGATCACCATATCATTGAAAGACACTTTCACTCCTTCCATTGCATTTAAGGATTTACGCGCTTTCATAGCGTTGTCCATATCGATATCTAGTGTAAGATAGAAATGTGGTGCTGTAAATTTACTTTCAGCCAATCGGCGAGCGATCGTTTTACGCATTTGAGAAATGTTCTCATCCGTAAAAGACTCTTCTCCTGCAGGAGCTGCTGTGAATGAGCGTTGCGCCGGAGTGTACGGTACATAATGATCGACATCTCTTTTAACAATGCGTCCAGCTTCACCTGTACCCGCAACTGCAGCAATATCAATTCCTTTTTCTTCTGCTATTTTTTTTGCCAATGGCGATGCGATCACTCGACCATTTCCGTTCGAGGAAGCAACTGGAGCCGGTGCAGGTGTTACTGCTGCCGGAGCTACCGGAGCTGCCACCGGAACGGGAGTTGGCGCTGTTGCAGCAGGTTTTGGTTCTTCTTTGACCGGGGCTGCTGCAGGAGCCGAAGCACCAGCTAACAACGTAGAAATATCTTCTCCAGCCTGACCTATGACCGCGAGAACTGAATTTACAGGCGCTGTCTGTCCCTTTTCAACACCAATATGCAACAATACACCGTCATAGAAAGATTCAAATTCCATCGTAGCCTTATCTGTTTCGATCTCAGCTAACACTTCGCCGGAAGCCACTTTATCACCAACTTTTTTCGTCCATTCCGCAACAACACCTTCTGTCATCGTGTCGCTCAACTTGGGCATGTATATGATCTCTGCCATTTCTTTTAATTATCGTTTGTCAATCTTAATATTCTTTGATATACGGATAATCCGCTTGCATGTAAACATCTTCATAAAGTTCGTTAGCTTCCGGATAAGGTGAATTCTCTGCAAACTCAACTGATTCCTCAACTTCCTTTTTCACCCAAGCATCAATTTCTTCAATCTGTTTTTGAGACAACCATTTATTACCATTGATCACACGCAGACAATGCTCTATCGGATCTTGTTCGATCCATTCTGCCACCTCTTCTTTTGTACGGTATTTCTGAGGATCAGACATTGAATGACCTTTGTATCGATATGTTCTAATATCCAATAATGTTGGTCCGTCTCCTCTTCTGGCGCGAGAAGCGGCCTCCTCAATCGCTTCATGAACAGACTCAGGAGACATGCCATCCACGATCTTCGATGGCATCTCATACGACAGACCAATCTTTGATAAGTCAGTCACATTGGTTGTTCTGGTAACTGAAGTTCCCATCGCATAGTTATTGTTTTCAATAATAAAGATTACAGGCAGTTTCCAGATCATCGCCATATTGAACGTTTCGTGAAGAGCTCCTTGGCGAACAGCACCATCTCCCATCGAAACGAATGCAACGTTATCAGTTCCGTTATACTTTTCAGCAAAAGCGACTCCAGCACCCATTGCGATCTGAGCCCCAACGATCCCATGTCCCCCCATGAAATTCTTTTCTTTGTCAAAGAAGTGCATCGAACCTCCTTTGCCTTTTGAACATCCGGTAGACCGTCCATATAATTCGGCCATCAAAACACGTGGATCTGTGCCCAATGCAATAGGATGAGCATGGTCACGATATGCTGTCATGTGCTTATCACCGGGACGACATGCGCTGGCAGTTCCTGCTACGATAGCTTCCTGGCCAATATATAAGTGACAAAAACCACCAAATTTCTGCTGGATGTATAATTGACCTGTTTTCTCCTCGAATCGGCGGATCAACAACATATCCTTGTACCACTTTATGTAGGTTTCTTTGGGAAATTTCGTTTTTCCAGCTGCAGCCGCTTTTTTGGTTGTCATTGAAGGTTGTTTTGCAGTTTTTACCGCCATTTTGCTCCTTATTTTAATTCAATCAACAAATATAGAAAATTCTATTTATCGTCTAGCGATGATCATTTAAAAGCTATACACATTATTGGTCATGATTGGATTTTCATAAAATTCCTGATGCCCTTTAAATGAATATTGAATTCTATTTCACCTGCCGAATAAGTAGATGTATAATAACTACTGCAAAGAAAATACATGCCACATAATAAAATGAACGTTTTTGTTCAGAGAAAACTTGCTATCCTGACACCGGAATCCCAAATCACTTAAATCTGTCTAAGACTGAATGTCGTTTTGCCTTCCGAAGCAGCTTTTGGCCAAGAAAAAAGAGATAAACGCATGGAACCGAAGATTGCGCGTTACCTCATTGAATGCCTTTTAAATTTTTGAAGGAATTTTACCTCAAAACATATCAGAAAATAAGCAAAACCTCTAATTTTCAGGCCTAATAACAATCATTGATTTGTTCCGAAAGCAAATGGTAAAAGATCAGCCGCCGAATGAAAAACGATCGTTCTCATGTTTTGGCTAACAAGGACCACCCTCATTGGACGATGTTGCCTGTTTTCTGTTTCCAACATGACTTGGCGACATCCGCCGCAAGGAGACAATAACTGGTCGTACGGTAATAGTTCACCCTTCGCAACAATGCACAGAGTATTTACATATTCTTTTGGGAAGTTGGCTCCTGCATAGAAAAGCGCAACCCTTTCAGCACATAAACCTGAAGGATAAGCCACATTCTCCTGATTGTTTCCAAGGATAACATCACCATTGGAAAGTAAAGCGGCAGCTCCCACACTAAATTTACTGTACGGTGCATATGCATTTTCACAGGTTCCGCGAGCAGCATGAACAAGCTGACGATCTTGCTCTTCGAGTTCTTCCCATGTTTCAAAAAGAATGTAATCAATCTGGTGTCTGTAGTTCATAGAAAATGATGTAAGATCAAAAATAATCAAAACGGTAGAATTATACTGAAAGTCCAATTGTAATCGTTGAACTATCTTCTATTATTTGTGAAGTCAACCATTTCTGTTTATTTTTGATCCACTTTTATGAACCAGTATAAAAAAGTTTCATTCTACACCCTTGGATGCAAGTTGAATTTCTCGGAAACTTCAACAATAGCGCGCTCATTCGATGAAGCAGGTTATGCCAAAGTTGATTTTGATGAAACACCCGATATTTATGTAATAAACACATGCTCGGTTACAGAGAATGCTGACAAAAAATGCAAGCAACTGGTTAAAAGAGCTTTGAAGATTAACCCAAATGCCTTTGTGGCAATCATCGGTTGTTTTGCACAATTGAAACCAGATGAAATCAGTAAGATCCCCGGAGTCGATATTGTTTTAGGAGCGAATGAAAAGTTCAATATTGTCGAACACGTAGAAAAGTGGGATCAAAAACCGTCAGAAACCATCGTGGAATTCGATAACATCAAAAAGACTAAAGAATTCGTTCCGGCTTTTTCATTTGGTGATAGAACGCGTTCATTCTTGAAAGTGCAAGACGGCTGCGACTACTTCTGTACCTTTTGTACTATTCCTCTGGCAAGAGGAAAAAGTCGAAATGCTAGTATTGCAAAAACAATTGAAGAAGCTCGTAAAATAGCAAAAACGGATATTAAAGAAGTGGTTTTAACCGGCGTAAATATTGGGGATTTTGGTCAGGGAGGAGAAGAAAATCTATATGGACTTGTTCGTGAACTAGATAAATTAGAGGGTATTGATCGTTACAGGATCTCCTCGATAGAACCTAATCTTCTGACTAATGACATCATTCGTTTTTGCTTGAGTGAATCGGATCATTTTGTGCCACATTTTCATATTCCACTGCAATCAGGTAATAATCGCCTGCTTAAAACGATGCGCAGGAAATACCAGAGAGAATTGTACTCAGAAAGAGTGCAACATATTAAATCTCTTCGCCCGGATGCCTGTATTGGAGTAGATGTGATCGTCGGTTTTCCCGGAGAAACAGATGAGGAATTCCTGGACACGGTCAATTTCCTGAAAGATTTAGATATTTCATACCTACACGTTTTCACCTACTCTGAGCGCGCAAATACTACAGCCGTAAAACTGGGAGACCCAGTTCCCATGAACGTTCGTCGTGAGCGCAGCAAGCAATTGCATATCCTGTCAGACAAGAAAAAAAGAGCTTTTTACGAATCGAACTCCGGAACTTCGCGTAGGGTTCTCTTTGAGCACGAAGAGGACAATGGTGTGATGCATGGTTTTACAGAAAACTATGTTAAGGTAAAAATGCCGTACGATGAAAAATTGGTGAATACTTTTCAGGAAGTTACCCTTACGGAGATCGACCGCGACGGCATCATGAAGTGCTCCTTCAATTAATAATTGACAATTTTAACAGCTCTTGTCATCTCGCGTTTTCCTAGAGGACCGGGCAAAGCCTCAATTTTAAAACCGATTGCTTTTAAGTCTCTCTTAACCTGACCCTTTGCACAATAAGTTACCAGTGCACCACCGGGTTTAAGCATTTCGTGCATTTTTGTCAAGATAAGTGGTGCCCACATTTCCTGCTGCGCTCTAGGACCAAAGGCATCAAAATAGACAAGATCGAACTGCTCCGTTTGAGGAATGTGTTCTTCTATCTTTTCAAATACCTTTCGGAAACTAAAATTGGGAGTCACCTTGTGATCTTTGTCCCACTCCATTTTATGCAATTGTTGAAAGACTTGCCTGTACTCTTCTCCAAGAAGAGAAGGGTAATTCATATCGACAGCCATTTGCTCTTCAACCGGAAATGCTTCTATCCCAGTGTAATTAACTTGCAGGCCATTTTTTTCGGCTTCAATCAAGGAAAGCAAAGCATTCAAGCCTGTTCCAAATCCCATCTCGAAAACCCAAACCTCTTTCTTTTCATGATAAAGAGACAATCCATTCCTAATAAAAACATGAACAGCCTCTTGAAGAGCACCATGACCAGAATGATAATTCTCATCCATCTCTGGTATGAAGATAGTTTTTGATCCGTCAGCTGTTAAGATCACTTCCCTTTTCATAATTCAAAGTTAGAGTAAATGCTATTAACAATTGTTGATAAACGCCTTTTAAATCTTTTTAAGAAACTTTTTTCTTGCAGCTTGAAAAGAGCCACTCGATTCCCTATATTTGTTAAATGG
This sequence comes from Flavobacteriia bacterium, assembly GCA_046301895.1. Classification (GTDB taxonomy): domain Bacteria; phylum Bacteroidota; class Bacteroidia; order Flavobacteriales_D; family Crocinitomicaceae; genus M0103. Next base: position 46,760 of record JBKCJG010000062.1, read on the forward strand.
AGAATCAACCCGAAAACAGCAGAAAGCCCGTTTCAAGATTAAAAAACCCATCTGTATTGGCAAATGACCTTGGAAAGGTTCCTCCACAGGCCGTTGACCTGGAACAAGCAGTATTGGGTGCTATGATGCTTGAAAAAAACGCTGTAACGGATACGATTGATATTCTTAAACCAAATAGTTTCTACGATCCCAAACATCAATATATCTATGCCGCAATCCGAGATCTTTTCGGAAGTTCTAGTCCGGTTGACTTATTGACGGTTACCAATAAATTAAAGCAAAAAGGAGAACTAGAGGCTGCAGGTGGTGCAGTATACATTTCTCAACTTACCGGTAGAGTTGCGTCCACTGCCCATGTGGAATATCATGCCCGGGTAATCTCTGAAAAGCATATAAAACGTGAGTTGATACGTATGAGTAGCGAGGTCATTCGGGATGCTTATGACGACACAAACGATGTTTTCGATGTGCTCAACAAAGCTGAAGGAGAGCTATTCCAAATCGCTGAGAATAACATGGGTAAGAACGTTGAAACAATGACCAGTGCCGTTCGACAAGCGATAGAAGAGATCGAAAAAGCATCCCAGAACTCAGATGGTATATCTGGTGTACCAACTGGTTTTCATGATCTTGATAAACTTACTTCAGGTTGGCAACGATCAGATATGATCGTCATTGCGGCCCGACCAGCAATGGGTAAAACCGCTTTTGTGCTATCCATGGCCCGTAATTCAGCAGTAGATTACAACATGGGGGTAGCGATCTTCTCTTTGGAAATGTCCTCCGTTCAGCTTGTGAAACGTTTAATTGCCAGTGAAGCACGTTTAAGCGCTGAAAAACTGCGCAAAGGAGATCTGAGGGAACATGAATTCCAGCAGTTGCACTCGCGAATCACAAAGCTAGCGACCGCTCCAATTTTCATAGACGACACTCCGGGCATCTCTGTATTTGACCTTCGAGCCAAATGTCGTCGTTTAAAAATGCAGCATAATATTGATATGGTAATAATCGATTACCTTCAGTTGATGACTGCAGGAGGATCAAAAGGTTCAGGCAATCGCGAACAGGAAATTTCAACCATTTCACGATCCATTAAAGAGATTGCAAAAGAATTGAATGTTCCAATCATTGCACTATCCCAGTTGAGCCGTTCAGTTGAGCAGCGAGGAGGAGATAAAAGACCGGTTCTTTCTGACCTTCGTGAATCAGGAGCGATCGAGCAGGATGCTGATATTGTATCTTTCATTTACAGACCTGAATACTATGGTTTTATTCAGGATGAAGAAGGGAATTCAAATCAGGGAGTTGGAGAGATCATTGTCGCAAAACACCGAAACGGTGCTTTGGACAGAGTTAGACTTCGTTTCATCGGTGAGTATGCGCGATTCGACAATATTCAGACTTATTCAGAAGATATCAATGTTCCAACACAAACTAACTTGAATGCCAACACAAGTTTTGATTCTCCGGCGCAGAATAGCTATACAATACCAAGCAAAATGAACCAAACCTTTGACGAGGAGAGTTCAGATTTTGGAAGGGACCTGGATGATACCCCACCTTTCTAAGAGTGGTAAATATTTTGTAGTAAACAACGAAATCGTAATAATGCGTTCACTATTGATCATTTTCATCCTTTTCTATTCCTTTCAAGGTAGATCGACCCAGATACTGGTACCAATGGATGATGCACAGACCGATCATCTAAAAGCTTACGGAATGGCTTATTGGACGCTGGAAAATCAGGTTGTTCTTGAATGGCTATTGAACTATCGAGGAGGATCCTTTTTAATGCCTCATCTAAGAAGTATTGAAGAAGAATTGATCATTCGCAATGTGAAATATGAGATCCTTGCGGACGGTCAGGTAAACCAGATCCGCAGTGAAATAGCCCATCCAGAGGTGAATATGGAAATCGTTCAGCTGGAAAAAGCTCCTAAGATCGCTGTATACACCCCTGAAGGTAAACAGCCCTGGGATGATGCCGTAACACTTGTTCTGGAGTACGCTGAAATACCTTATGAAAAGATTTATGACTCTGCTATCGTCATGGGAGTGCTCCCCAAATATGACTGGCTGCATCTTCACCATGAGGACTTTACAGGTCAATATGGGAAGTTCTATGCTGCCTATCGTTCCTATCCTTGGTATCAACAGCAAGTAGAAGATGCCGAATCAGATGCCAAAATGTTGGGATTCAATAAAGTTTCTGAATTAAAACTTGCTGTTGCAACGAACATCAAGAACTTTGTGCTTGGTGGCGGATTTCTATTCACTATGTGCAGTGGAACTGACAGTTTTGACATCGCATTGGCAGCGCATGATACGGATATTTGCGAACACATGTTCGATGGCGATGGATCGGATCCAAGATGTCAGGAAAAACTCGATTATGGCAACACTTTCGCTTTTGATAACTTCAAACTGGAAAGGGATCCAATGGTTTATGAATATTCTAATATTGATGGAACGGATATTCACAGAACCCAACGATTGAGCGAATCTACCGATAAATTTACACTTTTTGATTTTTCCGCTAAGTGGGATGTTGTACCAACGATGCTGACCCAATGTCACACGACAGTGATCGACGGTTTTATGGGACAGACAACTGACTTCAGAAAAGATATGATCAAGCCGAATGTTCTTGTTATGGGAGAGAACAAAGCTCTTGGAACCGCCAGATACATTCACGGTGAAATGGGTCAAGGTACATGGACCTTTTATGGAGGCCATGATCCTGAGGATTATGAACACAAAGTTGGTGATCCTCCTACTGACCTGAACCTACACCCAAATTCACCCGGTTACAGACTGATACTGAACAACATACTTTTTCCGGCAGCCAAGAAAAAGAAGCGTAAAACCTAATATTTTTCAACATTCCTTTTATTTCAAGTTGTGATAGTTTAATTTGCACGTTCAAATCAAATTACATAACGATGAAAAAAGGCTACTTATTACTGGTGACAGCCCTGTCACTTTCCTTATCGTCCGTTTTTGGTCAAATTCAGCAAGCTAACCCATCGATGAACAAGATCGAGCCGGCAGTTAGCCCGAAGAGCGCCATGAATCTTCCATCAAATTCGAAGAAACATGCATCAAAAACAGTGGCAAACGGTAATGTAGGATTCGGCACACACACGTGTAAATCCCATGAACTTAACGAACAGCATTACACAGACAGAGGTGTCTTGGAAGATTTCAATCAAAGTTATTACAACTCGACTGCGAACATGCAGGTTCCATCAACGATGCGAACTCCAGGTGTAAACACAATTTCTGTCATCTTCCATGTTGTTCACAACCCAAATAACCCAGCAGAGAACGTATCGAATGCTTTGATCATGCAGGTTTACAATGACATTGTTGAGGATTTCCAGTTATTGAACGCTGATGCAGCAAATGCTCGCGGCGGATTTGGTTTCGTTCCAGCTGATGCTAACATCAACTTCTGTTTGGCTACGAGAACACCAACAGGGGTTCCTTTGACTGAGGTTGGGGTGCTACGCGTTTCTACAACGGAAGATTGGTATAACTCTGACGGTGGTGAAGAAAACAAAATGAAGGCATCAGCAACTGGTGGTTCTCAGATCTGGAACAGAAACCAGTTCCTGAATGTATGGATCTGTGATATCTCAAACGGAGCTAACTCAGGAACTGCAGGGTACGCATACAGACCTACTACTACATTCCTTCCGTCTGCATCGATCGACGGAATCGTGTTGGATTACAACCTTGGAATGAACAATGAAAACGTTTTAACTCATGAGATAGGTCACTACCTTGGTCTTGACCACACTTGGGGAGGTTCTGGTAGCTGTACGCTTGACGACGGTTTCACTGATACACCAAATACAGCAGGACCGTCATTCAACTATCCTGGATCATGTTCTGGTAACCAGTCTACTTGTTCAGGTGTTCAAACACAGTACGAGAACTACATGGATTACAGCAACTGTACTGTAATGTTTACTCAGAATCAATCAGATTATATGCTTACTATTCTTGGAGGGATCAGAAGTTCATTACTTCTCTCTCCTGGATGTGATCCTGTAAATGCTCCGCCTGTTGCCAATTTTACAGCAGATATCGGATCACCGATCATTATACCTCTAGGTGGTACAGTTAACTTTTACGATCAGTCTACTAACACTCCAACAGGTTGGACGTGGAACTTTGGAGGTGGTGCTGCGAGCCAGACAGTTCAGAACCCGTCAGCTGTTTTCAATGCTGTAGGAACGTATACTGTAACACTAACAGCAACCAACGCTTACGGTTCTGACAGTGAAGTTAAAACTGGATATGTTCAGGTTGTCGCTGCAGCTGCGGGAACATCTTGTGACACATTGAGAAACTATAATCCCGTAACTGAAAGCCTTGCTGCATACATTACCGAATTTACAGGTTGGAATGACTGGGGTTATTTCCCGGGGTCTGGAGCATATGACTACCCTCCACTTGTAAATACTACACAGTGGGCAGACCGTTACGTGGCAACAACAAGTACTCAAGTTAGAAGATTGATCTTTCCGATCCTTCAGGCTGACAACTTGACCGGTACGGGTATTATGAAAATCCGTGTGCATAGCGAAACGGCCGGAAACCCTGGAGCAGTATTGACCACTGACACCCTTATGATCGCTGATATGAATGTTGGAGCATATAACACTTTTGATTTTACCACCCCCCCAACAGTTACAGGTGCATTCTGGGTGAGCTTTGAATTGTTCTATGGAACACCTCAGGATACTGTAATACTTGCCTGTGTGGATTTCAACGATCGAACAACTGGTTTAAATACAATGAAACTGTTCAATAATGGTATCTGGAATACACCTGCTTCACTATACGGCACTTCATGGAAGTCAAGCTTGTGGCTCGATGTACTTACATCTAACGGTCCGGCACCAGTTGCTGATTTCTCAGCAAATGATGACCAGGTATGTGTGGGAGGTCAGATCAGTGTGAACGGTTCATTGAGCACAAACACAACATTCTATGACTGGTATTTAACAGATGATCCATTCACTACAGTGATCAACAACTCCAATACTGTGAGTAATACCTATACATTCCCAACAGCCGGAAATTACGCGATCTACCTGTTCGCTGACGGTTCATGTAAAACGGATGGTATCTACTTACCAATTGATGTAAATGCTCTGCCAACTGCAACTGTAACTGCAACGTCAACAACTTGTGGCAACAATAATGGTACGATATCGGCAACAAGCCCTGCAGGAGGATTTACACCATACTACTATAGCTTGGACGGTGTGAATTACCAAACCGGTAACACGTTCAGCAACCTTGCTGCTGGAACTTACACAGTGTACGTAGCAACATTTGGTAACAACTGTGAATCAACCTACTCTGTTACGATAAATGGTTCATCTCCTATCGCACCGACAGTTAGCGCTAACACGGCAGTTTGTCCGGGAGGTTCTGCAACAATCACAGCCGGTGGAGGCACAAGTTATACTTGGTACAACGGACCTTCTGTATTAGGAACAACGGCTTCTTTAAGTGTTACTCCGGGAGCTTCAACACAGTACACTTGTGTTGTAACAAGCGGAGCTTGTTCGGGAACTGTTTATACCACAGTAACAGTTAATCCGCTTTCAAACGCGACTTTCACATTCAACGACTTCTGTCTTGGATCGGCGAATGCAGCAACGTCAATCACAACGCCTGGAGGAACATTCTCGTTCAACCCGGTACCTGGCGACGGAGCAACGATCAATGCATCTACCGGAGAGATCTCCAACGAAGTATTGGGAACAACTTATTCTGTTCAATATGCTGTAGCAGGTGCTTGTCCGAATACACAAGTTGAGACCGTAACTGTTAACTCCAATGATAATGCTTCGTTCACAACAGCAAACTGGTGTGTTGGTGGTTCTCATTCTATTACAGGTATCATTACACCTGGTGGAACATTTACTTTCAGTCCTACTCCATCCGATGGCGCAACGATCAACTTAACTACAGGTGTTATTTCGAATGCTGTTGCGGGTAATACGTATACAATCCAGTATACAACGCCGGCAAGTGTTTGTCAGGCATCATCAACGCAGACAGTCACATACAATGCCAACCCAACGGTTGATGCAGGAACAGCACAGTCTGTATGTCAAGGACAATCAGTTACTCTCTCAGGTTCAGGAACTGCAACAGCATACACATGGAACAATGGGGTAAGCAATGGTGTTGCCTTCACTCCGGCAACAGTTGGAACAACAGTTTACACCGTTACAGGTACATTGAATGGATGTACAGCGACGGATGTTGTAAACGTTACTGTAAACGCAGGTCCAACTGTCGATGCAGGAACAAGCCAGACTATCTGTAACGACGGATCTCAGGTAACATTGACTGCTACAGGTAACGCAACAACCTATTCTTGGGACAATGGCGTTACAGACGGGGCAGCATTCACCCCATCTGTTGGAACAACAACGTATACAGTTACTGGAACACTTTCAGGATGTACTTCTACTGATCAGGTGACTGTGATAAACAATGCACTTCCAACCGTATCGCTTGCAAACTTCGCAACTGCGTGTGTGAACTGGGATCCTTTCCTATTGACAGGCGGAACACCGGCTGGCGGTAACTACACAGGTACAAACGTAAGTTCGAACGTGTTCGACCCTGCAACAGCAGGAGTTGGAACAACTACGATCACGTACACGTACACAGATGGGAACAACTGTACAAATACTGCTCAGAACACGATCACTGTTGACGGTTGTGCTTCAATTGATGAAGTGGCATCTGTTGTTGCAGCGATCTATCCAAACCCTACAAAAGGTAATCTGACGATCGAATTGAAAGGCAACTTTGAATACGAAGTATTGGATACCAGAGGTCGTTTGATCTCAATGGGTAACGCTACTGATCTGCTTGATCTGAACATCACTAATTACGATAATGGTGTGTATATGATCAAGATCAAACATGATCAGTTCGAGAACTCTTACAGAGTGATCAAGCAATAAGATC
>JBKCJG010000063.1:0-18275 GCA_046301895.1 Flavobacteriia bacterium
GCTGAATATGGTTGTTACCTGTTTGATCATGCTTGTAAGCCCCTCTTGGCCGATTTCATGAAAAAGGTTGATGCCAATGTGATCGGTCGACCATTAACCATCAACAATCAGGTGGATAACGTGGAGTTGATCCGGGTGAATAAAGCGATCCGAGAACACGAGATCGAAGTAGTTGGTGCAAACTTACGCGCAGCCATGACTGAAATGAAAACATTGAACTGATCCAAGATGAATGTCCTGAACGAAGTCAGAAACGCAAAACAGCGCTTGCAGGGGGTTGTATCAGAAACACCATGTAATCTGAGCATGAATTTATCCGATCAGTTCGGAGCGCAGATCTACCTGAAACGGGAAGATCTGCAAATGGTGCGATCCTACAAGATTCGTGGGGCATACAATAAGATCCGCTCAATGGATGATTCTCAGCGTAATAAACGCATCGTGTGCGCAAGTGCAGGGAACCATGCACAGGGAGTGGCATATTCCTGCAATTTACTCAATATTCAGGGCACCATCTTCATGCCTGCGACGACTCCGAAACAAAAGGTGAAGCAGGTAGAACTGTTCGGAAAGGACAAGATCGAGATCGTGCTGGTCGGAGATACCTTCGATGACTCGTATGCGAAAGCTCAGGAATACTGCAGAGAGAATGGAGGAGTATTCGTTCATCCGTTTGACGACGAGAAAGTTATCGCCGGTCAGGGAACCATTGGTTTGGAGATCCTCGACCAGGTAAAAGAAAAGATCGATTACCTCATATTGCCCGTCGGTGGAGGTGGTTTGGCAGCAGGTGTTTCTTCCGTGTTCAAGGCACTTAGTCCCAATACGAAGATCATCGGAGTGGAACCTCAGGGAGCTCCATCCATGAAGACTTCATTGGAGAAGGGAATGAATGTTACACTCCAACAAATCGATAAGTTTGTAGATGGTGCAGCTGTTAAACGGGTGGGGGATCTGAACTTTGGAATTTGCAAGAACACCCTGAATGATATGATTCTTGTTCCCGAAGGGAAAGTATGCTCGACCATCCTGAAATTGTACAATGAGGAGGCGATGGTCGTTGAACCGGCAGGCGCCTTGAGTATAGCGGCACTTGATCTGCTTAGAGAAGAGATCATCGGCAAAACTGTCGTCTGTATTGTCAGTGGAAGCAACAATGACATCACGCGGACCGAAGAGATCAAGGAACGGTCTCTTTTCTACGAGGGACTAAAACACTACTTTTTGATCCAGTTTCCGCAGCGTCCGGGGGCACTGAAAGATTTCGTGACGAAAGTCCTTGGTCCGAACGATGACATCACTTATTTTCAGTTTTCCAAGAAGAATAACCGAGAAAGCGGCCCTGCCGTAGTAGGGATGGAATTAAAGGATCCGAAAGACCTAGAGCTGATCAAGTCGAACTTTGATCAGTTGCATTTTCAGTACCAGTATTTGAACGATGATCAAGCCCTCTTTACCCAATTGATCGGATAATAAGTAAGCTGAGGGTGTGCTAGCTGAAAAAATCGACACCAAACCCATACAAATTCTACGAAAGCTGTAATTTTGTGGTCCGCAAAAAAATACGCCATGAAGGATACGGTCATTGTTTATCATAACCCGCGTTGCTCCAAGAGCAGGTGTGCACTGGACCTTTTGAAAGACAAAGCAATCGATTTCCGGGTTGTGGAATATTTGAATGAGGTGCCAACGCAATCATCTCTTCGGGAAGTAATCTCTAAATTAGGCATCAAACCTGAAGAATTACTGCGTAAAGGCGAGGAGGATTTTAAAACACATTTCAAGGGTAAGAACCTTTCAGATGACCAATGGATTGAAGCCATGGTGAAATTTCCGAAACTTATTGAGCGTCCTATCGTAATAGTAGGAAACAAGGCGGTGGTTGCCCGTCCAACAGAACGTATTCTGGAGATTTTGTAACCGGGGAAGTAGTGTTTTTCAAAAATTAATGGAGCTTAGAATTCCGATTTTTATGAAATGAGAACGAAGTATTTTGACTTGATCGACCAGACATTTGATTTTCCTCAAAATGAGTTTCACTTAAGAGAGGATCGTTTGTTTTTCCACGGTATTGATCTAATGCGACTGATCCAAGATTACGGGACACCGCTGAAGTTCAATTACCTCCCACAGATCTCGAACAACATACAGAGGGCAAAGGGCTGGTTCCGTGAAGCCATCAGTAATCTGGGCTACGCCGGAAACTACTACTATTCTTATTGTACCAAGAGTAATCACTTCTCGTTCGTGCTGGATGAGGTGTTGAAGAACGATGTTCACATCGAAACGTCCTCTGCCTTCGACATTGACATTGTTCGAAATCTTTACAATTCCGGCAAACTGGCTCCCGGTAAGTTCGTGATCTGCAACGGTTATAAACCGAAACAATACATCGAAAATATCTGCGGACTGATCAATGAAGGAAATCTGAATGTCATTCCTGTGGTCGATAACACCCAGGAACTTTATGATATCCTTGCTAAAACCGATAAAGAGATCAAAATAGGTGTCCGTATCGCTTCCGAAGAAGAACCGAAATTCGAATTCTATACATCGCGTTTGGGAATCCGTTACCGTGAGATCGTTCCGTTCTACAAAGCGATGTTGAAAGACAACCCGCGCGTTCAGGTCAAAATGCTTCATTTCTTTATCAATACCGGGATTAATGATACAGCCTACTACTGGAACGAGTTAACAAAGTGTCTTCGAATTTACAGTGACCTCAAGAAGATCTGTCCGGAGCTTGATTCTTTGAATATCGGTGGAGGATTCCCTATCAAGAAGTCATTGGCCTTTGATTTTGATTATGCCTACATGGTGCGTGAGATTCTTACTCAGGTACAACGCGTTTGCAATGATAACGAGATTCCAGAGCCGAATATTTTTACTGAATTCGGGTCATTTACAGTAGGAGAGAGTGGTGGTGCCATATTCAGTGTATTACACCAGAAACAGCAGAATGACCGTGAAAAATGGAACATGATCGATTCATCGTTCATGACAAATCTTCCGGACACCTGGGCCATCAATCAACGCTTCATTATGTTGCCTGTGAACCGATGGAACGACGATTACGAAAGGGTTCTTTTGGGAGGATTGACATGTGACTCTGATGATTATTACAACTCAGAACAGCATTCGAATGCCATCTATCTTCCAAAGTTTGATCGAAATAAACCGTTGTACCTAGGTTTTTTCAACACGGGCGCGTATCAGGAAACTATCGGAGGGTTTGGAGGTTTAAAGCATTGCCTTATTCCTGAGCCAAAGCACATTCTCATACAGCGTGATCAGGATGGTAAGTTGTACACGCAACTTTTCAGTGAAGAGCAGACAGCTGCAGATTATTTAAGAATACTGGGGTATTAATTTTATTCCAGGCATTGATAAATTTCAACTAAATTATTATTTTTGTTTCACGCAGAAAAAATCGGATCTACCTTAAAAGTAACAATGAAACTAGAAACCCTCTATTTGAAAAATAATTCGCGGTTCGCCAACTTACTCACTTCTTGGGCAAATGATCGGAATTATACAATTGAAGAGTTTTCTGATAAAAATGAAGATCCTGATACCGGGATTGATGGACTTGTTATATTTAACCAGAATCAGATATTGGACAAGGATATTGCGGAGATCAGAGAACTTTTTGATCACAAGCAAAAGCCTGTTCACAAGATTGACATCAACGGAACCTTGATGGTAGGTATTTCTAACCTGGATCTTTGGATTGAGAGAAACCGTTGTAAGAAAGTTCTTTTTGTTGGTTCTGACACACTTATTGATAATCCCAATCTGGAACGTTACCTCGAAAATTTTAAGTGATCGGTTCAATCCTTGATCATATTAAAACGAATTTTTTTTGGAAGATTGTTTAACAGGAAATGGATATTTTTCCTCTCTTTATATTTTCAATTGAACAATATTGCCTGTTGTTTTTTAAATTGATAAGGAGTTTATACAATGTCAGACTGCAAACGAAAAGCTATAGTTGTCGGATCCGGGATCGCAGGAATCTCTGCCGCCATTCGTCTGGCAAATAAAGGATTTTTGGTAGAGGTCTATGAGTCGAATTCCTATCCGGGAGGTAAATTGACGGTTCTACAGCTTGGCTCTTACCGGTTTGATGCCGGTCCTTCTTTGTTTACAATGCCAGAATATGTGAATGAGCTTTTCCGCATTAGTGGCCGTGATCCAAAAGACTATTTTGAGTACCACACATGCAAGACGGCCTGTCATTATTTTTTTGAAGATGGTACCTTTCTTCCCTTTTCGTCAGATAAGATGATGTTGCTCGATCAGGTTGGAAAAACATTGAACGTCGATACTCGTCCCCTGGAGAAACGGTTTGAAAAGAGTGCCTTTATATACGAGAAAACCCATTACACCTTTCTGGAAAGTTCGCTGCATCAGTGGAAGAATTATTTCAGGAAAGAGATCCTGAAAACCATCGTCGCAATTCCGGGGCTAGACATTTTTACCACAATGCATAAGGCAAATGAATCCAGTCTTAATCATCCCAAGTTGGTTCAGATCTTCGACCGCTATGCCACCTACAACGGATCAGATCCGTATCAGGCGCCCGGAATTCTGAACATCATTCCGCACCTGGAACATGGAATTGGAACCTATTTTCCGAAACATGGAATGCACTCCATCACGACTAGTCTGGTGAGATTGGCCGAAGAGTTGGGTGTGCAATTCCACTATAATTCAAAGGTAGACGAGATTGTTGAAGACGGTAGGAACGTAAAAGGGGTAAAGGTGAATGAGACGTTTATACCGGCGGAGGTGGTCATCTGCAATTCAGACGTCAAGCCGGCCTATAACTTTCTTTTGAAGAATGTCAAAGCGAAGAAAAAAACATTGCAGCAGGAACCTTCCAGCTCTGCCATGATCTTCTATTGGGGAATAAAAAAGAAGTTTGATCAGCTCGATCTTCACAATATTTTCTTTTCGTCGGATTATCAAACTGAATTCCGACATATTTTCAAGAATCAGACTGTTTGTGACGATCCGACCGTTTATATCCATATCAGCTCCAAATATGTTGTTGAGGATGCGCCGGATAGTGGTGAAAACTGGTTCGTGATGGTGAATGTGCCGAGCAATAAAGGTCAGGATTGGGAGTTAATGAGGCATGAAATCCGCTCAAAGATCTTGTCCAAACTATCAAGAATGATCGGTGAAGACATCGAAGCATTGATTGATGAAGAGGATTACCTTGACCCGATCAGGATCGAAAAACGGACATCCAGTTTTGCGGGGGCATTATATGGCGCGAGTTCAAACGATCGGATGGCTGCTTTTTTCAGACATCCAAATTTCTCTAAAGTTGAAGGTCTATACTTCGTAGGCGGCAGCGTGCATCCGGGAGGAGGTATACCGTTGTGTCTCCTTTCAGCTAAAATAGCGACAGATCTTATAAACTGACACTTTTACACTGCTGTTTCAACGGCATTTCATGACATTCCAATAAGATTTCTTGTATTTGCGAATTGTGCAGGTTTTCGTTTTTCATATGATTGATGATACGCGCAATGGCATTATTTTGAAAGCATTTCTGGTTTGGGTTGTAACTTATGGATGAACCAAGTTGTTCTAGATGTGTATTCTGCCCAAAACTATTTTCCATGAAAAAGATTCTGTTCATAGCAACCTTTTTAGTTCCGTTTATCGCTTCGGCACAAACGCCCCTCCTTCAATATGTGAAATCCGAGATAAAGCAAGTGAAACTCTTTCTGACTTCCGGAGAAATGCTGCACGAGCAACCAATCACCATATTGAAAGGACGCAACAAGCTTGTTTTTTCCGGAATTTCTGCTTTTGCTGATCCGCAGTCCATCCAGTTTGTCGGAGATGGAAAATACAGACTCGTTTCTGTTTCTACTGAAATGGATTTTCTCGCAGCTGAGTTGTTCAACCCTCGAATTGCAGTCCTTAAGGATTCACTTGAAGCATTGAAGGATAAGCATCAGGCCAATGAAGATCAGATCGGAGCCTACCAAATTGAACAGGATCTCTTGAGCGCCAATAAAAAGCTTGGAGGACAAAATCAGAACCTTACCGTCGCACAGATCAAGGAGGCTGCTGACTTTTATCGAAACAGAACCTTGGAGATCAACAAGCAACTTTCAAAACTGAAAAAAGAACAGGAAAAATTGAATATCCTTATCGAAAGCACACGTTTTCAACTTGTTGAGTTGAATTTTAGTGAGAATCAACGGGGGAATCAGGTCATTGTTATTGTGGATGCGGATGAAACGGCTTCGATGAAAACAACATTGAAATACCTGGTTTCGGACTGTGGTTGGGCAGCAAACTATGATCTGTCAGCGGCAGATATCAATCAGAAGATCAATCTGAAATACAAGGCACAGGTCTACAATAATACCGGAAGCGCATGGAACAATGTTGATCTTATTCTTTCAACCGGAGATCCGCGTCTTTCTGCTTCTCATCCTGAATTGACTCCATGGTATCTGAACTACTATGAAGCATCTAAAATGTACGGCAAGAAATCGTATTATGCACCACAGGTCGTTCAGCAAGATTACCGCATGGAGGCACAGAACAATATTAATGTCGCGAATCAGCGGGTATATGACAATTACATCCTTGAAAAGGATGAAGAAAAGGGTACAGGAGAAATGAGATTCAAGGATCTTGGTTTTGTTTCAAATAAACAGGTTGGAAATACAGCTGTTGCAATGCGCCAGATCGAGATATCTGAACTGACAGCGGAATTTCCTATCCTCAATAAATTCTCGTGTCCTTCCGATGCAAAACCATATATGGTTGATGTGAAGGAAATGAACTTGGAGGCGACCTTCTCTCATATTACTGTGCCGAAACTGGATAATGCCGCATTCTTGTTGGCGCATATTGTTGGTTGGCAGGACCTTGAATTGATTCCCGGACCAACGAACGTTTATTTCGGAGGTGAGTATGTCGGAGTTTCTCAGATCGATACACGCAATGTGTCAGATACCCTTTCACTTTCATTCGGACGGGATCATAAGGTGGTGGTCATGCGAAAATTGAAAAAAGAAATGAGTTTCAAAAAAGTGATTGGCAGCAGCAAAAAGGATTCCTACCTATACGATATTTTAGTTCGCAATAATCGCAATGTTCCGATCCAGATCCAGATCTTCGATCAGATCCCAATCTCAAAGAGCAGCGAGATCACAGTAACGGTCGATAATGTTAGCGGTGGATCACCAGAGGCTGAAACAGGAGAGGTGACTTGGAATTACACGATACAGCCCAATGAAGTCAGGAATGTTGAGATCGGTTATTCGGTAAAATATCCGAAGGACGCAAATATCACAATGCAGCGATTCCGAACAGTGTCCTGCCCATCCTTCTAAAAGGACAGGAACAGGTGAAGATGTTCCATCTGCTTTTTCTTTTTATTAATGTAATTTTCTGCTTAATTTGGCGTTTTTATTGGTGGTTTAAGTATGACAAGATCCCTTTTAATAGCATTTCTGTTTCCGACTTTGGTTTTGGCTCAACAACAAAATCACCGTTCGCGCTCGGAGTTGGGATTTCTGATAGGTGGATCGTATTACCTTGGTGACCTGAACCAATTCAAACAGTTCTACAATACCCAACTTGCGGGAGGTATTCTTTACCGCTACAATTATCATTCACGTTTGAGTATCAGAGGAAATGTGACGTATGGAAGTGTGAAGGCATCGGATGCCGACTCTAGAATAGACCTTTTGAAGAATCGAAATCTCAGTTTTGAATCCCGGATCATTGAGTTGGCAGGAGGTGTTGAATTCAACTATTTTCCTTTTCAGATCGGTCATGATCGATACAAGGGAACAGCATACCTTCTTGCGGAGATCGGTCTATTTCGTATGAATCCGAAAACAGAGTACAATGGTGACATGATCGAACTTCAGCCGCTGGGAACTGAAGGTCAGGGCAGCAGCTTGTCGCAAAAGGAAAACTACAGTCTGACTCAGATCTCCATTCCGCTTGGTGTAGGTTGTAAGTTGTCACTTGGGAAAAAGGCTTCAATCAGTTTTGAATATGGCATACGAAA
Source organism: Flavobacteriia bacterium (assembly GCA_046301895.1). GTDB lineage: Bacteria > Bacteroidota > Bacteroidia > Flavobacteriales_D > Crocinitomicaceae > M0103. Next base: position 8,057 of record JBKCJG010000063.1, read on the forward strand.
AACGTTCACCGATTATCTGGATGATGTTGGCAGCGGAACCTTTGTAGATCCGGATGCGCTTGCAGCCGAAAATGGACCTTTGGCAGCAGAATTGTCCAACCGCAATTTAAATGGTTCACGGTTCGGAAAAAGAGGATCAACCGCCACAACGGATTGGTACACTTTTTTTGGCACAATGCTGACGTTTCGTTTAGGGAAACCGAACAAATGTTTCGATCACTAGAAGATCAAATGATTGGAGATTAAAAAAGCCCACTTTCGGTGGGCTTTTTTAATCAAAATTCATTAGTGTTGGTGCCCATCGCCTTCGTGGTGCTCATGTGCATCTGCAGGCTGTATGTTCATGATCTCAATATCGAACACAAGGTCAGAGTATGGTGGGATCGCTCCCGGACGACCATTCTTTCCGTATGCCTGGAAGTATGGAATAATGAGTTTCGCTTTTCCGCCTTTACCCAGCATACCTAATCCTTCCTCAAATCCCGGGATCATTCTGTTCACTTTGTAAGAGAAGTCCATCGGCATTCCTCTGTCATAGGATGCGTCAAACTGCTTGCCATCGTGGCGGAAAGTGCCTCTGTAATGCACAGACATCTTCATTCCTTCTGTTGCTTTTGAACCTTCGCCTTCCTTTTCTATGATGTATACCAAACCGGATGGTGACAACTGAGCATCAGGGTATTTCGCTTTTACTTCAGTGAACATAAAGTTTTTATAATCTTCTTCAGACATTCCTGAGATCTTGGAGATACGCTCATTCTGAACAGCCTGTTCTTGAGCTAGTTTCTTTGCATTTTCATCTTCAACGGCCTTCAGTTTGTTGTAGGCCTCTTTGAACGTCGCTGATGCGTTCCACGACTTTGCCTCTTTGCCGACGCGAATGATCTTTACGGTCGTCATTACATCTCCCTGTTCGATCGCATTTACCACATCCTGACCTGAGATCACATGACCAAATACAGTATGTTTTCCATCCAACCACGGTGTTTCCTTGTGTGTAATAAAGAATTGACTTCCATTTGTTGCTGGACCCGAATTTGCCATGGATAGAATTCCCGGTCCTGTATGTTTCAGATCCGGGTGGATCTCATCATAGAAACGGTGCTTTGGTCCACCGCTACCTGTTCCGTCTGGATCTCCTCCCTGGATCATGAAGTCCTTGATCACACGGTGGAACTTCAAACCATTAAAGAATGGCTTCGTGTAATGCAATGAATCCATGATGTGAAGATTGCCCTCAGCTAGACCGACGAAATTAGCAACGGTCATGGGGGTTTTCTGGTATTCAAGCACACACAGGATCACGCCTTTCGATGTGGTGAACTCCACGTAGATGCCTGGCTCCATGTTTGGATTTTTCGGTTTTGCCGCTGATGCAACTGTACTGATCAGCATAGCGGATAGAATCAAATAGAACGATTTCATTTTTTTACTTATTTATTGATTATTAATTTCTTCTGTCTATTCCCCACAACATCTTATTTCGAATGGTATCCAGGAAATTGTTGTCCTCAAATTTAACAACATTGATCATAAACTCAGCCTTTGTGATCAAGACTTCTTCTCCCTGACGGATATTCTTTGAGTTTCCGTCCAAACTGATCAGGTAACGCCGCTCTCTTCCTTCGATACTCAACTTGATGGGTAAATGATCCGGAACGACCATTGGGCGGACATTCAGATTGTGGGGAGCAATCGGTGTAAGGATATGTACCTGACAACCGGGAGTAATGATCGGCCCACCGCAACTCAAACTGTATGCAGTAGAACCTGTCGGAGTTGCAACGATTAAACCATCGGCCCAATAGGAGTTCAGATATTTATCGTCGAGTGAAGCATGAACCGTGATCATGGAAGCGGTGTCCTTTTTGTGAAAGGTAACTTCATTGAGAGCGAAATTATCTTCGCCAAAAATGTCTTCCTCAGTGTGAATGCGCAGCAGTGATCGTTTTTGGTACTCAAATTTCTTCTGTCGGACCTGCTCCATTGTATACTGGATCTGATCTTTGGAAATATTGGCAAGGAAACCAAGCCTTCCGGTATTGATACCTAGGATTGGAACCCCGGAATCGCGAATAAAGCCAACGGTTTTAATAAAAGTACCATCACCACCGATACTGATCGTAAGGTCAATACCGCTGTGTAAATCATTGTGTGAGCTGAATTCATCGACCACCGGCGAGAGCCCCATTTTTGTAACCAGCTGTTCTTTGAGTTCCTTTTCATACACAATATTCCATCCGAAGCCCGTAAGAAGATCAATGATCTCCTTAAAATGTAGCATATTCTGTTTATTGATCTTTCGACCGTAAATGGCAACGTTCATGGCTAGAGTTTCAGGAAGTTCATCAACGCATCATATCGATCCTGTATATCATCGTCTCCTTCACTTTTCTGAAAGGATGCTTTGATAACATAATCGTACCGTTCGAATGTTCGGATGATACGTGTCAATTCGATCTGATTTATTTTCAGAGTGACCTCGAGCTTCGTTGAATCCGGACTTGACATGATATAGGAACTCAGTATCTTGGCATTATTGCTCTCCACGATCTGCGCGATCTGGGACATTGAATAATTGTTACTGTTTACCTCGATAACGATGATTCCACCACTTTCCTTGATACTCCCTGTGTTTGCGATAAGTGTAACAAGATGATAGACACTGGTACAGCCCAGGTATTTCTCGTTTTCATCCAGAATAGGTAGAATACTGATCCTATGTTCGGAAATTTTCGCCAACACCTCATAGATATGAGCATGTGCAAAAACATAAGGACGTGGCAGGTGATCGAAAAGTTTATCCAATGTTTCAATGAGGTCCATCTTGTCCAAAACGTCAGATTCTGACAGTACACCGACAAAATTTCCATTCTTCAGTACCGGTAAATGCGAAACTTTAAATTCATCCATCCATCTCAATGCCTTTTCACCTGAGTCTGTATGTCTCAGAGGAGGGATGTCTTCAGTTATTAATTCAATTGCTCTCATTGTTAATGCCAAAGTAGTAATTTACTTCTGAACTTCGTACTTTTGCTCCTTCAAAAATTGTACCGTAACATGACGAAGCTCAGTGTCAACATCAATAAGATCGCTACTATCAGAAATGCTCGTGGAGGCGATGTCCCAAGCGTTGTTCAAGTTGCTGTTGATTGTGAACGTTTTGGAGCTGATGGAATAACGGTGCATCCCCGACCGGATGAGCGTCACATTACAACCAAGGATGTTTATGATCTTCAGAAAGTTGTGCGAACAGAATTCAATATTGAAGGTTATCCGGATAAGCGCTACCTAATGATCATCGATGATATTCGACCGGCTCAGGCGACACTCGTTCCGGACCCACCTAACGTGCTTACTTCCAATGCCGGTTGGGAAACACGCAAGCATCAGGATTTACTCATAGATCTTGTGCAGCGATTCAGGGAACAGGGTGTGCGCAGTTCGATCTTTGTCGACACCAAACCAGAGAATATTGAGTATGCTGCCAAAGCAGGTGTGGATCGGATTGAACTCTATACTGGTCCTTATGCAGAGGATTTTGTCAAGGATCCGGCTAAGGCAGTTTCTGCCTATGTTGAAGCCGCAAAACTTGCACATGAATTGGGTCTGGGAATCAACGCAGGACATGACCTGAGTCTTGAAAATCTGAAATACTTCAAGCAGAGTCTGCCTCAACTTGATGAGGTTTCGATCGGTCATGCACTGATCTCCGATGCACTTTATCTGGGATTGGAAAACACGATCCAGCGGTATAAGTTACTGCTTCAGTGAGATCATTTATCAAGATGGACCTTCGTCTGCGGATAGGGGATCGTGATCTTATACTCTCTGAACAAACGGTCGATCTCAAAGCGAATGTCCGATTTGTAATTGTTGATGTCCCAGCTTTGGTCAGCCCAGAAAATTAATTCAAGCTCGAGACCATTGTTGCCAAAATTTGCAAGACGTACATCAACGGGTTCTGATTTCCGAACCTTTGGATGCCCTAATGCCGCTTGTTTCAGTAAACGAGTCACTAATTCCGCATCGGCACCGTAATCCACTGTCAATAGAATACGGAAACGAGAAAGTTCAGATCCATGGCTCCAGTTCTCAACATATTCCTGCGTCAACTTGGTATTTGGAATGATCAACACATTTCCTTCACGGGTTTCTATCTGAGTGGTTCTGACATTTATTTTGAGGATCTTAGCGACGATCGCCTCCGACTTGCCTCCATTCGAGATTTCAACAATGTCACCAACGCGGATATTCCCTTCGAACAAAAGTACCAGTCCTGAAACCCAGTCCTTGAATACATCTTGGAGTCCTAGTCCCAATCCAACGAAGATTCCCACAGATCCTCCTATCAGCAAGGATATATCGATTCCCAGCGCTTTGAAACTGGTAAGGATTGCAAACATGTAGATCACGTATTTGGCGATCTGAACATAAATGAACTCGGTAGATGGGTTGAAGTCAGGTCTGTTCCTCAGTTTTTTGCTGATATACAGTTTTACGACATTGAGAAGAACCCTTGCAAAGAAGAAAATGACAACAATTACCAGGATATGATAAAAGGTTAATGTGAACTTTTTCGTGGAGATCAGTTTGAAATCCAGGAAATCGATGAACGTCACATCATCATTGTTGATATTGAAACTCAGTATCGCAATGTAAACGGCAACAATGTATACACTTTGACTTAAGAGTTTTAGCCAGGTCACCCTGCGGCCCTCTACACGGATGTTGGCATTCTTGAGGTAACGCTTGAGCATCTTGTGAATGACTCTCCTCAAGATCATGGCAATGAAGAAAATGATCGCCCAGACGATCAGGTTCCACAGGCAGACACTATACGGTCCCAAATTAAAAAGTGTGTGACTCAGCATGATCAGCGCAAAATTATTCTACCTAATTTATCTGCAAAAAGGATCTTTACTTTTTCGTAGGCCATTTGTTCGGCAAGAAGGTCCATCAATTCCTCATCGGTCAATTCAGCTTCCTCTCGCAGGCGTTCACGAATAGTTGCGATCTTCTCTTCGATCTTATAACTTTTAAAGGCATATACAGCGTTCATAACGGCTTCGTTAATACGGTCACCTTCCGATCGCGTGGTTATGTTGTAATTTGTGAACCACTTTGAGCTTAATTCATGGTCATTCGATTCAATATCAGAAACAAAACTTACGATCTCCTGATCCTCCCTCCGTTTGAGAAATGACGCCGAGTAAAGTTCGTTACTTAGAAGACCTTCAATGAAAAGACCGTAGATACGGGAATAAAGAGGATGTGAAAACGCAAGTTCATCTTTATCGAGTTCATGATGGATGAGTTCGATCACCGATGTTTCCGCGCTGATCTTTTTCCCGTCTTCCTGAATCTGTTCGATTTGAATAATCCGTGTCCCGAATTTGATCATGATACGGATAAGTGCGAATTCATTGTGCAGCCCCTGATCCTTCGCCTTTTCCGGTTGGGGCATGAGTTGCGGGTCGACCTGTTTTTCAACGGGAAGATCCAGGATCTCAGGTTCCTGTACCTGCTTCGAAACAACATTTTTGCGCAGTTTTATCAGCTCATTTGAAACGATCTGCTCACTGATCTCAAAGCGTTGGGAGATCTGCTGCAAATAGACAGTTCGTGTGATTTGGTCAGGTATCAGAGCAACGGAATGAACGATATCCCGGATCAGTTCTGCCCGCTTGATCGGATCAGACTCCCCATCTTTTAGCAATATATCTGCTTTGAATGAAATGAAATCCTGTGTATGTCCTTTAATGTAATCTTCCAGTTCGCTGGTGCTGGCCTTTTTAGAGTAGGAATCTGGATCTTCGCCGTCAGGGAACAGGACTACCTTTACATTCATTCCTTCTTCAAGAATGAGGTCGATCCCTCTGAAAGAGGCTTTTATACCTGCGGCATCTCCATCATACAGGATTGTGATATTGTGTGTGTACCTGCGGATCAGTTTGATCTGTTCGCGCGTTAGTGAGGTTCCGGAAGATGAAACCACATTCTGAATTCCTGCCTGGAACATACTGATGACATCTGTATATCCTTCACACAGGAAACAGTTATCGTATTTGATGATGTCACCCTTCGCAAAATGAAGTCCGTAGAGTATCTCACTCTTGTTGTAGATAATGCTTTCAGGGGAGTTGAAGTACTTCGCTACCTTCTTGTCGGTAAACAACGTGCGTCCTCCAAATCCAAGAACTCTACCAGAGACACTGTGAATTGGAAACATCACACGTCCTCGGAAGAAATCAAAATTCCGGCCTTCTTTGCTTTTCACGAGACCAACCTTTTCAAGGTATTCTAGTTTGTACCCCTTTGCGATAGAACTCTTCGTAAAATCATCACCGGTGTTCAGACAATACCCCAATTGGAACTTCTGAATAATGTCCTTTCTGAATCCGCGTTCCTCAAAATAGGAGAGTCCGATCGCCATGCCTTCCTCTGTATTGTGAAGATTGTGCATGAAATGGTCCTTCGCAAACTCGTTGATGATATGAAGACTTTCACGTTCACTGATAGCAGCAAGTTGTTCAGCAGTTGCTGGTGCTTCTTCAGGGATCTGGATCCCATATTTGTCAGCAAGCCATTTTAACGCTTCAGGGTAAGAGAAATGCTCCTTCTCCATCAGAAAAGTAACAACTGTTCCTCCTTTACCTGTTGAGAAGCATTTGAAGATCTGCTTTGCCGGTGAAACGACGAATGAAGGTGTCTTCTCATCCGTGAACGGGCTCAAGCCTTTGAGGTTTGAACCAGCACGTTTCAGGTTTACGAATTCCCCGATCACCTCCTCAATACGGGAGGTTTGCATGATATCATCGATAATATGCGGGGGAATTTTAGACATTATTTCGTTTCTTCAGCTGTTTTTTGGGAGATGATCTTGCCCTCTTTGTCGTAAAGTATCTCCGAGACCATCTTTCCCGATTCATCGTAGGTCGTCCAGACACCAACCATTTTATCGTTGGCGTATTCACCGCGATAGTGCAATACGCCAGTTGGATACTTTACCAAACTATATCCTGTACGGAGCCCATGCTCGTACATGGTCACGGAAAGTTCTTGTCCGCCTTCCGAGTAAAAATACCAGATACCGTTCCTGCGCTTCTGTTCATCCTGAGGTCCTTTGAACTTGACCTGTTTTTTACCCGGATACCATTCTGTATAAATTCCGTCTTTGATCTCAACAAGTTCTTCCGGTTGGGCTTCCACCTTTTTTTTCGGCTTATCGGTCTCACCTGAACAGGAAACAACAACTGCCAGCAATACAAATGCAAGTAACTTTCTCATGGTATGTCCCTTATTTTTCGCGGTGTGTTGTGTACTCTACCAGCGCAACGATAGAACGTTTTGCTTCGGAATCCGGTATATCTGTGATCAAAGCAAGTGCTTCTTCCTTCAGTTCCATCATCTTCTTGTGCGCATATTCGATCCCTCCACTCTCAGTGACCAACTGGATGGCTCTGTTCACATAGCGAGGTTCTTCATTGTGGTTTTTAACAATATTGATCAGCTCCCGTTTAACTTCTTTTGAAGCAGTATTCAAGGTATAGATCAGTGGCAAGGTCATTTTGCGTTCTCGGATATCTAATCCGGTTGGTTTTCCGATGTTCCCCGGAGTTCCATAATCGAAGATATCATCTTTGATCTGGAAGGCAAGACCGACGAGCTCCCCGAACTTTTGCATTGTCGGGGCCATGTCCTCACGATCAACTGAAATTGCTCCGGCTTCACAACAAGTGGCGATCAATGATGCTGTCTTTTGACGGATGACTTCGAAATAGATCTCTTCCGTGATATCCAGTCTTCTCGCTTTCTCGATCTGTAATAATTCCCCTTCACTCATTTCGCGCACGGCACGGGCAACGATTTCCAGGAGCCTCACATTGTTCTTTTCGATAGACAGCAAAAGGACCTTGGAGAGCATATAATCTCCCACCAATACAGCGATCTTGTTCTTCCAAAGCGCATTGACCGAGAAGAATCCACGACGTTCATTGGCGTCATCGACTACATCATCATGCACAAGAGTTGCGGTGTGTAATAATTCTACCAAGGATGCGGCATCGTAGGCGCGGTCATTCATTTCACCCAACATCTTTGCGGTCAGGAAGATGAACATCGGTCGCATTTGCTTCCCTTTTCTGCGGATGATGTAATGGGTGATCTTGTCCAGTAAAGGAACTTTGGACTTCATACTCTGACGAAAACGCACTTCGAACTCGGACATTTCCGCGTCGATCGGCTTCATCATTTCCTTTACTGTCAACATGAGACAAATATAAGTCTTCGAGACCGTTTTTCCACTGAAAAACCTGCTTATTTACAATTTTTATCAACTATTGTGAAGGGCGAATTTAACCTTTCAAAACGCGGTGTTCGTTGCTGACTGCCTTGTTCTTATTGGCCAACTGTCCGCATGCTGCATCGATGTCTTTACCGCGACTGCGTCTCACGTTGACAACCAAATTCTTCGATTCGAGATAAGCTGCAAAAGCATCGACCCGTTGTTTGTCTGCCTGTTGGAATTCACCGTCATCGATCGGGTTGTATTCAATGATATTGATCTTGCAGGGAACGCATTTGGCAAATTCAGCCAGTTCCTGAGCATCTTCCAGACGGTCATTGAAATCCTTGAAAATGATGTATTCGAAAGTAACACGCGAATCGGTCTTCTCATGGAAATAGCGCAAGGCTTCGGCTAATTCCTCGAGGTTGTTCGTGTCGTTGATCTCCATGATGTGACTGCGCTTCTTGTCATTTGCAGCGTGCAGGGAGAGCGCCAGGTTGAATTTCACCTGATCATCACCCAGTTTACGGATCATTTTTGCAATCCCTGCCGTTGAAACCGTAATGCGTTTTGGAGACATACCCAATCCTTCTTCTGAGGTGATCATCTCAACGGAACGCAGGACATTTTTGTAATTCAGCAATGGTTCGCCCATTCCCATGTATACGATATTCGTCAGAGGAGTGTTGTAACGTCCTTCAGCCTGATCCTTCAGATAAACTACCTGATCAACGATCTCCCCGGCAGTCAGATTGCGCATCAGTTTCAGGCGGCCTGTTGCACAGAACGTACAAGACAAACTGCAACCAACCTGTGACGAGATACAGGCTGTTGTTCGGGAAGAAGTCGGGATCAAAACGCCTTCGACAACTTTTCCTTCTCCAACTGAAAATGCACACTTGATGGTCTTGTCGGAACTGATCTGCTGATCGTCCAGTAAAATATGATCGATGAAATAATTGTTTTCAAGTTTTTGACGCAGTTCCTTACTCAAGTTGGACATTTCCTCAAAGGAAGCTGCATTCTTTTTCCAAAGCCATTCGTATACCTGCTTCGCCCGAAAAGATTTTTCGCCAAGCTGTTCGAGCGAATGTTTCAATTCTTCGAACGAAAGATTACGGATGTTCTGCTTTTTTTCCATGATAAGGCGCACAAAGGTAGGCAATTCAGAACGACTGCACAAAAGGCTTAGATCCTTTCGATATCTTCTGCTGACACAAGTGCCTTCTGACCGTTCTGCAGCATTACTTGTAACTTTGTTTTTGTTATGCCGATGATCTCTAGTTTGGTGCCTTCCGATAAAACAAGTTCCGATCGCTCACCGAGATCGTTCAGATAGGTTGGTGCCGATTTGCCGGTGACAATGGCAAACCGATCGTTCTGTGTGTAATCATAAGCACTGGACGCTGCAATCACGAAAGAGATCAACAGGACTGTTTCACCAAGGGCTGAAATAAATAACAAGCGTTTCCATGGTGTACCGCTGAGTCTGAAAAGGGCAAAAACGGTTAATCCCAAGCACATCGAAATGAAGATCGACAACCAAGCCCAAGTCGATGAACCGACACCGCAGATCAGGCGCTGAAGTCCACCTGTGTGTGGTGTCCATGAATTTTCAGGGCCTATCTTGTTGTAACATAATTCAAGTGACATTGGTACTTCTGGATCCCGTGGGTTCAATTTCAGTAATTTTTCAAAAGCCCGGATCGCTTTCCCGTATTTGCGCAAACGGTAGTAACAGTTGCCCAAATTGTAGTAAGCTGAAACATTGAATTTTTCCTGTTCGACAACCTTTTCAAAACAAATGACCGCTTCGCTGTATTTCTTGGTGTTGGCTGCTTTTAAACCTTGATCGAAGAGTTTAGTGGCTACTGAAGGTCCTGTTACCAGTAAAACAGCAAATAAAACGATATGTTGTAACTTGATCAT
>JBKCJG010000064.1:0-3321 GCA_046301895.1 Flavobacteriia bacterium
GGATATAAAACAGCTAAAAGACGATTTGCAATGGAAATTAGAAATCTAACGATTGCTCTTATTGTTATTCAGTGTGGAGGTGATCCGAAGCTCTTTTTTAAAACATAAAAAATGGCCGGAATTTCTTCCGACCATTCGTGCCTTGATCGGCCCCTTTTTTATTTCAGCATTTTTTCCGCTTGTTTGGCGTAATATCCTTTTTCATCTACGATCTTCCTGAAGAGCTCACGAGCTTGAGTGTCGTTACCTGCTGCATGAAAGCTCTTTGCAAGGTACCATTCTGCTTCCTCATTGAAATTAGAGTATTTGGAATCCTGACATTTCGCAAATACTGTGATCGCCTTGGTGAATTCCTTCAGGTTGTAATAGCATAAACCTGCATAGAAATTAGCGTTCAGATCATCCGGATAAGTGTCAAGGATCACCTCGAATCTGGCCAAAGCTTTTTTGTTTTGTCCTCTGGAGAACAACTCCATGGTTTTTTCAAGGTAGTCCATGTAGGGTACCTCAACATCTTTCCATTGAGTTTCTTCCTCAGTGGATGAGGTTTCTCCAATATTTGCTGGAGTTCCTGTAAGTACCATTTGTTTCGTTGTGATCTTTGGTCTGGAGCGGTAAGCTCGGTAATCAAGCAGTTTCAGATCGTGCAGGTAGACCTCCTTACCCAAAACCGTTTCACGGCTCAAAGTCGTTTGGGGCCTGGTTTCTTCAATGGGTTTTACAGGCAGATCATCAACTTTTGAAGGTTTTTCTGTTTCTTGGAGTTCAACCTTTTCTTCTTGCTGCACTGTAAAATCTTGAATGATAGTCTTTATCTTGATCTGTTCCTTTAACGGAAGTTCCTCCATAGCCTCGATCTTTTCAGGTAGCACAACATCAGTTTTTTCAATAGTGATATTGGTTGACTGTTGTTGTAGTGGTTCCTTTTCCTGCGTCAGATCCGTTTTAAGGAAGAAGATCAGTCCAAGAATTAGAATGGTCGCAGATCCGACAACCCAATACAGGGCAGATGAACCTGATTTGAATCGTTTATCGAGACGCTTCAAATTCGCCATGCTCAATCCCGAATGGCTCCAACCTTCCAATGCATCGGCATCGAAATCATTCTCTAGGGCTTTTTTCTCAACGGAATGTTTCACTGACTCGTCCTGGGTCGAACGGTACAGATCAATATCTTCCCTGGAAAGATTATTTCTATGTTTCTGGTTTGAATTCATTTCGTTCTTCCAATCGTATTTTTAAATTTCGTTTGCCGTTTTGTATCGCACTCTTTACTCGCATGAGGGACATATTGAGTTCCTCGCTGATCTGTTGATAGGATTGATCCTTTAAGTAGAATAGTTCGATACAAATGCGTTGATCGTCATTCAGTGAAGGAAGGATCTCTTCGAGTGCTTTAAGTTTTGTTTCTTCCAAAGTTGCAGTCTCGCTGATCGGATCATCAGCCAGGTCGCTAATTTCTCCGTTGGAATATTCTTTCCCCTTTTTACGTAGCAACATGAAACACTCATTCTTTGTTACCATGTACAGCCATGATTTGAAAAAAGTGATCTCATGTTTGATCAGTTTATAGTGCAATCCTTCAAAGATGTGCATCGCTACGTCTTCTGCATCTGTCGGGTTTTTCAAATATTTCATACAGGCACCAACTACTAAATGACTGTAACGTTCATATAAAACCCCAATACATGCAGAAGACTTTTCCTGCTTGTAAAGTGCAACGAGTTCCTCGTCGGTTTTATCATTGTATTTCTTTCGCCCGAATGACAGCATACACCACTAAGATGTTTTGATCGTATTATTCCATAAAGGTAGTTGAAAGTTTTTTTGATTTTCGTAATTTCAACGCTATGAAAAAGATCGCTTTTCTCACCTCCGGAGGTGACTCACCAGGAATGAATGCTTGCATTCGCAGTATCGTGAAGACATGTTTGCATGATGGGATCGTGCCATTTGGAATTTATGATGGCTACAGGGGAATGATCGAAGGAAGGGGCAAGGAGATGAAGTATTCGGATGTTGACAATATTATTCAGTACGGAGGGACGATACTAGGGAGTGCTCGTTGCAAGGAATTCATTCAAAAGGAAGGTAGAAAGAAAGCGATCGATTTTTTAAGATCGAAGAATGTTGATGGCCTTATAGTCATAGGCGGTGACGGGACATTTACGGGAGCAACCATATTGGGAGAGGAAATGAATCTTCCGATCATTGGTGTACCGGGAACGATAGATAATGATATTTATGGTACCGATTATACCATCGGGTTTGATACTGCCGTTAATACAGTGATCGATGCGGTGGATAAGATTCGCGATACAGCCAGCAGTCATCATCGGGTGTTCTTTGTGGAAGTGATGGGCAGGGATGCAGGATTCATTGCCTTGCATGCTGCTGTCGCCTCAGGTGCGGAGTCTGTTCTGATCCCGGAAGAGGTAACTGACATTAATAAATTGGTTCATGATATAAGGAATCAGAATAAAGGTCGTCGGAGTACGATCATACTTGTTGCAGAGGGGGACGATCAAGGTCATGCCCTGGATATTTTGAATAAGGTCAAGCCGCATTTGCCTGAATATGATTTGCGCCATTCGGTATTGGGTCATATTCAGCGTGGAGGAAGTCCAACTGCTCAAGATCGAATTCTGGCTACCAGAATGGGAAATTACGCTGTTCAATTTTTAGTAGAAGGAAGATCCCATCTTGCCTTGGGTGTTCACGGAGATCAATTGATTACGTGTCCAATTGCATTGGCAATTAAGGAGCATGCATCACCTAACGTAACTTATTTAAGGCTGATCGAGTCCCTTCGCACCAAATGAACTTAACTGTATTTCTCTTCAAGCCAAGGATTATCAGCTAGTTACACTGGCTATTTATTTTTTTCAAAAAACTTTTGTTGAAAACCTTGATAAAAAGAAAAGAGTGTCTATCTTTGCACCCCGCTTACGACGGAAGGCGGATTTTTTTAAAAGTGAAGGTAACAAAAAGGGATAAATTGAGTAGACGATTAATGTTGAAAGATTTGGGGTGTTTTGCACAAAAAAGTAAAAAAACTTTAAAAAACACTTGACCGAATAAAATAAGTGATTACCTTTGCAACCCCAATCGAGCGAGATATGGGATTTAGAAAACAGGAAATGGATAGTCTTTTAGTCTTATGGTATAAGATTTAAAGTCCAAAGAAGTTCTTTGAAAGATTGAGAAATAAGGAAACAGCGTAAGAATTAAATTAACGAGCCTCAACAAAATTCAAAGTTTTATACAACGGAGAGTTTGATCCTGGCTCAGGATGAACGCTAGCGGCAGGCCTAACACATG
>JBKCJG010000065.1:0-11116 GCA_046301895.1 Flavobacteriia bacterium
AACATTACCCATTGAAACAATTATCAAAATTGAAATCAAACTTTTTCTACCCATTACACCTCGGTTTATAAAATTTACGTAATTGATTGGTGAGCGTCTCAAGCTCTTTTTTTGATCGTTTTAATTTGGGAGACAAAGGCATCCAGCAAAAAGAAAAATAGGATAGCCAGTTGTCCGGATTTTGAGAAAGCAAGTACCAGTTCTCTTCTGCGAACAACACTCGTTTCGCCGATGTTAAATACCCGGAATCCTCTATTCGAGAAGGGAAATTAGCAGATTTCGATTGTTGAGTACCCTGAAGTGTTCTCCAGGCTGCAGGTGTAAAACCAACATTAAATCCTCGCATGGAATGCGTTTGTAGTTCGTTCTGCCATCGAACGACTGCTACGTTTTTCTGACCGGAATAGCTCCCTATATAAAGCAGCTCTCCTTGAAACGACAGTGTGTAAATCCCCCGAGTAAAAAGTTCTTTATTATCTACTTCTGCAGCTTTCAACACGAACTTTACGTCCAATGGAAAATTTCCATTAACATTTGCAGTGAATAGTTCTGAAGCAATGTAGGTTCTCATATTTCTGTTATCTCAGAAAACCGCAGGGTGGTAAACAAAAGTAATTTTCAAATCGCTCAAAATCCTATACTAAAATTTCTTATTTTGCACTATTATTTCTAATTTTGAACTATTAATACATAAAAGATGATAGCAAGTCCGGAGATAAAGATCAAACAGATCAGAGAACTAAAGAACTTCACCCAAGAGCATGTTGCCACACAATTGGGTCTTACAACACGTGCATATTCGAAGATCGAGTCAGGCGAAACGCAATTGACGATCAACCGCCTGAATGAAATCAGCAGTATATTAGGTATTGAACCGATGGAAGTACTTGGATTTGATGAAAAACAGGTTTTTAATAATTGTAAGCAAGAAGGAAATATTGGCATCAATCACATTAATATTCCGGAAAAACTCATCCTGCAATACGAGAAAACGATCCAGATCCTTGAGGACGAAGTAGCCCTCTTGAAGAGCCTCATCCGATAAGAACTTTTTGTTCCTGTTTCATCGTTAAATTATTCCAAAGAACAAAGACTCGATCCTTTAAACTAATTCGATTATTTGCCCTGTTTAACTTGTCTCTTGTGGGATTGAGCTGATTCAATTCACCAAGTCCTTGCTCTTTGTTCTCTTTAAAAAATTCCTATCTTTCCTTCATGAAAGTCGTTTTTCTCGATACCGTTCATCCGATACTGGCCGAAAGGCTGACAAAAGCCGGGTATTCCTGTCTGGAGGCTTCGGAACTGTCAAAGGACGAGTGCCTGAATGCGATCTCGGATGCACATGGGATCGTGATCCGTTCGCGTTTTGCAATGAACGAGGAGTTCCTTCAATTCGCCCCGAACCTGAAATGGATCGCACGTTCGGGAGCAGGAATGGAAAACATTGATGTGCGCTATTGCAAGAAACGCAACATTACCGTGAACAACGCTCCGGAAGGAAACCGAAATGCAGTTGGTGAACATGCCTTGGGAATGCTGCTTTCCCTGATGAACAAACTCCACACGGCAGACCGTGAAGTGCGCAGCGGTAAATGGGACCGCGAAGGGAATCGTGGCGTTGAGCTGGACGGTAAAACGGTCGGGATCATCGGATACGGGAACAACGGAAGTGCCTTTGCCAAGAAATTGCGCGGTTTTGACGTCAAACTAATGGCCTACGACAAATACAAGAAAGGCTTTGGAGACCATTTCGTAATGGAGTGCACTTTGAATGCGATCCTCAAGAATGCCGACGTGATCTCGTTCCACATTCCACAGAATCCGGAAACCCTGTTCATGGCGAATGATCAGTTCTTTAACCGCCTGCAAAAACCCATCTATCTGTTGAACTTGTCGCGCGGTAAGATCGTGGAGACGGCTTCGCTGGTGAAAGCCATGAAGGAAGGCAAAGTTGTTGGAGCCGGACTGGATGTACTGGAATACGAAAAAAGCAGCTTTGAATCCTTTTTTGAGCAGGAATTGCCGGAAGATTTCAAGTATTTACTCTCCTCAGACAACGTGATCCTGACACCGCACGTCGGCGGCTGGACCAACGAAAGTTACTTTAAATTAAGTGCTGTTTTAGCGGATAAGATCCTGGAAGAAGAACAGGATCAATAAAACTTTCTAAAAAATCGCAGGAAGGCATCTGATAAAAACCACACCACGAAGTAACACTGAGAAAAGATTCAAAGATGATTATTATTGGTTTGGTTAGTTGATCAGAATGTGAGGAATAAACATGGTTCGCCACAGATGCACAGATGATTTCTTGTTGTGGTAATTATACAAAGGACATTTAAAGACTCGGTGATTAACATGGTTAAGCATGTATGCCCTCTTTTAATATCTGTGCATCTGTGGCTAAAAACCTTTAAAAACTAAATCACCCGCAACAAATTCCCGAAATACAAATCCTTACCTGTTGTGGTTTTCATCCACAGTTCCTTACGGCAAGGTTTAGCTAGTCCCTTTTATCCAGCATGAAGCGGAATCCTATAAAAAGATCCAAGCGCTTTCCAGCTGAGGGAATTGGTCCTTTGTTCGTGATCCAGCTGTAATGCCCACAGGCATACACCCCCCATTTCGATTGCAGTTCCAGCTTTACATTCCCAAATCCGGGAATCGGATAAACAGCATCGGGCTGATACGCATCCTCCACACTGATCGGACGTGCATATGTAAACCCATAACCCCCTGATATTTCAGCCAAGAGAAAATCGGTAAGCACAGCATTGACCATCAAGTGAGGACCGACCGTAAGATACCAACCCTGCGGATTCAGCGTGAATTGACCATTTAACGAATCAACAGTATACCTTCCCGCATACAGATAATCCGTATGCGAAGCACCTATCGAATATTGCACTCGTCCGTCTGGTTTATTCACATTTATATCCAGATCGATCTGCGCTATCAATGTCCCCAAATAAGTGGTTTCCTCCACATTGGAATCTTTCTGCCCTTTCGCAACAGACCTGGTCAAACTAACAAGATCACCTATACCCTTATTATTGAAATTCAACCGAATTCCTCCCTTGTCGGTGTTTACACTTTTGTAATTAAAGTCAAAGGATAATGCATTGACCGTGTGTCTTTCCGGATATGGCGCTACCTTGTTTCGGAGCATACTCAGAGTCGGGTTGAATCCCAGGTAGGATTCGTTTGCTCCGTAGCGTTCTCCCAAATAGGTGAATGATTCAACACTCGTTTGTGATTGCGCTGTAATACTCAACAGGATCAGAAATACAAAGCACACCCTCATCGATCAGCGTTTTAAGATTGAAATTCCAATACCAGCCGACAAATTCCATCCCTGATGCGGTCTGTATCCAAAACTTGCCGTACCGCTGATCCCGAATTTCTTTCCGGTAAACTCTTTCTTTTCAACCTGATACAAACGGTACCCGCAACGAAAACCAAATGGCTGTGATTTATGTTTTTCATTTACTCCTGTTTCGACGCTTTTGAATGTATTAACAGGAAGAACCAGGGCATCAAAGAACACATCACTACCGAAAGATCTGAAACTGTTCCCATAATTGTCGTCATAGATAACGATGTTGGTGATCTTCCGAGACAAGATCCCGGCATAGAAACCGATACTTGTGTGTGCAAGAAGATTGTCAGTATCCGTAAATTCGAATGCGCTTCGCTTAAAGATCGCACCACCCTGGATCCCTAACTTTTTACGCAATGTTGCAGGCACAGCCAACGACTTCGTTAGCGTGTAGGTTGTGTTACCAACAGATTTGTCTTTTGAATCCAGAACAACATCCACCGTTCTGTTGAAGGTGTTATCGGTAAGAAAGAGTTGAATTCCGGCATTGATATCTAAATTACCCGGAAACTGTTTGTTGAGTAATCTTCCCAATACCATGTAACTCTTATTGATCTGATAAGCCACATTCAGATTATTGGTGATCTTAGAGTAACCAAAAAGTCCGATGTTAAGCGATAAATTATCGACAAATTTTGTATTGACATCCATGTTCATGAATTCCAGGTTCAGAGAATTTTTCGGTTCGGCTGGATCGTTCTTTAAAACCTTGTAGTTAATAACGTCCTGGCTGAACAGGTAGCTTGCAGAAAGCATTAAGATGGTAGTTAAAATTGTTTTCATTGTTTTAATTTTTAATTACATCACAAAGGTCTGTAGTTTGATAACCATGGGAAATACGCAGAGTTGCGTATATTTCCTATCATGCATCGAAGCGTTTTCATCATGAAGTTCCGATACGAATGTTCAAAATGTGGTTGAGTACCGATATACGTTATTCCGGTCTGTCCCCACTACTCGATGATCACTTTTCTCGCAACTTGAGTGCCGTTGGAAGTAGTTAACTTGAGTACGTAATATCCTTTTGGGAGTTCAGCAACTTCCAATGAGCAGCTTTTGTTGAAATTCAAACTTTTGACAAGGACCGTTCTACCTGAAAGATCAATCATTGAAACCGATTGCAAGGGTTGGTCACAGGTCACATTGATCCTGTCACTTGTGGGGTTTGGATAAATCTCGATTACGCATTCCTCTTTTTCTGAAAGCACATTGAAATCCCCTTTCCGATAAACTCCTTCTCCCGGAACAAGAATATCATAGGCATAGAAAACATATCCGTTATATTCGGTGAATTCAGCCTCATTAAATGCCTGTGGAAGATTTCCGGTAATGTTTGTCCAGTTAGTACCTTCATCATAAGAGACAAAAAGGCTGTCTATTTCACCAAATACTCCAAAAGCATTTTTCATATAGATATTGCCTGATTGGGCATTTCGATAAACTATTCTAGGTTTAATGCCCCAGAATGAAGGTTGGGTCATAGAATTCCAGCTATTTCCTTGGTCCGTACTTTTATACCTACCTGCAGATTGATCCATATAATAGAGGTCGGATCCCAACCGAAATAATTGATATCCTGCAAGATGACTTGATGAAATACCATTATTGGATTGAATCCAGGTATCACCGTTATCATCCGACAAATAAACACCTCCATTGATGGTACATGCGAACAATCGACTACCAATAGCCTCTATTTTTACAACATTCAGTATGGTTAGTCCATTATTAACCTGCGACCAAGTAGTCCCACCGTCGGTTGATCTGTAGATACCTAAATTACTTGTAAAGCAAAAGAGCGTGCTGGATAATGTAAAAAAACCGCGCACCACAGAGCTTTGCGGACCTCCTTGAGCAGCTTGCCAGGTTGCTCCATCATCATCGGTGTAATACAGATCATTCCATGAAACATTTAACCCGAAGAAAAGACGGTTTCCGTAAGAATGAGTTGAAACAGGTATTCCGCTAATCACAGGAGGAGCAATTTCCGACCAATTATTCCCGTAATCGGAACTCTTGTACAACTTAAATCCACCCAACGTACCTGTGTACAAATTACCATTATGTCCTGAAATAGATCGAACTCCCAGAGAGAGATCTTGTATTCCATTATTCACTTGAGACCATTGGCTAAAACTTAAATTAGCTAGGAGTAGAAAACCTGCAGAAAATAATATCTTTTTCATATTTTACTTGTTTAAATTTTTAACTTTTCACATTAGAATGAGACTTGACAAAATTACCTGCACTTCAGATGGTGGGAAATACGCAGTGTTGCGTATTTCAAGGGCGGTGCAGGCACATTAATTTTGTCACAAAAAAATGATATGATCCAAATTGCTATTGTAGAAGATATAACCCGAATTGCCGAGGCTTTGAAGGCCAAGATCCTGCTTTCACCAGATTTTAAATTAAAATTCAGTGCCGCCAATGGACTGGAAATAATAAAACTGCTTGAGCATGACCATAATGTTGACGTGATAATCATGGATATTAACATGCCGGTCATGAATGGTATAGAAGCCACAGATCAGATCACGAACCGCTGGCCACAGATCAAGATCGTTATGTCCTCTGTTTTCGATGATGAGCAAAACCTGTTCGACGCTATGATGGCCGGAGCTTGCGGTTATTTACTGAAGGATGAGATCCCACAAAAGATCCACCGCTCGATTTTTGAAGCGCTGGAGGGCGGCATGCCCATGAGTGCTATGATCGCAAAAAAGGCCCTGCAGCTTATTCGAAGATCTTCCCCTTCCGAACATACCCGAGATCAGATCGATTATCAACTGACCGAAAGAGAAGTGGAAGTGCTTGAGCAGCTATCTAAAGGGCTCAGCTATGAGCAAATTGCGGATAATTTATTCATTTCCTACGGTACTGTGAGAAAACACGTTGAAAACACCTACAGAAAATTGGGTGTGAACAACAGGACAGGAGCGCTGGATAAAGCTCAAAAAGGAGGGATCATATAAGTATGAGTTTAAGTTTTTGGAACGTTCTTGTCAAAAGTAGGATTCAGAAAAGTGCTTCATTGGTCATTATTTTACTGCTGATTCCTGTTTGTGTGTTGAGCCAAAACAGAAAGCAGATCGACTCCTTGAACCATCTTCCTTTCGAACAAAAAGTCAAGGATCCCGGGAATTTGGTTAAAACTTATCTGACCATTGCTGCACAGGCCAAAAAAAACGGCTATATCCTTGGAGAAATGGAAGCATACGAGAACATCAGTCTGCTCTATTATTACCTCGGAAAATACGACCTTGAGCTCCATTATGCACTGCGCTCCATTGCCGGTTATAAAAGAATGGGGAAAACAGATAAGCTTGCGCGGTCGTATGGAGAATTGGGCTATCGCATGAAACGTCGTGATCTCAACAATGCGTTCTACTATATGCGAAAAAGCCTCCAATTAGCCGAGGCTAAAGGTTACGAAATAATTCTCATGGGGCTGTATGATAATTATGGGGTTCTTAAAGAAATGCAGCTTGATTATGACAGCGCTTACATCTATTACACCCGTGGACTCGAATTAAAGCGAAAATACAAAGACCGCTCTGGCCTGCCGTACAGCCTGAATAATTTGGGAGGGCTGATGGTACTTCAGGATAAACCGGATCAGGCGAAACCGTATTTTGAAGAAGCTTTGCAGCTAAGGCTCGATATGCAAGATACACTTGGGATCTGTGAAACCTTTTTGATACTCTCTGATATTTACATTACTCAAAATAATCCCGATTCAGCCAGGAGTAATTTAGATTTTGTAATTGAATATGCCGGCAAGAAGGGACTGTATGTTCTTTTGTCCTCAGCATACAACAAGCGGGCTAAATTGAACGAATCGGAAGGGAAAATGAGGGAAGCCTTGTCTGATGAACGAAATGGCATTCGCTTCAAGGATAGTCTTACCAATGAATCGATGCGCAATAAGCTGGCTGAGCTTCAAGTTCAGTTCGAAACACAGGAAAAAGAATACGAATTGCTCAATGAACGCCTCAAAACCAACAGCTTCAGAAACTGGTTATGGGTTCTTGGACTAACGGTTGTAGTGGTTCTACTCTCTGCGCTTAGTATCCAATACAGAAGGACCTCAGAAAAGCGCCGTCTGGAGTTACAAAATTTAAAGGACCTTGAATTTGAACGAATGCGCATTTCCCGCGACCTACATGACAATATTGGGGCCGAGCTAACACTCATTACATCTAAACTTGATATCAAAGCTGCAACAACGAACAAACCCGAAGATCAATCTGAACTGGGCGATCTCGCAGCACTGAGCAGAGGAGCCTCTGTACTTTTGAGAGAGACGATCTGGTCGATCCGCCAGGATGCGATCAAAAAAGCGGACCTGCTCGATAAAATAGAACAGTTTGCAATGAAGCGATCGCACGACAAACTCAACATCAATTGTGAAATAGAATGTGATGGATCACAAGAAATTGCTTCGGCAAACGCATTACATCTCTACAGGATTGCTCAGGAAGCCATAAATAATGCTGTTAAATATTCAAAAGCCACAAGTGTTGTTGTAAGATTTACGGAAAACAGTTTCAGTGTTTCAGATAATGGATTAGGGTTCGACCTTGCGAATTACACACCTGGTTACGGGGTCCAAAACATGAAGCAACGGGCAGAGGAAATGGGTGCCGAGTTCGCAATAAATTCTGAGTTAACAGGTACGACTGTTCGGATAATGAATTACTGATTGAACTTTCCTACCCGCAACAAATTCCCGAAATACAGATCCTTTCCGGTGGTGGTTTTCATCCACAGTTCCTTCACTTCGATCTGACGACCTTCGAAATACATTTCCGCCAGCGAACTGATCATGTCGTTATCGAGTGTTGGAGAGTAGGTGTTCATGATCAGGAATCCGTCCTCCTCCATTAATGAAGCAGCCGTAGCAAGCAGTTCGTCGATCTTCTCTTCGAGTTTCCACTTCTCCCCTTTTGCGCCAAGACCCCACGCCGGTGGATCCATGATGATGCCTTTGTACTTGTTTCCGCGCTTTTGCTCTCGCACAACGAACTTCAAAGCATCTTCCAATACCCATTTGATGTTGAGCAAACGGCTTTCTTCCATGTTCTGACGCGCCCAAGAGATCAATTGCTTAACCGAATCAACGTGGTACGTTTCTGCTCCGGTATAACGCGCAACGCAGGATGCAGCTCCCGTGTAGGCGAACAGATTCAGGAACTTGTCGTCTGAGCCAATGTGCTTTTTGATGAAATCCCAGTTGGTGCGTTGTTCCGGGAACAAACCGAGGTGTTTGAACTTTGTCAGTTCGAGGTGGAAATGGAGTTTTTCAAAGGAGATCGACCATTGGCGCGGAACATCCTTTTTCAGGGCTTTCCACACACCCGACTGACCACCTTTGGAAACGAATTCCCAATGGGCCATCTGTTCCCACTCCTTGAATGTCTTCTCTGATTTGAAATAGGCCTGTACCTCCGGTCGGATCGTGATGATCTTTCCCCAGCGTTCCAGTTTTTTTCCTCCTCCGGCATCGATCAGTTCGTAATCGGACCAGGGAGTTGAGTAGATGCGTTCTGCCGACATGATCAACGCATACGAGGCATCTTCTTGCGTCCGCCCATCATCTGTGCCATGCGCATCTGATTCTTGGAAGGCGCCATCTTCATCTGCGTCTGCATCATGTTGATCTGCTCTCTCAACATACCGGAATTGTCCATTTTCTTTGCTTCCGCCAACAATTTCTCCGCTTCAGTTTTACGTCCTGTCTGCAAACAGATCCCAGCCAGGTGCATGCGCGCTACGGCATTGTCCTGTGCTGTTCTCAAACCAAGCGTTAGTGCCTTGCGCAAGTACTGCTCACTTTTCGCGAAACCGAATTCCTGCGTGTTCATCACCGACTGAAGGAACAACACGTATGCGTGCTGCTTTCTTGGCAAGAACTGCGGAGCCGTGATCTTGTTGATGTAATGTTTTGCCTTATCTGTATTTCCCAGACGCATCTGGTTCAGCGCAAGGATCATGTTCTCATTGCGGAAGAAAGATAGACCGATGATCGCCGTCACGAAAAGGAACGTGATCCCCCATCCCCAGTTACCGTTGATGAACAAGAACGTATTGAAGCCAAGAGCGAGTGCCGCCACGAGGCAGCGGATAATGAAACCTGTCATGTTATTGATCTATTGTTGCTATGCATTTTAATTCGATCGCGATCGGCGTTGGAAGAGAATTGATCTCTACCGTTGTCCGGCACGGAAGATTGTCTTTGAAGTATTCAGCGTACACGCGGTTGTAAACATGGAAATCGCGCTTCATGTTCACCAGGAACACAGTAACATCCACCAACTGATCCCAGCTGGAACCGGATTCTTCCAGGATGATGCGCACGTTGTCGAACACGCTGCGGCACTGTGCCTCAAAATCGAACTCGATGAAGTTTCCGTTCTTATCGAGCTTCAATCCCGGTACTTCTGAATCTGTTGCATCTGAACCTGCCACGCGCGGACCTACTCCTGAAAGGAACAGCAAATTGCCCACCTTGCGTGCATGCGGATACAAACCAACCGGTTTTGGTGCTCTTTCCGTTGAAATGCGTGATTGCTCTGACATACGACTGAATTTTAAACAAATATACTCCAGAAAAGGCAAATGAGAGGAAATATTTGGCGATTACGGGTATTAAAATCAAATTCTGTTTCTTTGGTATCGTTTTTGCCAAACGCTGAAATGTCTAAATTAGCACCATGAAACTGTTTACTTTTCTTGCCTTCGCTTTTGCACTGTTCGGAACCACTTCCTGCATTGAGATCATCGATGATATCTCCATCAAAAACGATGGCAGCGGAACCTTTAAGTACGCCGTGAACCTGAGCTCGAGCAAGGTCAAGATCGTCTCCATTCTGGCGCTGGACAGCCTGGAAGGTCAAAAAGTACCAACCATTGAAGAATTGCAGACCAAGATCACCTCTTTCAAGAATAAACTGGAGTCAAAAGCGGGCATCTCAAACGTGGTGATAGAAAGTAATTTCAACGATTTCATCTTCAAATTGCAATGTGACTTTACAAATGTGATGGCGCTGCAAAATGCATTGAGAGAAGTGATCCAGGAAGAAAGCAAAGAAAAGAACATTCCGGAACTGGAACATGCGTGGTTGAGTTGGGACGGTCAGAAAATGGTGCGCTCGATCCCGGAGATCACTGTTAAAAAAACCAAAGATTTCAAGCAGGAAGACATCGACAAATTGAAGGAAGGTAACTACACTTCCATCACGCGGTTTGAGCGAAGTGTCGATAAATTCGACAATCCATCGGCGATCCTGTCCAAAAATAAGATGGCCGTGATGATAAAAACAAATCCGTACGCGCTGACGCAGAATTCGGACATCCTCGAAAATACCATCTATCTGTCTCCATTGAAGTAAGCCGACGCTTTATTTTAGTAAATTCGCAGCAGAATTTACATGAAATAACGTGATCCGACATTCCTTTCCGAAGCTATTCGCTGTACTGATGTGCCTTGCAACAGGCAGTCAGGTGTATTCCCAACGTTCTGAAGATCTTATCCCGAAAGATGCGGTGACGGTTTTCAGTCTGAACAACATTACCCTTTTGCAAAAAGTCTCCCTGGATGATCTTGTGAAATACGAGTTCATGGAAGAGGTGCAGCAGGAACTATTCGACGGGTCAACGTCCGGTAAAACACTCAAGGATTCAGGAATGGACTTCGATCAGAAACTGAATGTCTTCTACGGAAAAGGGGAAGAT
>JBKCJG010000066.1:0-3233 GCA_046301895.1 Flavobacteriia bacterium
ACTGATACCTCAACACCATGGATATCTATTGTGCCTATGTGCCCTATGTGTTAAAAGAAAGAAAACAATCCCGCAGGGATGTCCCTACTGATACCTCAACACCATGCATATCTATTGTGCCTATGTGCCCTATGTGTTAAAAGAAAGAAAACAATCCCGCAGGGATGTCCCTACTGATACCTCAACACCATGCACATCTATTGTGCCTATGTGCCCTATGTGTTAAAAAAAGAAACTACCCTCTCACCAGGTCGATCTTCGTATCCCCATCAACCTCCAGATCTGTAACCAACGCACGCGCACTAACTCCCCCAAACTCAATGCCGTTTGCCAACACCTCATTGCACACATAGTCCATGTTCGCTTTGATCGCTTCACCGATCGCTTCACTCGTTTCAAGCCTCAAAACGATGCGATCAGTTACTTCCAGACCTGAATCCTTGCGAAGGTTTTGTACGCGGTTGATCAACTCACGGGCAATACCTTCAGCTTTCAACACATTTGAGATGGTAATATCCAGTGCTACAGTTAAACCACCTTCTGTTGCTACCAACCATCCCGGAATGTCCTGAGCAGCGATCTCGAAGTCATTCAAGTCTAACACAATGTTTTCGCCATCGATCACACCTGACCAACCATTGCTGGCCTCCACGGTAGCGATATCGTCATTGCTCATTTGACCAACCAGCGCTGCGATTGCTTTCATTTGCTTGCCATACTTCGGACCGATCGTCTTGAAGTTCGGTTTGATGCTCTTCACAAGCATGCCGTTCCCTTCTTCCAGCAATTCTAGCTCCTTAACGTTCACCTCGGAAAGAATAAGGTCTTGCACATGGAGAATGTTTGACGCGAACGACTTGTTCAATACCGGCACCATGATCTTTTGAAGCGGCTGACGCACGCGGATCTTTTCTTTCTTACGGAGTGCAAGGACGAGTGATGAGGTGCGCTGCGCAATGTCCATCTGCGCCTCCAGGTCAACATTTATCGCTATTCGATCCACTATCGGAAAGTCAGCAAGGTGAACGGAAGTTGCCGTATATCGTTTTGTCACGGTATTTAGATCACAGAATAATTGATCCATGAAAAATGGTGCGATTGGTGAACCGAGCAATGCGACTGTTTCCAAACAGGTATACAAGGTCTGATAGGCCGCTGTTTTATCCTTGGCATCGTCGCTTTTCCAGAAACGACGACGGCACAAACGCACATACCAGTTCGATAACTGTTCGTTTACAAAATCCTGGATCAAACGACCGGCCTTCGTGGGTTCGTAATCAGCATAAGCTTCATCTACTTCCTGGATCAGCGAGTTCAATTTTGAAATGATCCACCGATCGATCTCAGGACGCTCGTTCAATGCGATCTCCTGCGCTGAATAATCAAACCCGTCGATATTCGCATACAAAGCGAAGAATGAATATGTATTGTATAGTGTTCCGAAGAACTTGCGCTGCACTTCGGTAACTCCGTCAAGGTCGAATTTCAGGTTGTCCCATGGCTGTGCGTTCGTGATCATGTACCAGCGTGTGGCATCTGCACCATACGTGTCCAGGGTCGTGAACGGATCGACCGCATTCCCAAGACGCTTCGACATTTTCTGACCATTCTTATCCAGAACCAATCCATTGGAAACGACATTCTTATAAGCAACTGAATCGAATACCATCGTAGCAATGGCATGCAACGTGTAGAACCATCCCCGTGTCTGATCCACTCCCTCTGCAATAAAATCACCGGGATATCCTTCTTGGTTATCGATCAGCTCCTTGTTCTCAAAAGGATAATGCCACTGTGCGTAAGGCATGGCTCCCGAATCGAACCAGACATCGATCAGATCAGCTTCTCGCTTCATTGGCTTTCCGGAAGGAGACACCAATGTAATGTTGTCTACATAGTTCTTATGAAGATCGATCTTATTATAGTTCTCCGTGGTCATATCTCCCGGTTCGAAATCTACCAGCGGATTTGACACCATAAATCCTGCTTCAACGGCTTTTTGAGCTTCTTCTCTCAATTGCTCCACGGAAGAGATGCACATGCGTTCATCCCCTTCTTCTGTTGACCAGATCGGAATAGGAATCCCCCAGTATCTGGAGCGCGAAAGGTTCCAGTCGTTGGCATTTTCCAACCACTTTCCAAAACGTCCCGATCCAGTAGATTCTGGCTTCCAGTTGATAGTGTTGTTCAGTTCGATCATGCGGTCTTTCACATCGGTCACACGGATGAACCACGAATCCAATGGGTAATACAATACAGGCGTGTCTGTTCTCCAGCAATGCGGATAACTGTGGACGTATTTTTCGACCTTGAAGGCTTTGTTCTCTGTTTTTAGTCTGATAGCGATCTGAACATCTGCTGAACGCTCAGGAGCTTCACCGTCATTGTAGTATTCATTTTTAACATAAACGCCTGCCAATTCACCCATTTCTGGTCTGAATTTACCCTGTAGGTCCACCAAGGGAACAAGATTTCCTTTTTCATCCTTCACAAGCATGGCAGGTACGCCTGCATCAGCCGCTACTTTGGCATCATCTGCTCCAAAGGTCGGAGCGATGTGTACGATCCCTGTCCCGTCTTCGGTTGTCACGAAATCTCCGCTGATCACACGGAATGCTTCTTCTGGTTTTTCAGCAGGTAACGTGTATGGAAGCAATTGTTCGTACTTGATTCCAACCAGTTCAGAACCAAGACACTGACCTTCCACAAAATATGGGATCACCTTGTCTCCTGCGTTGTAATTCTTCAGCTCTTCTATGCTTTCAACCGCTTGGTACCCTTTTCCGAACTGGTAGTTTAGCAGGTTCTTTGCCAGGATCACACTGATCGGTCCAAAGGTGTACTGATTGAATGATTGCACCAGAACGTAATCGATCTTTGGTCCGACACACAGTGCGGTATTTGACGGAAGCGTCCAAGGTGTGGTCGTCCAGGCTAACAAATATGTCGTTTTCTCCTGTTGGAGCGGGCCAAAGGGAGAGGCCTCATTCCACTGAGAAATCGTGAACTGAGCAACAACCGTCGTATCTGTCACATCTCTGTAACATCCCGGTTGATTCAATTCATGCGAAGAAAGTCCTGTTCCTGCTTTGGGGGAGTATGGCTGTATCGTATATCCCTTGTAAAGCAAGTTCTTGGAGTAAAGCTGTCCCAATAACCACCATACTGATTCCATGTATTTTGGATCGTAAGTGATGTATGGATCGTCCATATCCACCCAATACCCCATTTTA
>JBKCJG010000067.1:0-4505 GCA_046301895.1 Flavobacteriia bacterium
TCTGTGCTATTCCAATACTTTCCTTTGCGGAGGAATGGAATAAGAAAGCAAATTTTGGAGGAGTTGGAAGGCATAGAGCGCTCGGAATTTCAATTGGTAACAAAGGCTACATCGGCCTAGGACACGTCAATGGAACAGGCCTTGATATCTCGTACAATGATTGGTGGCAATTCGATCCTTCTTCAAATTCCTGGACACAAAAAGCGAATTACCCAACTGTGAATCATGGTGCAGTTGGATTTGGAACTTCAACCAAAGGATATGTTGGCGGAGGAAGCTATTTGAACGGAGAATTTTATTGCTATGACCCCCAACTTAATACCTGGACGGCGATTGCTACCTGTCCTGTGAGTCCCGGAGATGTTCAATGCTTTTCAATTCAGAACAGGGGGTATATTCTTTCCGGAACGTTGTTGTATGAATATGTCCCTTTTACGAATTCGTGGACTTCAAAAGCAAGTTGTCCGATAAACGTGAACACATGGAGCGCATCATTTGCAACGAGCACTAGCGGATTTGTAAAAACGAATACATCATTATATGAATACAAGCCGTCCTTAGATACGTGGATTCAGCGAGCTAACTTCCAAGGTCTTATGTCAGGCGGTGGAGCTGCTTTTGAATGCAATGACAAAGGATATTTCGTGTGCGGCTATTCGGGCTCTCTGTCAATCGTAACTAATGAAGTCTGGGAATTCAATCCTGGTAACAATGTTTGGACAAAGATTGGTGAGTTCCCTGGAACAAGCCGCAGATTTCCGGTTGCATTTTCAATTAATGACATTGGCTATTTTGGAACCGGGACCAACGGAATCAATCTGAATGACTTCTGGAGTTATGACCCTTCTCTTTTCGGAGTTGGTTTAAACGAACAAGAAACCGGAATTGTGAAAATCAACTCATTTCCTAATCCATTCACAGATGAAATAACGTTAGCAATAGATCCAACGTTAAATATGATTATAGAAGACTGGAGCTATGAACTTTTTTCTTTAACAGGCTATTCTATCTTGAAAGGTCAAATTACTGGATCAATTACGAAATTGAATACTACTGATTTACCTGCCGGTTCATACATTTATTCAGTAAGTGTAGCAGGAAAAAAACTAATGGATGGTCAATTAATAAAGCGATAAAATGAAACTGGTTCATCTTCTGTACATTCTAATTACCCCCTGGGGACTTTATTGCCAGACAGAAAACTTCTGGACTAAAAAAAATGATTTTGGCGGACTCAAAAGAGAACGTGCAGTTGCATTTTCGATCGACAATTATGGCTATGTCGCCACAGGCGTTGATACCTCAGAGGTTGTTCATAATGACCTCTGGAAGTATGACCCTATATTGGATTCATGGACACAGCTGGCAAATATTCCAGGAACAGGAAGACGTGATGCGGTTGGATTTGCTTTGAATGGCAAAGGTTATGTTGCTACGGGAATAGATAATGATGCTTCACCAATTGGAATAAAATTCAACGATTTATGGGAGTATGACCCATCCACGAACGCGTGGTTGCAGAAAGCTAATTTTCCGGGAGGTGGAGGAAATGGGATTTATTTTGCTACGGCTTTTACCCTTGATCAAAAAGGTTACGTCTGCTGTGGTAAGGTTGGTCCTAATTCCTATACGAATGAATTATGGGAATATAAACCTAGTCTGAACCAGTGGGTGCAACGAGCAAATTTCCCCGGTGGAGTTCGCTATCAACTATCGTCCTTCTCAATAGGAATGTACGGGTATGTTGGTTTGGGTGCCAATCAAGACGTTTTTAAAAACGATTTCTGGCGTTACAGCGCAGGAACAAATCAATGGACTCAAATTGCTTCTTTACCGGCAAGTGAAAGAGGTGGAGCAGTAACATTTGCAATCGGAAACAGAGGATTTGTTTGCATGGGGAATGATGGCGGTATTCTTGATGATCTTTGGGAATATAATCCTTTAATTGATCAGTGGTCAGTCAGAGCTCCATATGGCGGAAGTGAACGGAAAAATGCAATAGCATTCACTGCTTATGGTAAAGCATATGTGGGAACTGGAAAAGGTTATTCCGGAAAAAAGGCAGGAATGGAAGAGTATATTCCCTATGCAAATGTTGGTTTAATGGAGGACCAAGCGGTTTCTTTGTCAGTTTATCCTAATCCAACAACAGACATCCTAAATATTCGCTCAAAATTTCAAGGTCTGGACATCGCATTGTATTCGTTCGATGGTCGTCTGATCCACATGAACAAAAGCACAAAGGAAAATATTCAGATAGATATTAGTCGAGAATTACCGGGAATTTACGTGCTGATCGCAAAGAATGAGAAAGGCACTACCATTTTTTCAGAAAAAGTAATTCACTATTAGTATGAAAAAGTTCATTACAAGTATTTTATTTCTTGGACCTGTTTTTGGATTTGCACAAAACAATTGGATAATCAGGGATTCAGTTAAAGGCAGTCCAAGAGCAGTCTGTGCAAATTTCACCTTATTCGGCCAAGGATATGTCCTAGGCGGATTAGATGACTTCGGGTTCAAAAGGAAAGTATATTCTTACGACCTGAATCAAGATGACTGGGACGAAGAGACCTCAATCGGAGGTCCTAACGGCGATGGTCTAGATAGAGGATCTGCAAGCGCTTTTTCGATCGGAAACAAAGGCTATTTATGTCTTGGTCAAGGCGAAACAAACCCCTATTTTGGTGATTTGTGGGAGTTTGATGGCGAAACAGGAGCCTGGTCGCAAAAAGCTGATTTCATGGGTTCGGACAGAAGGCAAGCAGTTGCATTTTCAATCGGTAATTTCGGTTACGTTGGCACAGGGCAGGATGCTTCGGGACTCAAGAAGGATTTCTATAAATACGACCCACTAACAAATAGCTGGATTCAGTTGAATGACTTTGGAGGAACAGCTCGTCGACAAGCGGTTGGGTTCACGTCAGGCGAACAAGGTTACGTTGGTACAGGTGACGATGGTGTTCTAAAAAACGACTTCTGGATGTACGAGCCAACCACTGATTCCTGGATTCAAAAAACCAATCTCCCCTCTGCGCCGCGTGCAGGAGCAGTTGGCTGGGGATTCTTCCCTTCCGGATACATCGCTACCGGAGAAGACGCAACAAACACCTACAGAAATGATGTCTGGGAATACAATTATTTTTCCAATTCCTGGATACAAAGAACCGACCTTCTCGGTCCGGGAAGAAAAAATGCAATCGCGTTTCAACTGGAAGGAATTGCCTTCCTGGGTACAGGCTATAATGGCGAATTTCTGGACGACTTCTATGCCTATTACTGTATTGCAGGAATTGATGAGCAGTCCATAAAGCTGGAATCACGAGCATACCCTAATCCGGTAATCAATAAAACGACTGTTTCTCTATGGCAGAACGGAATAGAAGAAATGGAGGTTCGCTTGTATAATTCTGCTGGACAATTGATCTCTTCATTCTCAAAAACGTTATTGAGTTCGAAAACATTAGAACTCGATCTTTCAGGTTTGAATTCAGGAAATTATTTTTACGAATTGATTGATGAAAAGAGAAACCTTTCTGCAAGCGGAAAACTGATCAAAATACAATGAAGAAAGCAACCTTCATCCTTCTGCTCTTAATATCGGGTTGTTCAGAAAATCGAACGAAAAGCGTGCATCTGGAATCAGAAGAAAAGATAAATCAACATCCTACAGAACCGGTTTATGAGCTCATATCAACGGAGTTACCCGGTAATGGGTTTGGTTATCAGATACTGAAAGACGGTCAATTGATGATCGAACAGCAACAAATTCCGGCCATTCAAGGAATTCGGTATTTTTCATCGGAAGCAGATGCATTAAAAACAGGTGAACTTGCCCTTAAAAAGATAAAAGATCATTTATTCCCCCCAACGATCTCAGTAGAGGAGCTTGATAGCCTTGGCGTGCTGTGATCTTTTTTGATTAATGGCTATTTTTTTTGAATCCGATTTTCAACGAAAAAGACCTCGGATGTTTATTACGTGATAAGCTGAAATTCAATCAGCCGAAGCATTCAACGCACAATTTTCAACATTTGACGAATACTGTAAGTATCATTAGTGAACATAAAAATTCAATCAGGATTCGAATAAACTCAAACGCAACATGAAGTGACGCAAACAATATACTTTCCATAGAGCATTTTCCAAGACCAAAACCGGAAATCGTCACTATATATGATCTTTTGGCAAGAAAAACCGAATTTAGTTCAAACACTCCGCTTATTTCTAGAATATAGCGATGGCTCAAGACAGAAGATTTACGTATCAGAACAATACAAAATCAATCTCATTTCTTTTCTTGATAGGCTTAAACTATTTCGTTCGTGTCAGAATAGAAGAAAAACACCACCTCCTAGGATAGAAAAAAAACCCATGCAGCGGGGTTTTCTGAAGCTTCAGAAAACACGTTTAGGATTGCCGACATTCGCTGTAATCTGCTGTTTGATATTATCTCTTTCCGACGGATCGGAATGCAGCCCGCCATTGCCTGTCTGAGACTTTCC
>JBKCJG010000068.1:0-41956 GCA_046301895.1 Flavobacteriia bacterium
GAAAAATTGTTGATTACTTTTTAATCATTTGTTGATTATTTTTTAGTCTTATTAATTAAAAAGTGACGTAACTTTGGAGGAGAATATAGACCGCTTGCGCTGATGGAACATGGAACATAGACTTGTTCACACGTATCAATCCATACTCCATGCTCTATGTTCTACACTCAAAACACGATATGCAGCCAACACTGAATTTTAAACTCATTCACTATGGCTGGTTTGCGCTCAATAGTACACATGGATCTCGACACCTTTTTCGTGTCGTGTGAACGCCTCCTCGACAGTCGTCTGGCAGGAAAACCAATCCTCATCGGCGGTATAAGTGATCGCGGGGTGGTGGCATCGTGCAGTTACGAGGCCCGAAAGTTCGGGATTCACTCCGCAATGCCGATGAAAATGGCAAAGGAACGCTGTCCGGAAGCGATCATTATCAAGGGGAATACGAGTACCTACACGAATTACTCACGAATGGTGACCGACATCATCCGAGAGGCTGTTCCCGTGTGTGAAAAATCGTCGATCGATGAATTCTATATGGACCTCTCTGGGATGGATAAATTCTTCGGAACGATGAAATATGCGGCAGAACTACGGCAAAGAATCATCAAGGAAACAGGACTTCCGATCTCTTTCGGACTCTCACAGAATAAGACAGTTTCAAAGATAGCGACAGGCGAAGCTAAACCGAATAACCAGCTGATGATCTATCACGGTAACGAAAAAGAGTTTTTAGGCCCTTTGTCCGTACAAAAGATCCCGATGGTCGGACTAAAGACCTATCAGACACTTTGTAACCTCGGTGTTCGGAAGATCCAGACGATACAAGAGATGCCGATAGAAATGCTGGAAAGTGCCCTTGGTCAAAATGGGGTGGGCATTTGGAAGAAAGCACAAGGAATAGATAATTCACCCGTAGAGAATTATAATGAACGGAAATCGATCTCTACCGAACGGACATTCGATCACGACACGATAGATGTGCAGAAGCTCAAAGGCATCATGGCAGCCATGTCGGAAAACCTTGCCTTTCAGTTGAGGCGAGGTAACAAACTTACCGCCTGCATTACGGTAAAAATTCGCTATTCCGATTTTCATACCCAGACACTGCAGAAGCAAATCCCCTACACCGCTGCCGATCACGAACTGATGCCGATCGTTTCCGAGCTGTTTGACCGCCTCTACAACCGTCGGCTACTGGTGCGCCTGATCGGTGTGCGTTATAGCTCGCTCGTAGCCGGACACCATCAACTCAATCTCTTCGATAACGGTACGCGCCACGCAGAACTTTACACTGCCATGGACAAGATCCGTCAGCGCTTCGGCGACCGCGCTGTGATGCGCGCAATCGGAATGGAAGCCCGCACAATCGGAAGGTACAATCCATTCAGCGGGGAGCCGCCGCCGCTGTTGGCGAATCGACGGATTTAGAAGCGAGAGCGTCCCGACGATCCGCTTCGCTACTGCCGGGACTGCAAGAGACGAGAAGCGGGACTTAACCTATATAAACAACCTAATCTTATACAAATGAAAACAATGCACAATCACAAAAATTTAAAGATCTGGCAACGATCAATGGACCTAGTAGAGATGATCTATCAGGAAACTTTAGATTTTCCTCTGGAAGAGAAATATGAGCTGACCAATCAGATAAGACGAGCATCTTCGAGTATTCCAACAAATATTGCAGAAGGATCCGGCAGACAAAGTAAAAAGGAATTCAAGTACTTCCTATCTATCTCACTTGGCTCCTGTTACGAAGTAAACACTCAACTCGAACTCACAAAAAGACTTTCCATGTTGAGTGATGAAAGAGCCGATACCATACTTAAAGAATTGGATCAAGTCGAGAAAATGATCATTGGCTTTATGAAATCTCTGGTAGAGTAGAAAAGAGAAGCGAGGGAAGAGAGAAGAGAGAAGAAGAAGAGACTTGATTCAATGTGAAGATTGAGTCTTTTTTTCTCGCAGCGAAGCGATCTCCCTTCTCTCAGCGCAGCGATCTAAACAACATGTTCATAAAAAGTCACTTCAGTCTCCGCTACGGCCTCTTATCACCAGAGGAACTCGTCAAATGGACGAAAGAGTCTGACTATGCACATACTGTTCTCGCCGACATCAACTCTACATCATCGACGCTCAGTTATGTTCGGGAGGCGCAAAAGGAAGGGATAGAACCAAAGATCGGGATCGATATCCGCAACGGAATGGAATGCTGCTATATAATCGTCGCTCGCAATAACCGTGGATTACATGAGTCAAATCACTTTCTGACAATACACCTTCACAGCAGTGAAGCATTCCCGGAAAGACCTCCTCACATGGGAAATTGTATCGTGATCTATCCGTGGGGAAAGGAACCGAAGAAGCTGAAAGAAAATGAATGGATCGGAGTTGGAAGCAAACAGCTTTCCCGACTGATAGTGCAAAAGTCCAAGATCAATTACCAGCGGATGATCGCGCTGGAGTTCATGACGTTCCGCAACAAGAAGGACTTCAACGCACACCGTCTCTTGCGTGCGATCGACAACAATGTACTACTCTCCAGACTGCCGAAAGAAGAGCAAGCGGATGAGAACGAAAAATTCATTCAGTACAGTGAATTTCAGATGTGCTTTGCCGATTTCCCGGAACTGGTAGAGCAAACGAACCAACTGCTTTCATCCTGCTCCGTGCATTTCGAATTTGGAGACGATGCTAAACAGCAGAACGTAGCCACCTACACCGGCAGCAAAAAAGAAGATCTCGAATTGCTGAAACAACTTTGCGCCAACGGACTGGATTATCGCTATCCCAACGTTACCGACGAGATCATTGCCCGGATCGAAATGGAGATCGAGATCATTTCAGAAAAGGACTACCTCTCCTACTTTCTAATCACTTCGGATTTCACTACATACGCGCGTTCCAAAGGCTATTTCTACGTTGGTCGGGGAAGTGGTGCAAACAGTATAGTCGCCTACCTGCTTCGGATCACCGATGTCGATCCGCTGGAACTAGACCTTTACTTCGAACGTTTCATCAACCTCTACCGAAAGAACCCACCGGATTTCGACATCGATTTCTCTTGGAAGGACCGCGACGATGTGACGCGCTATATCTTTGACCGCTATCCGAATGCTGCGCTCTTGTGTACGTACAACACTTTTCAGTACAGTGCCGCCGTGCGTGAACTGGGAAAGGTCTTCGGCCTACCCAAATCGGAGATCGATATCCTCAGCAAAGGCAAGTTCGAATTAAACCAACTCGATCAGCTGTCACAATTGGTGATCAAGTACAGCAAGTACATCCACGGACTTCCCTCACACTTGAGTGTACATGCCGGTGGTATCGTGATCAGCGAGAAACCGATAACCTGGTATTCAGGAACCTTCATGCCACCGAAAGGTTACCCAACAACGCAGTTCTCCATGCTGGAGGCCGAAGATGTGGGCCTTTATAAGTTCGACATCCTCAGTCAGCGCGGATTGGGAAAAATCCACGATACGCTCGAAGTGATTGCCTGTAACCAGCCGGATAATCCGCCGCACGATATTCATGACGTTACCCATTTTAAACAGGATGAGAAGGTCAGAAAACTGCTTCGAACTGCCAGAGCCATCGGATGTTTCTATGTCGAGTCACCGGCAATGCGCATGCTGATGGTCAAACTGCAGGTCGACACCTACCTCGGCCTGGTGGCCGCCAGTTCGATCATTCGTCCGGGCGTGGCGCAATCAGGTATGATGCGAGAGTACATTCTGCGTCACCGCTACCCCGAAAAGCGGAAAGAAGCGCATCCGATCCTGCGGGAGATCATGCCCGACACCTATGGTGTGATGGTGTATCAGGAAGATGTGATCAAGGTTGCTCATCACTTTGCCGGCCTCAGCTTGGCAGAGGCCGATGTCTTACGCCGCGGTATGTCCGGTAAGTTCCGTTCGCGGGAAGAATTCAATAAAGTGAAGGAAACCTTCTTCGGGAACTGCCGAAAAAAGGGATTTGCAGATGCCCTCACCTCAGACATCTGGCGGCAGATCGAAAGTTTTGCGGGCTATGCCTTTTCCAAAGGACATTCCGCATCATATGCCGTGGAAAGTTACCAGAGTTTATACCTGAAAGCACACTATCCACTAGAGTACATGACGGCCTGCATCAATAATTTCGGTGGGTATTACCGAACAGAAGTATACGTCCATGAAGCGCGTACCTGGGGAGGTGTGATCGTTGCTCCTTCCCTAAATTTCGGTTCTTACGAGTGTTTACTGAAAGGAAAAGAACTGGTACTGGGATTCATTCTCGTCAGCGGTCTGGAAGGAAAGATCATTCACAAGGCACTGGAAGAACGCATGCGATACGGTCCTTACAAGAACTTCGAGGACTTGATGAAACGCTGCCTCATTCCTCTGGAGCAACTTGTACTAATTATCCGAATCGGTGGATTGAGGGACTTTCCGGAAAGCCGAAAAGAGTTACTCTGGAAAGCGCACTTGTACCACAACAAGGTCAAGGACAAAGATCCCGTGCCCCAGCTTTTTGAACCGGAACGCAAGCAATTCAAATTACCTAGTCTCACAGAGCAAGATCTGGAGCTTGCCTTTGAACAAATGGAATTGTTGGGCTTTCCACTTTGTAATCCCTTTGATCTACTTTCTCAAAAAACTCCGGCTCATACCATGGCTCATGAATTACATCAATTCCTGGGTTTAAGGATCACTACTTACGGTTACCTCGTTGCCTTGAAAAAATCCTATACCAGTAAAGGCGATCCAATGTACTTCGGGACTTTTATCGACAAGGCAGGTGACATCCTGGATACAGTGCATTTTCCGGAGGTAGCTCGCAGATATCCTTTCTATGGCAAAGGAGTTTACCGAATTACCGGAATTGTCTCTGAAGAATTTGGTTATTACTCAATCGAAGTAGGTGAATTGGATAAGCAGCATTTCGTGGAGGATGTTCGATTTAGTGAGGAGAGATTGTAGCGGTGACAAAGAACAAGTAAAGCCAGATGAAATCGAAATGAAAGAAGCTGATCGGATAGCGAAGAAGGAAGAGATAAATAAGTTCTCATGAACTGTGCCAATAGACAATAGAAAGTAGTTATATTTGTGCTTTGAGTGAACGTTCTTTATACATGCGCATGTGGTGAAATTGGTAGACACGCCATCTTGAGGGGGTGGTTTCCTATGGATGTGCTGGTTCGAGTCCAGTCATGCGCACTTTTATGAAAGCATCTTGCAACGCAGGATGCTTTTTTATTTTTCGTTGAGGCCGAGCTAAACTGATAGAATCTATCGATCCTACAACTTCACAAACGGAATCTGATCGGTCCTCCCATCCTGAATGATCTTCACATAATACACACCACCACGTAAGAACTCGACATTGATCTCTTCACCCACTTTCGATTCTATAGCCTGAACCGAAACTTTGTGAACAATATTTCCGGCAATGTCATAGATCTCAATGTCGGTTTTTCCCGATGAATTGGTCGAATTATCAAATGCTACCGTCAACTGGGAATATGTAGGATTCGGATACAAGAAACCAAACTCACCTTCGGGTACAACAGGACACGGGGTAAAGATCTTACCTGGCGATCCCCCTTCACAACCAACGAACCATGAATCCGCAGAAGAAGGGTCAACAAAACCATTGTAATAATCGTATTCAAGTGTGTAATCCTCAATTGAAGGCTGTATCGGCCACGGCTCCGAATTATCATAATTGACACTGGAAATCAATCTTCCCTGATCATTGTACAAACGCAGTGCCTCTGAACCATTCAATCCGAAATCAAAAACTTCGCTGTAGTTTGCAATTCCGTCATGTCGAACAGCGAACAACTGTCCATTATTACCAAGCACCCAGATGCCTCCCGGATCCAATATCAAATTACCTAAAGGTGCAGTGTGATCATTCTTTGAATCCTTGAATACATAGTTGTTCAAACTGATGGCACTCCCTGTCATATTTCGGATCTCCACCCAATCACCGGCATTGTAATCTGAACCAATGTTGTTGTAATTGATCTCTGTGATGGCAATCGGTTCCTGACAAGGTTCATATGCCTGACCCGGTGAACCTCCAATACAACCACAGAACCAGGTCAAACTGTCTAAAACAGAAGTTTCAGGATGCGAATTCTCCAATGTTCGTCCCCAACCATCAGCGCATACAGGATATGGTCTACTATCCTTGTAAACACTCATTAGCACAAGTTCCCCCACTGCATTGTACAGCTGAACGGAATCTTGAGAATTATTCCATCCAAAGCCAGTACTCCCAACATAATTGGTGATGTCCGGATGGACCGACTGGAAGATGTCCTCATTTTCGCAGATCACAAGGTGGCCGTTTGCGGGAAGTACAGTACCATCGGCAAAAGTATATCTGTCCCAATGGTCCTTCGATCGAACACTCCAGTTCGTTAGAGCAAGATCCTTCGTTCCATAATTGTGCAGTTCAATCCAATTTCCTGCATTGACACTACTATCTGCATTGTAATTGATCTCTGATACAGTAACCGTAGCCGGTTCAGGTATGCCTTCAAACAGCGCTGTATAAGCACCATCATTCGGTATATTCAACTGAATGGAAACATCCTCCAATTCATTGAACGGGATCTGACCATTTGGCACCCATCCGACAAACGTGTAACCGGGATTCGCAATTGCTGTCATCCCCACAGGGTTCCCATCAAAGTAAACACCAGTCCATGGGAGATTCTCCGGGACAATCGTTGAGATCTTTATAAGTCCTGCACCTGCTGGCTGCACATTCAACGTAACATCTACCGTTTCATTCAATCCAAATTCATTGATCATTTGGTTCCGTACAACATCAGATCGGTTCTCAAACTGATTGAGCAATCCATTGTAAATAGCTGTATATGTGAGCATTCCACCCGAAACATCACCAGTCCAACGTTGAAAATGTCTTGGAAGCTCAGGTAACAATTGCTCATACATTTCAGTCACTATTGGCTCGTATTGATCAGACCTCATTGCAGTGTTCATAAGGTCTGCATACCGGTTGATGAAATATTTTTTAAACTGACCATTCTGAATGAGGCTGTTGTAAATTGCCCAATAATTATTCGGCTGATTATTGTATCTGAAATAATCAAAAATGTTGGAATTGAAATCAGACCATCCTCCCAATCCCAGCTCCATGTCCTGCAACTGGAAGCGCCATTTATTATCATAAGTCCTGCAGCGATTGATTTTCATATTATTATAGATCCAATCAAAATTTGCAAACCAATTTTCCGCAGCGATATAATCTGTAAAATTGAAAAGATCTATCTTCTGGTGGCAGTCATTAAAATATGAAAAACCATTTGGATCTTCAGTCGTTACAAAATCGACCATACTATAGAAAGAGGAATCCGATCCCTTGACAACTCTCAATTGGCTGGGTCCGTAGAAATAACTAACAGACAACAAATCCAGGCTGTCGCGATCATTTCCGTAATTATTCTCATAATAACCTTCATTCGCTTTCTCGCGCAGCTCATATACTCCGAAATACTCTCCGTTCAAAAATGCAACCACCGGAGTGTAGGCTTGAGAATTAACGTTCGTTTCTCGCATCATCCTCATCAATGTTGCATCTTTCTGAGGATACTGATTCCAATAATTACTGCCGTTCCGTAAATAAAAAGCATAGAACTCATTAATAAAATTCTTTTCCGGAATGAGAGGATAGATGACAGGCTTTCCTTCTCCGAAAAGATTATTTGCGGGCTCTATCGTCACGCTGTGCTGCGGATTGGAGCGGCTGCCTCCTGCCCCACCATCGGGTTTGATCGATGCCCGAGATTGAAATTTTTTAATACCATCCGCATCAAAATACTCGATTACACAAGGTCTTTTCCAATCTGTCGTGTAATTATCAAAGATTCCTGTCGGTCCATATAAATTTTCATCATCAGTAGTGATAGAGATCACAGGAATCGTGAATTCCTCGTTGTAAATAAAGGTAGCAGTGGCAACGGCACTTGGGAGGATTCCTGTAACTGTTGGGAAGCATCTAACTTTCAATACTGATGTAGCATTTATCGTTATCGGGCCATTATACAATGCGGAAAATTCATCTGGATTCTGACCATTGAGCGTATAGCGAAGAAGACCTGAGTTCGTTGATAAATTGGCAACAGATATTGGGGTTGGTGCAGTTAAAAATGCACCTCCTGTTTGAATAACTGGAGTTGCCTCAAAATCTGAGTAATTATCTGCCAAGTTATTAGATGAACCCGGAGTAGGCTCCAGAAATAACCGATGATTCGCGCTACCATCATTGAACTTCCCAATCGACATTCCAGGCTCAAGATCAGGTACAACAAGAGAATCCACCAGAACGCCGGTTGGATCAGTCAAATAGATCGTTTCTCCCGCTGAGGCTATGCTGAAATTTGTCTCAAAAAACAGTGATGGATTCTCCTGATCAAACCCGGGATGAACCAACCCTCCAAAATAAATGGTTGGCTGATCTATTCCAAATGTAAAATAGGGAATCAATGAAAGGTCTGACGAAGTTGTTGAATTGTTATGTACCTCAATAGCAAGACAATTTACCCCGTTAGTCAATGCACCGAATAATACCGTAGTGTCAATCTCGATAGATGTCAATTGCCCACCTTGATAAACCGTAGCTTCATGATCACTTGCCAGTTCGTTCCAGGCAGGAGGTGTACCGAGAAGTCCCGAACGTGCTATTTCCTCACCATTCAAATAGGCGACAAATCCATCATCGTAATCAATATCAAGAATTGCTGATCGTATAGCGTCTTTGTTCGTAACATTAAAAAAATGTCGCACATACACAGATACTGAAGGAGCCGGGACCAAGGTGACATCGTCCCCATCTCCATATCCAATACCCAATTGCCCGGAGGCCCAGACCGTGCTCGAAAATGAGACATCATTCCAACCCGGGTTAATCGGACCGGTAGGAACGAAGTATTGCCAACTACTGGAAGGAAAAACAACAGTTTCATAATGATGAATAGAACTTGCTTCACCTTCGCCCGTGGCAAGAACTGTCAGAAATCCGTTGTTCGGGATATTGTATGCTGGGAATTGCCACTTAAAGGGCTCCTCTTTATCGTCCGTAAGGGCATATCCATCAAGATTTAGAGGTGACAGCCCTCCATTATACAACTCTAACCAATCTGGATATGATTCGCTGTTTTGAATGAAAAAACTGGAATTTGCGTTGGAGATCTCATTCAATTTCAACTGCCCATGCACGAGCGCAGTCATAAAAAGAAGAGGGAATAAAATTGACTTCATATTTCCGAAATTATAAACAATGTACGATTAAAATAGTGAATATTCTCATCATGCATCATCCAACTTTTCAAAAAGGATGATTCGTTTATCGTCTGAGGCAGTTACAAACGAGTTATCTGTATATACGATCAGGCAATTAACAGAGTGTCGATGACCACCGCCTTTCTGATCCAACCGCTGTAAAAAAGATAACCGCTCTTTATTCCATACCTTGACGGTTTTATCGCGACTCGCTGTAATGAGTGTCTTCCGGGAATTCAGACAAATAATATCATAGATCACATAATTGTGAGCAGGCACCTCATTCACAATACTACCATTTTTCCACTTCCAGCTTCTGAGCCATGCATCCTTTCCTCCGGTATATAGAATGGATTCATCGTTTGGATCGAACAATAAAGCAGTTGTCCCGCCTTTATGAGCCTGAACCGTTTCAATTTCATTGAATGTTTGCGTATCAAATACGCGGTAAGTGCCATCCTGACACGCTAACGCTATAAAATCTCCTGAAGGCGAAATGGCAATTCTTCTGATCTTGCCGCACATTAATGGGAGAATTAATAGCAACTCATTTGTATCAACGCGCCAAACGGACAAATTTCCATCCGCATCACCTGCATAAAGTTGTCCTTGAACAGGATTTTCAATTAATGCAAATAACGCTGAGGGGTGTTGCTTAAAAAATTTGAGCTCTTGTTTTGAATCAAGATCAAATACGTGCAGATCTCCGTTTGCGAGACCTACCGCAAGTTTTTTATCATTATCCAGTAAACACAACGTGTAGACCGGGGATTCAAAACGAATAGCGAACTTATCCTGAATGCCGGTTTCAGCATTCCATCGTGCTACAAACTTATCTGCACTGGCAGTATAAATAAATGTTTGATCGAAAGCCAAAGAATAAATCGCGGAGGAATGTCCAGACAACTCCTTGCGTTTTCTGAATGTCATGGCATTATTCTTCCCCTATGTCGGATTCATCATTGACTTGCTTCAAACGCTCGGCATAATCCGCAGGCAAGAATTCAAAGAAAGTGTCACCACGGAGCCCGAGACGCAGGCATTCAAGGGGAATCATTTCATGCGGACCAATATTCCCGAGATTAACTTCTGCTCCGAATAACTTAATGAACCAAACTTGCTGATTCTTCTGAGGTGCTTCCCATAAGATCCTATCTGGTGCAACCTTCGAAATAATGCGATTGATCAAAAGAGTGTGTGCTGTTCCATTCGGTCTGAATACACCGACATTACCAGCTTCTCTTCCTTCAGCGATCACTTTCCAGCTTCCGGCTTCGAGCTCCGTAGACATCATCTTTATCCACTTGGCCGGTGATATCAAAATACCGGCATCTTTGGAACCGACCTCTGATAATACGACGCGCTCTTTAGACATTCTTCGGATCAACTCACATTTTTCGTCATGGTTAATTATGATCGAACCATCTGAGATTTCTGCCATTTCCAGGTTATACTTGTCTAGTAAACGAAGGTAGTCTTCAAATTTTCCACGGGCATAGAATGCTTCGAACAAGGTACCCCCAAAATATGGTTGTATACCGGCCTCTTTATAAATTTCCAGTTTTCGCTGAAGGTCGCTTGTAACAAAGGCTGTTCCAAAGCCAAATTTGACAAGGTCAGTCAAATGACCGGAAGCCTGAATGAAGTTTTCGACTTCATTCAAACCTAAACCTTTATCCATCATCATGGTAACACCCTTCTGACGTGGCTTAACACTTCTTTCTGGAATGTAGGGTAGTTCGAAATTCATAGTTTCATTATTCTGCGGCCAAATGTACGAATTCTTGCACATTTAACAGGTCCGGATTTATCTCAAATATCTCTTTGGCCTTTGGTTTGTCTTTTTGCAAACATTCTTCAAATTTCCTAAGTGCTTCATCTTTTCGTCCGATCAACCACAGTGCATTTACTTCAAGTATAGGCCCGATATTGTTTCCTCCAACTTTCTCATTGAACTCACGGATATACTCAAAGGCATTCAAAAGAGAAGCCTTCGTAAGCAATTCCATATAATCATTCAGACATTCCTCATCACTGG
The DNA here is from genome assembly GCA_046301895.1 of Flavobacteriia bacterium. GTDB lineage: Bacteria > Bacteroidota > Bacteroidia > Flavobacteriales_D > Crocinitomicaceae > M0103. Next base: position 11,338 of record JBKCJG010000068.1, read on the forward strand.
AGTCCAATGCCAGCGATAACTGATAATATTCTTCAGCCTGAACCGCATCTCCTTTTTTCTCGAAAGCACCCGCAAGGACATGATAAATGCCCGCATTTTCAGGATCCAGGTTGGCCGCTTTGTGAAGAAAAACCAACGATTCTTCAGTCTTTCCTTCCAGATCACTGATGATGCCCAATCCCAACCATGCATCCGGCAACAATGGCGCGAGTTCTACACTTTTTGAATAAAGTTCACGTGCCTTGACCAGATCGTTCAATTGCTCATAAGCCTCACCCATATAGCAAAGTGCCATTGGATCCTCACCATCAAGAATTGTACATTTTTCAAAACACTCAATTGCATCAGCGTAGCGTTCCTGCGATAAAAAGGCACTACCTAAATTGAAGAATACCGGTCCAAATTCCTCATTGATCACAATGCAATACTCGTATGCCCAAATGGCCTTTTCAAAATTCTCCAATTTCGAATACGCATTTCCCAAATTATACCATGCGGTAAAGGAATAAGGATTCTCATCAATAAAATCGGAATAACAATTTATGGCATTCTCATATTCACCCAACTGATCATAACAGAAAGCAATCTCATAGATCGCTCCTTCATTGTGGGGATTGTAACTTATCGCCTCTTTCAAAATAGCTACCGCATTTCTGAAATTATTGGCATTCTCGTATTCCATCGCAAGGTCGAGATAAATCTCATCCCTGTCTTCCGGTTCCGACAAAGCTAAAGCCTCCTTAAAAAATTTTATGGCATTCTTACTATCCCGCAATTGACTGAAAATCGATGCTTTTGTCAGGAGGAACTCACACGACGGAGACTCCCACTTCTCAATCTGAGAGAGCAGATGCAAAGCTTCTTTCAATTGACCGAGAGCAGAAATAGCTTGAGCTTTCCGTAAGTGAAAAAGAGGGTTGTAAGAGAACTGCGTGATCGCATGCTCTGCACACAGCTTCGCCTTCGTGTAATGATTGTTGATCAAATAGTGGTCAATCAGTGCCTCCAACCGATCACTATCAAGAAACCCCATTGAATCTCCTTTCAAATGCGCTTCAAAACGCTCAAGATCCTCACTCAGATTTCCTTCTGTGAATTCTTCGTCTTCGTCGTCAAACATTCCTATCGGATTACAAAAGAAAGATACGACAATTGTCGATCACTTTCAAGTGTTCAATTATTTGTTATAAACAAAAAATGAACACCCTTATCTTAACGGATATAAGGTGCTCATAGTATAAATCGTCAGATTATTTACCTGAACGCTTTCTGTCTGTCTCCTTTAAAAGAACCTTTCTGATTCGGAGGTTTTCTGGCGTTACTTCAACGTATTCGTCAGACTGGATGTATTCCAGACACTCTTCTAGACTAAATACTTTCGGCGGTGCCAAACGTACCTTATCATCTGCACCAGATGAACGCATATTGGTCAGTTTCTTTGTTTTGGTAACATTCACACAAAGGTCTCCTGCACGCGAATTCTCACCAATAACCTGTCCTTCATAAATATTCTCGTTCGGGTGAATGAAGAATTTTCCCCGATCTTGTAGGTTGTTCATGGAGAAGGGAATAGAAGTACCAAGTTCCAACGATATCAATGAACCATTCTGACGACCCGGAATTTCACCTTTGTATGGTTGGTATTCCAGGAAACGATGCGTCATAATTGCCTCTCCTGCTGTTTGAGTCAACAAGTAGTTTCTCAAACCTATGATACCTCTGGATGGGATCTGGAACTGGATGATCATTCGCTCACCTTTGGGCTCCATATTGGTCATTTCACCCTTTCTTTTCGTTACAGCCTCAACAGCCGTACCTGAAAATTCTTCCGGAAGGTCGATCGTCAATTCTTCGACAGGCTCGCATTTCTTGCCATCAATCTCCTTGATAATAACCTGTGGCTGACCAACCTGCAATTCGTACCCTTCACGACGCATGGTCTCGATTAATACAGACAAGTGAAGTACACCACGACCGAAAACGATCCATTTATCAGCTTTGTCCGTATCCGACACACGCATTGCAAGGTTCTTTTCAAGCTCTTTCTGAAGACGCTCCTGAATGTGTCGTGAAGTCACAAACTTGCCCTCTTTACCAAAGAAAGGCGAATCATTGATCGAGAAAAGCATTGACATTGTCGGCTCATCCAATTCGATCGTTGGTAGCGGCTCCGGATTTTCAAAATCACAGATGCAGTCACCGATCTCAAATCCTTCGATCCCCGTGATCGCACAAATATCTCCAGCCTGAACAGACTGAACTTTTACGCGCTCCAATCCTTCGAAAACGAATACTTCCTTGATGCGGTGCTTTTCTTGCTTGCCGTCTCTTTTCTGCAAAATGATCTGCTGATTTTCTTTGATCTCACCTCTTCTCAAACAGCCGATCGCAATACGACCAACATAAGTTGAGAAATCCAGTGAAGTGATCAACATCTGAGTATTCCCTTCTTCAATCTTCTTCGGTGGGAAATACTCCAGAATCTTATCCAGCAGCGGAGTAATTGAATTCGTAGGCTGTCTCCAGTCTTCAGACATCCAGCCGTTTTTTGCAGAACCATAGATCGTTGGGAATTCTAACTGATCTTCATTTGCATCCAATTCGAACATCAGATCGAACACTTTTTCATGCACTTCATCCGGTGTACAGTTCTCTTTGTCAACTTTATTGATCACCAACAATGGCTTGATGCCCATCGACAGTGCTTTCCCAAGTACGAATCGTGTCTGTGGCATTGGACCTTCGAAAGCATCTACTAAAAGACATACACCATCCGCCATGTTCAATACCCGTTCAACCTCTCCTCCGAAATCGGCGTGACCCGGAGTGTCAATAATGTTGATCTTTGTTCCTTTATACGAGACCGACACGTTCTTGGACACGATCGTAATGCCACGTTCTCTTTCAAGATCGTTATTATCCATAATCAACTCTCCAGTTGGACGATCGCGTTCATTTAAAACGTTCCCTGCTTCGATCATTTTGTCAACCAAGGTTGTTTTACCGTGGTCAACGTGTGCAATAATTGCAATGTTTCTGATTTCCATAAAAATGACAAGAAATACGTGTTGTTATTTAGATTTTTTACTGCTGAACGGTTTGCCGAAAGATCTTGGACGACCGCCTCCGGAGCTGCCTCCGTCACGACGTGATCCGCTTTCCTTCTTGAATCCACCTTCTTTTTTGAAGCCTCCTTCTTTCTTGAAGCCTCCTTCACTTTTGAAGCCTCCTTCACGACGTGGACGATCATCTCTTCGGCTGTCACCACTTCTCGAAGTACGTTCACGACTACCCTGGAATTTCCCTCCGAAGGATCCTCCGTCTCTGCGTGATCCACCGCCTCCACTTCTGGCTCCGCCTCCTGATTTGGATTTCGTAATCTCGATACTTACATCATGACCTTCGTAAACAGCACCATTCACTTTTTTAAGGATGTTGTCTGCGTACTCGTTATCAGCTTCGAAGAAAGAATAGGATGTCATAATATCAATACGCCCAACATTCGTAGACTTCAAACCCGTTGCATCACACACAAGGCGCAATAGCCCTCCCGGATTTAATCCGTCTCTCCTGCCAAGACTTACAAAGAAACGAGTCTTTCCACTTTCGGTTTCATCTCCTTTGCGCTCACGTCTTTTCCCTCTGTCTTCACCACGATCATCTGCTTTACCTGCAGTTGCATTCAAATCACCCGCACGCTCATAATATTCAATGAAACGATTGAACTCTGTAGAAACGAAATGCTTTATGGCTTCTTCCTTCGACATATTCTCGAATTCCGCCATAATCGTCGGCATGAACTTCTCGATATCTTTTTCTCTTACCTCCGCAGTAGTTACCTTATTGATCAGTTTCATTAACTGAATCTCACAGATCTCTTCTGCATTAGGAACAGTCCCCAACGTAAACGTTGTACGCATCTGCTTTTCGATCGCACGGATCTTACCGCTTTCGCGCGTGTTGATCAGCACAAGTGATTCGCCTTTACGTCCCGCACGGGCCGTACGCCCTGAACGGTGGGTATAGTTCTCGATATCATCCGGTAGATTATAATTGATCACATGTGTGATATTATCGATGTCCAGACCACGTGCGGCAACATCCGTTGCAACCAGGATCTGAATATCTTTCCTCCGGAAGCGGTCCATTACACGGTCACGCTGCACCTGAGAAAGATCTCCGTGCAATGGCTCCGCAGAATAACCTTCTTTTGCAAGTTTTTCGGCAACAGTTGCGGTTTCCTGACGTGTTCGACAGAAAATCAATCCGTAGATATCAGGATTAAAATCGATCAAACGCTTAACAGCCGCATAACGGTCCTTCTCTTTCACAACATAATAGATGTGATCGATGTTCTCGTTACTTTGATTCTTGTGACCGATGGATACCTCCAGCGGTTCAGTCATATATGTCTTTGCGATGCGCGCTACTTCAGCAGGCATTGTTGCAGAGAATAACCATACGTTTTTGAAGTCGGGTGTAGTTTCCAATATCGCGTCGATATCTTCTTTGAACCCCATATTCAGCATCTCATCGGCTTCGTCCAAGACGACATATTCAACGTCAGCAAGCGAAATCGCTCTTCTGTTGATAAGGTCCATTAAACGTCCGGGAGTTGCGACAATGATCGAAGCACCTTTTTTGATGTCGGTCATTTGTTTTCTAATATCTGTTCCTCCATAAACGGCTACTACATTCACCTTTAAATACTTGGAGTAGTTTTCCAGATCTTTTGCAATTTGCAAGCAGAGTTCACGCGTTGGGCAGATTACCAGGCCTTGCGGCGTCTTTGCGTGATTTTCAATGTTGTTAATCAATGGTAGACCAAATGCTGCGGTCTTACCTGTTCCTGTTTGAGCTAAACCAACAAAATCGCTATTCTCACCTAATAGGTATGGAATGGCTTTCTCTTGGATCGGAGTAGGTGCTTCAAACCCCAGTTCTTTTAACGACTTCAGCACCTCACTCTTTAGCCCGAGTTCCTCAAATGTCATCTAATTATTTTAAAATTGGGTGCAAAGATACGCATAAAAAGGGGAGGAAGGAAATTTATTTCTTTAAAGCACCGCAATATAGAACATTGAAGGAACTAATAAACCATCTTAATAGAGACGGTCTTGTCCTTGTCAACCATCAAAGAACAATCTTCAAAATCTGGGGCTGACCACTTTGGCCTGAAATTATTTGAGAAAGCGTATGCTTCGGTCGGAATTCCGATCATATTCTTGTCACAGACCTTGTTGTTGTTCTCGTCGTGGTATGTGCAGACGGCATAGGGTGCCGCATCGAGATTTACAAAATGGTAGATTAATTCATTTCCATCCGGTTTTATCCTGACCATTCTATATGTTTGCCCGACCTTTGGGAACCGAATAGGATCCTTGTAAAGCGATAACTCGATTACACCCTTTTGATTTTGGATATTCGTTAATTTAACTGTCAAACAACACTTCTTCGGGCCATTACTCGGAACGAGCAGAAAGAATGAGGATATGGCAATGAACAAAGTTTTCATTTGTTCTTTAGTTCTGTTTTGAAAATCTTGTCCCACCAAAGAAACGTTGACGAGTAATTACCGTCAAGTTTGGCATGATGATCGTCGTGATGACGGGTTTTAGAAATAAGAGGTATCCAACTAAGAACGGGTAACTCAAGATCCGAATGAATATGTATCTCATGCAGGTTCCTGATCACACCAAAGGCCCAGAAAGCATAGACATTTATTGGCATTACCGCCAAGATCAGAATGAAAGCAATAGCTGAACCGATCATTCCGATCATCCACTCCAGTGGATGCGCATAGAGATACTCCAGAGGAAAAGGAGTACTGGAACGATGATGGATCGAATGGATGGTTTTCAGTAAAAACTTATTTTCATGAAAATAACGGTGCATGAAATAGAAATAAATATCATCAATAACGAAAGCAACGACAACCTGAGCGACAATAATCCAGCCTGAACCGAATGAGGTATCGATGTAATCATACAAAGCATATGCTCCGCCCGCCGAAAACAACATGAGTACAACCAAATTGAAGAAATACAATCCAAAACGCGCACCGAAAACTCCTTCTTTGTATTTCTTTTTTTGAATTCGAAATCTGGAAAACAAATTAGAACGCAATACGACAACGCTGTAGAGCACTCCAAAAAGATTTGACGCCAATAATATGCCAACGGTTCCTATGACAACCTCATATTGTGTCATTGTTTTAACGCAAATAAATTATACAATTCTGTATTCTCCAATCCTTTTTCTCTTTCTGCGTGGATCTTAGTGAATCCTTTGGACACAAGGAGCTGCTTCACTTTTTCAAAGCGCCCGTCGATGTCATGCACCTCTATCACACAAGAACGGATCATCGGCCAATGCTCGTCCTCAATACCTTGCAATACACTCCATTCAGCTCCTTCACAATCCACTTTTAGCAGATCGATCTTTGGTATTTGCTGTTCCCTTATTACAGTTGACAATGTTTTTAATTGGCAATTGACTGTCTTCTTTCCCTTCACAAGATAAGATGCAATAAAGCCTGAAAACATTGGTGGAATAAGTTTCATCCACTTCATTCCTTCTGGTGGATTGGTCATTGTTCCACGGACTGCTTGCTTAAATGCCCCTGGGTTATTGTCCCACTGTTCCGGATGTAATGTTGATAAGGCGGGGGTATTCGGAAAATATGTAAAGGTAGCAAATGCGTTTTTATCTGAAACACCAATCGCAAGAGCAGTTATTTGTCCATTTCCAAATTCTTTTGCGTTACGATCAAGAACTTCGTGGATATCAGGAATAGGTTCAAAGGAATAAACACTCACATTCTGTCCCTTTTGGGCTGACCTCAGACTGAAAACACCAACATTTGCGCCAATGTCCAATACAATATCCCCGTCCTTTATTCCTATCCCGTGCTGAAGGTATCCTTCTACATGATGATCGAGCATTTTTGCCTCCGGTTTTCGAAGACAATAAAGGGGTGTTCCGTCAGAAAGTCTTGTTTTATTCATAATCTCAATGACTAAATATAGAAAATTAAAATGATAGCACCGTAATTAAATTCTAAACAAACTTTTTGAAAACTTAAAAATTAAGTTGAAAATTAAAGGAAGCAGACTATCCCTTTTGTTGCTCGGAATCGGCATTATCAGAGAGGTGGCTGCTTTTCAAACTCTCCACATCATTGTCGGCATCAACTGTATTTTGATCATCAAGTGGCAATGCAGCCGGAGGTATGTAAGCGTTTTTGGGTGATTCGAACCTAATGGAATTATTCAGATCGTCTGCATACTGATCGAGCGGTTGCTGTATTTCACGGGTCGTTTCTTGGATAATATTCGACAAGTTTAAGTCATTTTTCATATCTACCCCAGATTTGCGAATCTCATCCTGAAGATCGTTGGACGCATCCTTGATCTGTCGAATGGTCCTCCCCATAGACCTGGCAATACCGGGAATACTCTTGGAACCAAAGAACATCAGGATGAAAATCAGGATCACCAAGATTTCTGTACCGGAAACATCATTCAAGAATAAGAGCATCATGAATTCTTATAGAGACAAAGTTAATAAATAAAAAAGGTGCTTCAAAGAAACACCTGTATATTGGTTTTATTTAACGGTTTGCATTTTTTCTACCGCCGACAATACCATTTTTCTGGGCAAAAGCGGTACGAGCCAATTCAATCCAAAAGCGAGAAGTCTGTCAGTAATTACTAACAGTTTCCCTTTTTCCATCGCTGCATAACCTTTTTTTGCCGTAGAATATGCCGATGCAGCATTTTTAAAAAGTCCGCTTCCTGACATTCCCGCAGCATTTTCAAAACCTGTCTGAACAGGGCCTGGACATAAGGCCGTAACTGTTATACCCTGTTTTTTCAACTCATGAGCTGTACCCTGCGAAAAAGAAAGCACAAAGGCTTTGGTTGCATAATAAACAGTCTGCAGAGGGCCTGGAAGCATGCCTGCAGTGCTAGCAGTATGAAGTATTTTGCCTTTTTTCCGCTTGATCATGTCCTGAACCACCAAATGCGTCAATTCAGTTAGTGAAGTTATATTCAACTGAATCATGTCAAGTTCCCTATTCAATTCCCTTTCATGAAATTTCCCATAACCACCGAGTCCGGCATTATTGATGAGGATATCTATCTCGACACCCTCTTCCTTAATTTGAGCATAGAGCTTCGCCGCTGAATGAGGCACCATGAGATCCACCGGAAAAATCAGCACCTTTACCCCAAATTCTGTTCTTAGAACTCCGGCCAGTTGTTCAAGTTCTTCCTTTCTACGCGCAACTAGTATCAAGTCACCGCTTTTAGAGGCGTGAATTTTTGCCAGCTCCAAACCGATTCCACCGGATGCGCCGGTGATCAAAGCAACATTCTTCATTTATAATCCATTTTTAAAACGTAAAATTATTTTTTGATCGCATCCCAAGCGATCTCGAACAATCGGTTCTTGTACTCAACATCCTGCTGGTAATGAGAATTATTGTGCAAAAAATGCACGGTCGTCTGAACCATACTTGACATGACTTGGAACAATAAAAGTGGCGTTATGTTTTTGAAAACTCCCTCATTTATCCCTTTTTCAGCTAATTCGATATTCATTTGTACATAGCGATGAGAACGCTCAATTTCTACAGAATAAAAGGGGGAATTCTCAAATTGAAGCATGAAACCAAAATCTTCCTGATTTTCAAGATTCCATTCAACTGCAGCCAACCAAAGCGTATAAATACTCTCCTTCAATGTAGCTCCCTTGTAAATCTGACTTAGAGAATATTCGAACAAGCGATCTTTGACATCGAAATACATGGCACGGATAAGTTCATCCTTAGTCGGGAAATAGTGAAAAAGGATTCCATTACTAACTCCGGCATCCTTCGCTATTCGGGCGGTAGCAGTTCCATAAAAACCGTACTCAGCAAAAAGCTTCTTCGCCGTTTTCATCAATTTCGTGCGTTTGTCCATTCCTCCTTTTTCGAACAAATATACCAGGATTTTAGAAAATTGACTGATTAGTCGATCTTTAGAGCGCATTATGCTCCGTAACCTGCTTTTTCCATAGGATAAGTATTGAGCGTTGCGGAAGCTTTCGCAACCAGCTCATTTCGTTGATTGTGAACAGTTGCCTCCATGAAGATAATTCTCTTTCCCTTCCGCATGAGAAATGAATGGGCAACCAGCTCATCTCCTTTCATTGCTGGACCAAAGAAGGTCGTTTTCATTTCGATCGTCGATACTACCATATTATCGCTACAAACAGCTGACAATGCTCCTACTCCAACAGTAGCATCAAGAAGTGCAGCCAAGGATCCACCGTGCGCTGCATTGGGTGTAGCAAGTAGGTCATCTGTTACAGGCATGTTATATTCGATCCTTCCGGGCTCAATGATCGTAAATTCCATTCCCAATAACCTCCCGAATTGGTTGAGATCGATGTATTTCCTGATCAGTGGATGATTGTTTAGCGCGTTCATTTCTGTACAGTTTTCATGTGAACATCCATTTGCGGGAACGGGAAATGAAGACCAGACTTCTCAAACGCTTCATAGATACGCTGGTTCATATCGAAGAAAACAGGGCGCACATCATCGGTCATTACCCATGCCCTAACTGTAAGGTCGACAGATGAAGGTGAAAGAAGCGCTATGCCGATAAACGGTTCAGGGTCAATTAATATTCGTTTATCTTCCTGAATAAACTGCTCTACAAGACCTTTGGCTACACTAAAATCATCACCGTATGCAATACTGAATGTCCAGTCGACACGTCGCTTATCTGCCTTTGTAAAGTTGATGATATTTCCATTCGCAACCGGACCGTTCGGGAGGATGATCACTTTATTGTCCGTTGTGTATAAATAGGTGTTAAAGATTTGAATCTCCTTTACTTCACCTTGCTCTCCTTGTGTCATGATCGTGTCCCCAACTTTAAATGGTTTTAAGACCAGTATCATAATTCCTCCTGCAAAATTGGACAAGGTACCTGAAAAGGCCATACCGATAGCGAGTCCAACTGCTCCTAAAATGGCAACAAAAGAGGTCATCTCAATACCGATCTGTGAGATGGAGGTCACAATAACGAGTATTTTAAGTACCAGCGAAACAAAACTCGTGGCAAATGTTACCAAACCTTCATCCGTGTTACTGTTGCGCAGTATCCGACGGAGTCCTCTGGATAACATCTTTGCCAACCAAAACCCAATAACCAATATGAGAACAGAGATGATCAAATTAGTTCCCATCCTGACCAACCATTGATTGACATCAGTGTATTTTATCCCGAATAATTCTTCCAACCACTGCATATATTGATAATTTAACAACACAAAACTAATTGTTCTCTTCCAATCATCGGATGGAATTATCATATTTGAGAAAAGTTCCAATTCGACACATATGTTCTTTTTAATTTCAAAGGCTCTGGCACCATTTATTGCACCTTTTACATGGTTTGCAATTTGTCTGATGTGTTACCTCTTCTGGAGAAAAGAACCATGGAAGAAGCGTTTCAAGTGGATTACCATTTTCATTTTTATCTTTTTTACAAATACGGCCATATTTCTAGAATTTGCGCGACTTTGGGAAATACCGGGAACAAGGATACCAGCCCTGAAAAAATATGATGTTGGGATCGTACTTACCGGTATGGGAGAGTACAACAATGATCTGGGTGTCCTAAGTATCCGGAGAGGTGCAGATCGTATCTGGCAAGCACTAACCCTTTACCACAAAGGGAAGATCAAAAAAATCCTGATCACTGGTGATAGCGGATATATTACGGACAGGGGACTTCATGAAGCAAAACAGGTCAAGGAGGTTCTGGTTGGTTGGGGAATGCCCGAGAAAGACATCATTACAGAGGAAGTATCCAAAAATACATATGAGAACGCCGTTGAGACAAAAAAACTGTTGGACAGGTCTTATCCCAATCTTAAGACCTACCTGCTGATAACCTCAGGTAAGCACATGCGCAGAGCAAATGGCTGCTTCGAAAAACAGGGTTTGAAATGTGGGCTTTTCTCTACAGATCTATACACCGGTCCCGAACGCAATTATTTTTGGGACCAGTATCTCATTCCAAATTATGGAAACTTTGAGGATTGGGAAACGATCATGAAGGAGATAATAGGTTATGCTGTTTATGATATTGCCGGATACATTTGATGGAGAAAATAATCATAAATGATGGATGGCTGATTTACGACCCGCATTTCTATTCTGCGAGCGAATCAGAACTGGTTTTTGAAGGATTGAAACAATTACCAACCTGGGAACAGGGAACTATCAAAATATTTGGTAAGGATCATAAAACGCCTCGTTTAGAGTCCTTTCATGCAGACAAAGGATTGAGATACGGCTATTCGGGCCAACGTATGAGAACACATGAGTTTAATGACACTCTTCAATCCATACGAACCAAGTTATGTCAGGAAAGTGGATTTCAGTTCAATTCCGTATTATGCAATCTTTACAGGAATGGTAGCGACAGCAACGGATGGCATGCTGACAATGAACACGAACTTGGAAAGGATCCGATCATTGCATCGATCTCTTTTGGTGCAACACGACGGTTTGACTTGAAGCATGCCTTATCAGGCGAAAAGTTCTCGCTTGAATTATCACATGGAAGTCTTTTGATCATGGGAGGAGCCATCCAGCATCATTGGAAACATCAGATAGCGAAAACGAAAAAAGTCATGCATCCCCGCATCAATTTGACATTTCGCCTTATCACTCACAGATCCGTTGATTAGAACGAAACGATTAACTTTAGCAAAAACATCCGATGGTAACCACTGCTCAAGAAGCCGTAAATTGTATTCGATCGAACGATCATGTGTTCATACACTCTGCCGCTGCAGCGCCAACAGCTTTAATCAATGCATTGTCGGATAGACATCATGAATTGAAAAACGTCAGTGTTTATTCATTGCATACGGAAGGCCCTGCACCATATGCTGCGAAAGAAATGAAAGCATCATTCGTTATCAAACCGTTTTTCGTAGGATCAAATATTCGTGAGAACATTCAATCAAACAGAGGAAGTTATATCCCGATCTTTTTAAGCGAAGCTCCTGATCTGTTTCGAAGTGGCCTTATTCCGATTGATGTTGCACTAATTTCTGTATCTCCTCCTGATAAACACGGTTATTGTACCCTGGGACCTTCTGTTGACATTTCTCTTGCTGCAGTTCAATCTGCAAAGAAAATTGTTGCTCAGATAAATAACTTCATTCCACGCACCCATGGTGACGGATTCATTCACATTTCGAAGATCCATTGTGCTGTTGAAATGGATGTGCCTCTTCAAGAAACGAAAGAACACGCACTTTCCGATCTTGAATTATCCATCGGTAAAAATGTTGCCAATCTTGTTGAAGATGGTGCAACGCTCCAAATGGGCATTGGCGCTATTCCGAATGCGGTTCTGTCATGCCTTACAAATCACAAGGATCTCGGTATTCACTCTGAGATGTTCTCTGACGGGATCTTACCACTCGTAAGATCGGGAGTCATAACCGGAGCTGCGAAACTCAAGCACAGGAACAAGATCGTAGGTTCATTTGCTATTGGGTCCCATGAGTTGTATGATTTTATCGATGATAATCCAATGATTCAGATGCTTGACTTTGCTTATGTCAACTGTGTGGAGGTGATCCGGAAGAATCCTAAAGTTACAGCGATCAACAGCGCGATCGAAGTGGATCTTAGCGGCCAAATTTGTGCTGATTCGATTGGAACGAAGATCTTCTCAGGTGTTGGAGGACAAATGGATTTCATCCGAGGCGCATCCTTGTCCCAAGGAGGAAAACCGATTATTGCACTTCCTTCCGTCACAAATAAGGGGGAATCAAAGATAGTACCTACCCTTCGAATTGGAGCAGGCGTTGTCACAACGCGTGCACATGTGCATTGGATCGTGACAGAATATGGAGCGGTAAATTTGCATGGAAAAACGATCCATGAACGAGCAGAATTACTCATTAGCATTGCGCATCCCGCTCATCGTGAATGGCTCACTGAATCATTCTTCAACTTTCGAGATTAACTAACAGGTTGAAATTGAAAGTTGAAAACACGAGATCTCCGGGTTATTAACAAGTTCATCCTTGAGATGCACCGCTTATCCATTTCATAGTTTGAGATAGTTGCCCTGGAAAGAAACGTGTTATATTTGTGTCCCATGCGATGGTGCCTGTTATACCTGTTTCTTACTCTTCCCTTTCTGGAATTCTCTCAGAAATCTCTTGAAGCATATGCAACCTCGGAAAAGATCCTGATAGATGGAGAATTTTCTGAAGAATCCTGGTCCAAAGCACAAGTAGCGGGTGATTTTGTTCAGTTCAAACCAAACCCTGGAAACTCATCCAGCCAGCGGACAGAAGTTCGGTTAATGTATGATGATCAGGCCATCTATGTCGCGGCAAAGTGCTATGATAAACCCGAACATGTTTCCAAAGTACTGTCTTTGCGAGATGACTTCAATGCGAACGTAGATAACTTTCAGTTATTCCTCGATACTTACAACGATGATCAGAACGGTTTTGCTTTTGGAGTCAGCAGCATGGGGGTTCAGTATGATGCAAAACAATTCGTTGATGATGAAAGTCCGGAACTGAACATGGTCTGGAACAGCGCGGTCGTTCGAAATGAAGAGGGATGGCAGGTCGAGATTAAAATCCCGTATTCTGCCTTTCGCTTCCCTAAAAAAGAAATTCAGGATTGGGGGATCAATTTTTTTCGTTATATCAGTAGGAATCGAGAAGAGACCCTGTGGAGCCCTCATAAACCGGACTTCGAGAACTGGCCGGCTCAATACGGTAGTCTGACAAATCTGAAAGGTATCGAGCCCCCATTGAGACTTGCTTTTATACCCTATGTTTCTGCTTATGTAGATCATTATCCACTCAATGCTCAAGGGCAAAGCAATTGGTCAAGTTCATTCAATGGCGGAATGGATATTAAGTTGGGATTGAACGAAGCATTTACGTTGGATATGACTCTGGTCCCTGATTTCGGTCAGGTTATGTTTGATAACCAGGTATTGAATTTGAGTCCCTTTGAAATCCAGTTCAATGAAAACCGGCAATTCTTTACCGAAGGGACTGAACTCTTCAATAAATCGGGACTCTTTTATTCTCGAAGAATTGGTGTTCAATCACCTTTTAGTGTCTTAAGCACGAATTTGAATGAGAATGAATATTTAAAGGATGTCCCCACCAATGCACAATTATACAATGCTTCAAAACTGACCGGCAGAACAAAAAAAGGTCTTGGAATAGGGGTTTTCAACGGTATCACAGCAGAACAATTTGCCACTGCAGTAAATTCCGTCTCTACAGAGGAACGTTCGGTCGTTGTTTCTCCGATCACAAATTACAACGTGATCGTTCTTGATCAAAATCTAAAGAACAACAGTTACCTGACGCTTACAAATACAAACGTGTTGCGCGACGGATCGTTCTATGATGCGAATGTTACAGGACTCAATTCAAAATTCAACTCCAAGAACAACAAATATTTCATAACTGCATCAGGAACTCTTTCGAATAAACGCTATACTTCTAATCATGAACTTGGTCATAATTTCAGCACAAGTATTGGTAAACAAACGGGGAACTTCATTTTGAATGGTGTTTATTTTGAAGAATCAGACACCTATGACCCAAATGATCTTGGATTTAACACCAATAACAATAAACGGAATATAAGCTTGAACGCATCTTATCGGATTTATAAACCTTTCTGGAAGATCATTCAAACACAGGCCTCAGGAAGCCTGAATTACATGCGGCTGTACAATCCAAATACCTATACGTATACGATGCTCAATGCAAATTTGTTTGCGCTTGTAAAAGGATTTCATGCAACAGGACTTCGTGTTGAAGGATCATTGACAAAAGGATATGATTATTTTGAGCCGAGAACACAGGGGATGTTCTTTATTCAGCCACGCTGGCTTGACTGTAATTACTGGATATCTTCAAATTATCAGAAACGACTTGCTATTGATGCTGGTATTGGCTATACCTTTATATCTGAAAAAGACTGGAAAGATTACCGATACAGTATTAGCCCGAGATTTCGATTGTCAGATAAGGTATTTTTAGTCTATTCATGGGAACATTTTTTCACGTTTAATGCCAAAGGATATGCTATCGAATACGGTACTCCGGCAATCTCTTCAAATGAGATTGTATTCGGTAAAAGAGACAATATAACGATCACAAATACGATCAATGTCAGTTATACAATGACAAGTAGAATGGGCCTGACATTTAGACTTAGACACTATCGTTCTTCCCTGGAATATGAT
Source organism: Flavobacteriia bacterium (assembly GCA_046301895.1). Taxonomy (GTDB): domain Bacteria; phylum Bacteroidota; class Bacteroidia; order Flavobacteriales_D; family Crocinitomicaceae; genus M0103. The sequence continues at coordinate 26,658 of JBKCJG010000068.1, forward strand.
TCCTTTTATTACCTGAATGATAACGGAACGCTTTCATCAAATGACCTGAACGGCCTGGATATAAATGGAGAATCTGCCTACAATACAAATTTCAATGCCTTTACAATAGACTTAGTTTATCGGTGGGTATTCCTTCCGGGAAGCGAGATCAGTTTCGTATGGAAGAATTCGATCTTCTCCACTGACAAGCGCGTAAACGAAACCTATCTGGATAATATTAGCCGCATGTTCGACTACTCACCGCTAAACAGTTTATCCATAAAAGTCCTCTACTGGCTCGATTACCAAAGTTTAAAGAAGAAAAAGTAACCGGTTTTGAGTTTTATCCAAAACACTGATCTTCGTCATATTAATGGTCATTGTTGATCTCTACCTTCGTATCATAAACGATGACAAATGGAAAATACTAAAAACAATCATTACCTGGATTACATAATTGATGGTATGCGAAAAAGTGCTGACGAACTCGAAAAGTTCCAGTTACAGGTGAGCCTTGGTAAAATGGAAGCTCTTGACAAATACGAAGAATTAAAGAAGTCATATGCCAATTATTCCAATGAGATAAAGTTAAAAGCCGAGGAAGGACGTGAAAAACTGCAGGAGCTTCAATCGAAATTCCAGCATTTGCAAGTGCAGTTTGCCTTAGGTAAGGCCGAAACAATTGAAACGTTTGAAGAACAAAAACACACGATTCTTCTGGCGATTCACGAATTAGAGGTTACGATCAAAAACAACCCGACATTCATTAGGACATATGCTATCCTTTTGGACCTCTTTGAAAAGTTAAAATTGAAACTGGAGGTCTTGTCAACAAAACTGGATCCTTTAAAAGAAAAGGTGGAAGAAACATACAAGGACCGAAAGAGAGATTTCGAAGAAGCGATCGAATCATTTCGTGCAAAGATTAGTCAACAGACAGATATTGAGAGCAAAATGGACGTTTTTCAGGATGAATTAGCGCTTGCATACAAACACTTCAAAAAAGCATTCGTTCAGTGACAAAAACAATAGCGCAAATTAAAGAAATGAAGGGGGTTTTTACTCCCTTTTTTTCGTTTAGTCTTCTTCCTCCCAACCCTTCCAGTCATCGTGATCTCCTTTTCTGAAATCCTTCCACATTCCATATGCCAGAATAGTGGCGACGATTATTCCTATTACCGAATAGGTAGGTACACCATTCCATTTAGGCTCGGTATCATTAATTACAAACAATGCCGAACCAATAATGAGACCGGCAACAATGACAGCGGTAACAATATGTTTTGTGATCCTGTTAGCGGTATGTACCATCGGATCAATACCTTTGTGTGTGAGGTCGACCTTAACTTTCCCATTATTGATCTTTCTGATGGCATTCTTCAAATCCAACGGAAAATCTTCCATGTAGGAGCCGAATTCATAGATGCCATTTAGGATCTTCTTTCCAAATTTCAACGGGTTCAGTTCCTTTTTTATGGATCGTATGAGATAAGGACGTGCAAGCTCCAATAGATCGAGATCAGGATCAAGGTGATGGATCACTCCTTCTATGGTGACCATAGAACGTGCTAAAAGGAAGAAATGCGGTGGTACTTTCAAGCCATGGTCCACGATCACATCCTTCAGTTCCATCAGGATCGTACTCATCTCGTTCTCGTGATAGCTCCTCACACTGTAGCTTTGAACAAATTCATTAATAGCGAACTCCAATGCACGCATATCGCGGATCACTGTCACCTCAGACATCTGCTGCAAAGCACGGATGATACCCTTAATATCTTTTGCTTTCACCGATATGAAGAGATTGCCAAACATTTCGATATCTCTTCCAAGAATACTCCCCATCATCCCAAAATCGAGGAAACAGACATTTCCCTGAGTCGTTACAAGTATATTTCCCGGGTGGGGGTCAGCATGGAAAAATCCATATTGAAAAACCTGTTTGATGTATGATGTAGCAAGTTCACGAGATATCTTTTTACAATCGTACCCCTTTGCCGTTAGCTGAGCCACATCCGAAACCTTTATGCCCTGTATGAACTCAAGAGCCAAGACCTTGCTGGTTGTGAAATGTCGGTATATTTTAGGCACATGAGTAGTCTTGTCCGTTTGGTCTTCCGATACATTGTTGCCAAATCGCTGAACATTGACGGATTCGTGAATAAAATCAAGTTCCTTTAGAATGCTTTCCTCAAAATTCCGCACCAAGCCCTTCGGATCGAAACTTTTTAGTGACGGAATCCTCTTTTCAAAGATTTCTGCCAATTGATACATGACCTTGATATCTTCAATGATAACCGCCTTGATACCAGGCCGCTGTATCTTTAGCGCGACTTTTTCACCCGTTTTAAGTGTGACTCTATGAACTTGCGCCATCGATGCAGATGCAAAAGCTTCCGGCTCAAACCAGGCAAACAGTTCATCTACAGACGCCTTCAACTCCCTTTCAACAACTTCTCTTGCGACTTCACCGGGAAGTGGGGGTACGTTATCTTGAAGCTTCTCAAATTGGAGGATCAGATCTTCAGGGAGAAGGTCGGGTCGGTTACTGAGGATTTGTCCAAATTTAATGAACGTGGGACCCAACTCCTCGCAAACAAGGCGCATTTTCTCCCATTTGGTATATTTCTGAGCATGTTTTTTCGTGGTTTTCGGGATTAATCTTCGTATCAGACTCAAACGGTCTGTCTCGATCATATAAGATACAAGCTCCTCAAATCCGTATCGTACAAAAACTCGAAGGATCTGGTTATAACGTACAAATGACCGATATCGCTCGCGGATCGAAGAAATAAATCCCATTCTTAAACCGCTTTATCCTTTTCCAGATGATTGATCCGCGCTTCTGCAAGTGCCAATTCTTTACCAAGCTGCTCAATGCGAGCTTCAAGTCCCTTCAATTGTTCCACATGGGCGATGTTCAACTTCTCATAAAAAGTCGCTACCATCTCACCGATCTTAACCTCCAGCTCTTCTTTCGCTTCATTGGCCTTGATCAGCAATTTGTCCAGAAACTCCACCTCATTTCCATTCTCATCGACCATTCTTTCTTTCATGAATTCGTTGATCTTGTCCTTTCCTTGTTCAGAAACTGCAGCCAACTTTTCCATGAGGTGTGTCTCCTTTGATATCGTGTAGAGAGTGGTTGACAGTGATACCAATTCTAAAAATGTTTTCGCCTTCATGACTTTCAGTTAGTAAGGTAAAATTAATATATTTGTCCATACCAATAAATGACGATAATCATAATATCGGTATTTATTGAAAAATCAATAATTTCTGCCATGAACTTGAATTTACCGGTTTCAACTTTGATGACAACTGATGTTGAATGTGTAAGCCCCGATCAAAAGATTCTTGACCTTAAACATATATACGAACAGCAAAAGTTTCATCATCATGTTCCGGTAGTTGACAATGATCAAATTGTCGGTATGGTCAGTCTCATCGATTTTATGCGGGCAGTTCACGATGCTACTTTGGATGATAACGAAACGGTCTACCATCTCACATTGGTTCGGGATATTATGAGCACGAACACTGTTGCCGTAGGTGAAAATACGACTTTAAAAGAGGTTGCGGACATGCTCGCAAAAGGTGAGTTCAGCTCTGTCGTTATTGCTGACAATAAGCAGTTGAAAGGGATTGTAACGACGGTTGATTTTCTGCGCTATTTTCTGAAGAACAACTAAAACTCCTCGTCCCATCCACTTGTATCCGCTTTAATCATTTAATCCATTTTGATCAAGCCACCTTTGTCTTGGTCGGCTCCTTTTTTCTTCTTCTTTTTCTTTGCGCCCGGCATGGCATCATCCTCTTTTCCGGAGGATACCTCTACACCAAATGTATAGTTCTCAACACCATGCTCATCAAAGCGATGCTCTTCGATAAGTTCACCTTTTTTGTAAAGTGCTCTGCGCTTTAGATTGTCATCCGGCCAACGCTCTTCGAACCATCCTTCCGGTATTCCCTTCTTGTAATTTTCCATAACTTGGAGGTTTCCTTCGTAATAGAAGGTCTTGAACTCCCCGTCCTTTTGGTCCATCATCCAGTGTTCAATTGTAAGCAGTGTTCCATCATTGTAATAATACTTCAACTCACCGTTCTTTTTTCCCGTTTTATAATTGAGATCCTGGATTAGTTTGCCATCCATATTATACGCTCTGAACGGACCATCCATCAAACCATCCTTATAGTTCACATCTTTTTCAATCTTTGATTTTGGATAGTAACTCTTTTTTACGCCATCCAGATTACCATTTTTATAATGCTCCAGACGTGTGGTGTCACCTTCTTTTGTCAAGTATAATTGACGGCCATGCTTTTGACCGACATTGTAGTTCATTTCCCAGGCCACCGAAGCCGTGCTATCATAGTAATAGAACCACTGCCCGGATTCTGCCCCTAACACATGATTCCTTACAACCTGAGGACAACCTGATTTATAATAGGTCGTATCCGCTCCATTCTCCTTACCGTTCACAAAGCTGATCCTTCTCTCCAGAAGTCCATTCATGTGACATGTCTCACATGTACCGGTAAAAGGTGTTCCCATATTACCACTCAGAATCGTTTTCGTATTCTCATCGTAGGTCAGTTTCTCATTACAATCCACCACACCTGCAAGTTTCCCGCATTCCCATTCGGCATATTTTTTTCCTTTGCGGGCATCTACCTTTTCGTAACATTTCTTTTTAACGGGAATCTGAGCCACCGCATTCATTGCGGATAGAAGCACTGCAATTAGGATTGAAAAAGATCTCATAAACTGTTTTTTTCGTCATCAATAATCATTCCCTGAAGAGCTTTTCTAAAGCCTGGCGCATAGTTTCAGGCAGCGGAATAGTTTCCTGGACTGTCGCATCAAAACAGACCTGAACCGAACGGCCATTCGAATAAAGCTGACCATTGACCATCAACTCATAACCGAGTGTAAAGCTTTTCGTTCCAATATGTTCCGTGTACATGGTTATTTCAGGTTGATCATTCAAGAGGACAGAACGAACATATTCCACTTCATTTTTGACCAGAACTATTCCAAACTTTCGCCAGTCCCAATTTTCACCAAGGAGTTCTTTAAAGTAGTGTACCCTCGTCATTTCAAAGTAACTTAGGTAAACGTTATTATTCACATGCCCAAGTACGTCAAGATCAGTAAATCGAACTTGTATTTTTGCCGGTGTCATCATTTCTTGTCGAGTTTTTCGTAATCGGAGTTGTTGCTGATGAACTCGGGCACGATCGCCTTCATTTTGAGAACGATCTCATCATTTTTTTGACTTTCGAACAGACCGATGAGTGCGTTTATTGCCTCAAGTTGTGCCGGATCCTGAAACTTCACTCTTGCTTTTAGAATCTTGGGGTGATGAGTTGGAATCGTGTTTTCTTCAGCAGAGAGTAACTCTTCGAAAAGTTTTTCTCCCGGCCTGAGACCGGTATACTTAATTTCGATATCCTTTCCTAGTTCTAGACCGCTTAGTTGAATCATCTTCTTGGCAAGGTCAACGATCCTCACAGATTCGCCCATGTCAAACACAAAAATTTCACCTCCTTCTCCCATAGCCCCTGCATCTAACACAAGCTGACAGGCCTCAGGGATTGTCATAAAGAAACGCGTTACTTTTTCATCGGTTACAGTAATTGGTCCACCATATTCGATCTGGCGCTGAAAAAGTGGAATAACTGAACCATTTGACCCGAGAACATTTCCAAAACGTGTGGTCACAAAAATTGTTGTGCCTTTTTCATTTGCAGCTTGTGCATAGATCTCTGCAATCCGCTTGGATGCACCCATAACATTTGTGGGATTGACTGCTTTATCAGTAGATATCATTACAAACTTGTGAACCTTATATTTTAAGGCAAGATCTACCAGGTTCTTTGTTCCTTTAACATTGGTCATAACGGCCTCTGAAGGATTGTTTTCCATCAGCGGAACGTGCTTGTATGCCGCTGCATGGAACACATAATCGGGATTGAAGAATTCGAAAACCCGCTCCATGCGTTCATAACTTCGAATATCACCAATGACAATCTCAAAATTCAGGGATGGGAAAAGGGATTGCAACTCATTTTGAAAATCGTACATCGGCGATTCAGCTTGATCGAGTAAAACAATCTTACTGGGTTTGTAGTGTGCGATCTGCCTTACCATTCCACTGCCGATGGAACCTGCTGCACCTGTGACGAGGATCGTTTTACGATTTAACTCGTTCGATATTTTGTTCTCATCAAGAACGATCGGTTTCCTTCCGAGAAGATCTTCAATATTGATCTTTGCGATCTGTTTTGTAGAAAATTCCCCGTTGATCCAGCTTTGTGGACTAGGAACTTTCTGAATCTTAACACTGTTTTCAAGGCAGATCTCAACAATTCTTTTACGATTATCTTCATCCGGTTTCTGAATGGCGAGAATTACTGAAGTCACCCCTTCGTCTTTTATTAATGCTTCCAGTTTTGAAGTATGAAAGATACGCACACCCTCGAGACGTGTTCCGGACATTTTTTTATTGTCATCAATAAAACCAATGATTTTATAGGACAGCCTGACATCCTTTTCGATTGTTCTCTTTGTAATGAGTCCCGAAATACCTGCCCCGTATATCAAAATACGCTCTTCGGTCCCTGTTGATTTGATAGATTCAAGGTACAGCAGTTTAATCGTAAAACGAGCACCGATCAAGAATACAAAGGAGAATATCATCTCCATTATAAGAACTGTTGTCGGAAATAAAAAGAATTGATCGAGAAAATAGGCTCGAGTTAGACCCAAAATGACAAAAATGATAGAGGACGTCAAAACTGCCAGAAAGATCCGTCGAATATCTTCAAAGGAAGTATGTCTGATCAGACCTTTGTGTATCTTGAAAAAATAGAAAACCAGGATCTTAACAGCAAAATAAACCCAAATAGTTTTGGACAAGATCATCCACTCCTTTTCGATCAAAGCCCTATCTGCTTTGAGATCAAATCGAATTAAATATGCGAAGATCAATGCCGCAAAAGAAAGGAATTGATCAATGATGATAATCACCCATCTTGGCATATTGGATCTCAGTTGGAACATACACAAATGTAAGAAATCAGAAGTTATGCGTACATCCCACCGTTCAAATTAATAACCTGACCAGTTATGTATGCCGATTCATCCGATATCAACCATTCAATAGTCTTGCACACCGTTTCAGGATCACCAAATCTTTTAAATGGGATTGTCTTTATGATCTCCTCCTGCAATTCTGTCGGAACGTCCCCGATCATACCTGTACTGAAATATCCGAGAGCGAGAGCATTTACAGTAATTCCGGAACCGGCAAGTTCTTTGGCTTGTGTTTTCGTCAAACCGATGAGTCCTGCCTTTGAGGCTCCATAAGCCGCAGTTCCAATTGCCCCTGTCTGAGCCACCACTGAAGATATATTGAGGATCCTACCGTATTTACGTCCCCTCATTCCCGGAACAACCGCTTTGGAGGTCAAGAACGGTGCGGTAAGGTTAACCATCATGGTTTCGCTCCAGGCATCAAGTTCTGTTTTCCAGGACATCGCACTTCTGGAGATACCGGCATTGTTGATCAGCAGATCGATCTTGCCAAATCTTTCCAAAGCACTCTTTATCATACGTTCTATCTGCATAGGATCCCTGAGATCCGACTGAATTACAAAAATATCATCGGAGCTGATATGGGCTGGCGCATGATCGTGATAATGCAGCACCAGTTGCAATCCTTTATCCTTGAACCATTCTACCATGTGCTTTCCCATTCCTCCGGAAGCACCTGTGATCAGCATTACTTTCTTTTCCATGTTCGGTTTGCTTTTTTAAGCCAGCTGAACCAACGCGGTGCATTGTCCCAGCGATATTCGAAATATAGTTGATCTTTCCCGCCCAAATTACAGTTAAATGTTCGAACGCCATCTACTCTTGACCCGCCAAAATCGAACATCAGGTCTCGATTCATTGCCATTTTTATTGCAAAATCCATTGCTCCGTACATAGCCCCTTCTTTTTTAGATTTCTCGGCAAATGCTCCCTTCAAGTACAAGACCCGCTTATTGAATTCAACAAGAAAGATCCCACCGACTGTCTTTTCACCATCTTTAACCTCGAGGATACGTAAGAAACCCTTTTTGCGGAGGTCGGAAATCAGTTGGTCCAAGCGGTCAAGCGATCGGTCATTCAATGCGCTTACCTTGCTGGGTAACTCTTTTCGGATGCGGGCAAGTACTTCTTCGTCCTCCTGGGATTCGTGTATGCTCATACCTGACTTTTCGAACTTCGAAAGCATGCGTTTTGCCTGAGATCCATACGTCGCGAGCTCTTTTCCGGGCTCGATGACCTGAAAAACGAATTCATTTGACGTCAAACCGGGTAGGTCCCCATTGAAATTGAACTGCGCCTCCGGGAAGTATTTTCTGATCTCTTCAACGATCTGCTCGCCTTGCAAAGGAAGTCCCAACCACTCTGTATACCGCGCAAAGATGGGTGTGTACAAAGTCTTTACACCAAATCTAACAGCGAAAGGCAGTACCATGCCTGCCCGGTATTCGTCATCAACAAGAACTGACCAGTTCTCTGCAACAGCATCAAGGTAAGCAGACAAGGAAAAAACAGAAGCGGAAGGTGTACTTTCCACTAATGCATCCCATCTTTCAATGTTTATATGTTTGCGCTCAACGAGTTTCAATCCAAGTCTCTAAACGTGATAAATGAATGTTTGTTATGCCAGATCTCCACAAACTTTTCCAGCTTTTCAAAGGAATACACTGTCATACTTTTTGGATGACCGATGATTACCATATCCGAAAATGCACGATCTGAAAATGATCGTAAACAGTTATTCAGCTTTGAGGCGTAGAATCCATCGGAACTGACGTGATTCCAGGTAAAGTTCGTTAGCACGGATGTCTTTCTTCCCGGCTGCGAAAGGAATTTTCCATCTCCAAGCATTTTATGGCGGGAAGGGAACAGTCGCCCAAGAATATACAATCTCCAGTAAAACAGCGGACTGTATCTCCTGGAACTGATAGGGAACTCGGTGAAAAAACCGTTCTCAACCTCAACACATACATCAGAATCAAATCTATAGCGAGCCTTCTTCGGAGCTTTCGTAAAATCGAAATCATAATGCGGAGAGGCAAATTTTCCACCCGGAAAAACGCTCGAATCGTAGATAAGTTCCAGTTCCTTGAAGATCTTTTCAAGTCTGTTGAATGGTTGAACGCACCATCCGCCCGCTCTGAAAGCAGAGGATTTTCGCCCGATAAGCTGATCAAAATATTGTTTGTAACGGCTCACGATTGAACGGATCTCATCATCTGAAAAATCAGCGAGTTTGTAGGCTCCATCGGTCACAATAACCCATTTTCCCGCGTCGTAATAAGATCGCTCCCAATGCGGATGAATGTGAAGCTGAACATCATTATCGCTGCTGATCATTCGCCTGATCTGATTCAATACCCTTTCACGGTCATGTCTCAACTCAGGATTTGACACTGCAAATTCTTCCAATTTGATCAGGTATCCAACATCTACAAAGAAGGTCATTTTGCAGTTGTATCGATCGGACAACTCTAACAGTCGGTCGGTCGGTTCAAGGAGGCATTTCTCCACACTCCCGGTGTAATCTCCAAAGAAAAGTTCGTAATCGTATGTGAGAAAAATATTCACTTCAGCAAAGTTAAGCAGATATTTGAATGAACATGGCAGGTTGAGAGCTCGCAAAGACAATGTTCAGGTTAAAACATATTTCTATCTTTAGAACTGAAATCAGAACCTTGTGAGAATACTGTTTCTCTTTCTTCTTCTTTTTGCCTCATCCCTTTCTCAAGCACAACCGGAAAAGGAACGACTGGCATTCATCGCCTCCTTTATGGAATCGGTTGCCGCACATGACGGTGACAAGGTGATCGCGCACTTGACAGAGTCTTATGTGAATGCACAGCTGAAGGAATTCCTCCACCACAATAAGGATAAATTCCTTGATGAGCTTTTCGGTGGAATGATAGAAGGAACGGAAAATTGGATCAATCTGGATTTCCATGCGATCGATTCGATCGAATTCCTTCTGCTGAAGGAAACAGGAAATGCTGCATGGGAGGTAACATTCAGAATAAGGTCAGGATCTATTGTTGCTATTAGCGATCTGAACTTGTTTGCCTTCAAAAAGAGGAAAAAAGGAAAATACAAATATGGCTTCGAAGGAGCAGTCGAATAATGGAGATCGAACGTAAATTTCTTGTTGACACTGAAAAATGGGTGGTAATCAGTAAACCTGAACCTGAACTGATCATTCAGGCTTACCTGGTAAACACGCCACAAAAAACGGTTCGTGTCAGGATCAAAGGTGCAAAAGGTTTTCTGACAATAAAAGGAGCCACCACCGGTATTTCGCGATCAGAGTTCGAGTACGAGATCCCATTGGAAGATGCCCGTCAACTGATCGAACAGTTTGCGGAAAAGATCATCGAAAAACACCGGTATGAAATGCACGTTGACAACCACATCTGGGAAGTGGATGTTTTTTACGGGAATCTGAAAGGTCTCCTTATTGCAGAGATCGAATTGAATTCGGAAGATGAAACATTCTCAAAACCGTCATGGATTGGCGAAGAAGTGTCACACGATCCCGAATATTTCAATGCGAAGCTTATCGAACGGTGTTAGTCCTCAGTAGTTTAGCCAACCAAAGAAAACAAAATTCAAGAACCACAATATACAAACTACTGCAGCGATCAATAGGATCGTGTACCCAATTGCCAGTATAATCGTAGCCACAACTGCCAACGAACCTGTTCCAAAATAAGCAAATCCGATAACCACTGCTAGGAGTGCATAAAACCCAATTAAACCTAAAAGCTCCCAATCTACATCCGTGCCCCAACCTGTTTTTTGAGGTTGTCTTTTTACACTATTTAGTTGTGATTCATGAGCAAACTTACTGATTTCATTTCCTGAGAGATTATGGTTGAATGCCTTTTTCAATCCATTTTCGATAACCGGAATCTTCTCATTGTAAACGTGTATTCCAACGGAATCTGCATAGTATGAATCCTTGTTCGCGGAGTGGTCATTAATTACACTGGGAAAAGTAAGTGATTCAATGTCATCGTGTTTTTCCGATGGCTTAATACGTTCTTCGGACTGTCTTTCTGCAACTTTATCGGAAAGCGATTGGGTATGGAACTCCTTTTCATGAGTCATGTAAAAACCACTTGCGGGAGTTAGTTTTTTAACCCCACAAGCTGATAAAACGGCTAGTAGAACGAAACTGATCAGAAGTTTTTCCATGGTTCCTTTTTTTGTAAAGATCCACAGAGTTACCAGCACAGCATTATTGAAATGAACAACTCATTCACTGTTAGTTGCGATTTTCGCAACTAACAACGACATCAGGAACTATTTTTTAAAATCTGTCAATTCAACAACCACTTCATTTCTCCTTCCCACCAATGTATATGGTGGATCATAACCCAGATAACTGAATTTACCGGTGTGTTGAATGCCATTTTTCTCGAGCAGTGCGGACAGTTTCTTTTTATGCTCCTCGATCTTTTCATCATTGGCCCATCCGCCAAATTCGATCGCAGCCATAATCTTCTGATCTTGTTTTTCAAAATAGATTTTACTGTTGCTAGGTTTTGGAAGACTGCTCTCATCATATCCCGCAGGAACCATGAATGACATCTTTGATGTATCATCGATCTCCATCGAAACAGGAGAGGTCATTGCGATCTTTTCATTCGATTCATTCCCTCCAAAAATATATCCTGCAAGGATCCTGAAGCCTGAACTAGATGTTTCATCGTAGGAATCTGCATTCAGTTTTACACTTGAAAAAAGAGCCGGGGCATATTGGCGAACCTCAAATCCATCGTACTCCTTAAGGACGACGTACTTATGTTGTTCGGTCTTACTCACACTGCGAATGATAAAGGCCTGTGTAATGACCACCAGAATTAACAAAACTGCGGTAATAGAAATAAATGTTCTCATACAAACTCATTTCCTCCTATAACAGACTGAGGAACAAATTGTTCTTTCCTCAAAGAAGTCAAATTGCCCGGATTAAACCTTTTCTGACTTCAGGTCTGCTTTTTCAAGGTCGAAAACAGTAGAGCCAACTTCGAGTTCAAACCATCCCATGAAGTTCTCCTGTGAAAGGTCTGCAGGCCAGTCCTCTTCGTTATCTGTGATCATGGCCAGTTCGTTCTTGAGGATCTTTTTAAAATGCTGTTCGATGATCGGTTCGATATCAAAAAAATCTTCCGTGATCAGGTAAACATTGGGTTCTACTCCGTCCTCAACACTGAATTCCATCTCGTCTTCGAATGTATTTGCCCAGTCCCAAAAGGGCTTAAGTGGCGTAACGGTAATATATCCGCGGTTCAGGATTTTCATGGTTTTTTCTCGTATTTAATGAATAAGGTGTCTTTCTTGTTCTTAGCATCAATTGCATACTGATACCAAACCGCTTTGCGCTGTTTCTTTTGAATGATAACAAGATCCCAAAGCTCGATCCCATCTTTCATGTTAAGGTACTTTTGCCATTTCTTTTCATCCTGGGGTAATGGTGAAGAAATGTAGGTGATCGAAGTATCATTGAGAAAGATCAGCAATGGGTCGTTTTGAAACTTGGCTTCTTCCAGAAAACGGATACTTTTACATTTCACGCCATAACAATCGATCCAATTGTAAAAGGCATTCATGGTTTTGATGGAATCCTTGAAAGTCCATTGACCGAAGAAAGCCATCCCATCCTTGAACTGAAGATCCAGTTTCTTGACGGAGCGTGCGTTGAAACGATCCTGAAACACAGGCTCGACATGCAGATCAAGCTCCATAACTGTTATTCCTGCCTTTTCCGCTAACCGGATATCAAAACCATAATCTACAGTATCCTTTTTAAGGGTATCAAGAGGTCCATTCTTGTAGCGTTCAGATTGCGGAATTATGTCTTTCAGGTCCACAACATCCTCTTCCTTTTTACCTCCGCAGGAGATCAACAGTGCAAAGATCGCTATGTACTGGAGGGACCTCATTTAAACATTCAAGTTTTGAAGGATCTCACACGTTTGATCGATTTCTGAAGCAGAAATATCGAGGTGCGTGACCATTCGAAGCATTCCTTCTCCAAATGCCATTATCCGAACTCCTTTCTCTGCCAGCTTCGCAATGATCTCATCCCGCTTTCCGGCATCATTCAGCACTGTAACGACAATATTCGTTTGAACAGGCAACACTTCCTTTACCCATGGCAAGTCGTTGAGCGTACGCTCCAGTTGACGCGCATATTCGTGATCAATTTTTAACCGTTCCACCTGGTGTGTTAATGCGTAAAGCCCACCTGCTGCGATGATACCTGCCTGTCGCATTCCACCGCCAAATACTTTTCTTACACGTCGTGCTTTGCGTATGAAGTCTTTTGATCCAATGAGAACAGATCCAACGGGGGCTCCCAATCCTTTACTCAGGCAAAGTGAAATGGAATCAAATTCTGCCGCATAGATCTTCGGATCGATATTCGTCTCAACCAATGCATTCATCAATCTTGCGCCATCAAGGTGCAAGGGCAATCCCTTCTCATTGCAAAACCTCCGGATCTTCTTGATCTCTTCAAAGTCATAAATAGCTCCACCTCCCCTATTCGCTGTGTCTTCCAACGAAACCAATTGGGTCAGTGGAAAATGAACATCGTCAGGATTATTGATCCATTTTGCAATGTCATCAACCTTCAGACGCCCTCTGTCTCCTTGAAGTAACCGAACTGATGCTCCTGAATTTCTGGCGATCCCTCCACCTTCGTATTTGTAAACATGACTTTCTTCATGGCAGATTACCTCTCCACCCGATGTTACATGCACATTGATCGCGATCTGGTTCGTTTGTGTTCCTGAAGAACAAAAAAGTGCATCTTCCATCCCAAATAGTTCGGCAGCATAGCATTGTAAATTATTCACCGTTGGGTCCTCTGAAAAAACATCATCTCCCAACGGTGCGCTGAACATCGCCTCCAACATTCCTTTAGTCGGTTTTGTAACCGTATCACTTCGAAAATCGATCATAGATACAAATTTGAGTATGAAAATAACGTTATCATAACAAACCACCTGTGATTTTTGCGTTTTTTTGTTCAAAATTGAACTGAATGGAATACTTCATAGTTGCTTTGATCGTTTTATTCGGTGCCGCTTTGACCTTTTTCTCCGGTTTTGGATTAGGAACGTTGATGCTTCCTGTATTCAGTGTTTTCTTTCCGGTTGAAGTGGCAGTTGGCGCCACAGCAATAGTGCATCTTGCAAACAATCTTTTCAAATTCGGAATGGTCTATAAATTCGTTCACATTCCAACGCTCATCATGTTTGGGATCCCTGCCGGAATATTTGCTGTTACGGGGGCTTTTGCATTGATCTCACTTTCTGAACTGCAACCCTTCCATTATTATTTTATAGGAGATCACCTCATAAGGTTAACTTACGTTAAGGCGGTCGTCGGAATTCTCATGGTATTTTTTGCGCTGTTTGAATTGATCCCAAAATTGAGGGACATGAAACTGGATGGGCAATGGATCCCATTCGGTGGTATCCTGAGCGGATTCTTTGGCGGACTTTCAGGGCATCAGGGAGCTTTCCGGGCTGCTTTCCTGAGCAAGGCAGGTTTATCAAAACAAGAATTTATTGGAACCTCGAATGCCATTGCGCTGCTGATCGACCTGATCCGACTGGTTATTTATACCGAAGCTTTCAATTTTACCATGATCTCTGAAAAATGGGACATTCTGTCCGTTGGGATCGTTTGTGCCTTTATCGGAACCTATTTTGGCAAATACTTCCTCCATAAAGTGACCATGAAAACCATCCGCACGATCGTCGGGATCTCACTGCTGATTCTGGGAATTGTGATCGGGATCGGGATCCTTTAGTGAAAGATCGTTCAAGAGACTAACCATGCGGGTAAACTCTTTCTGTAAAGGAGCATTGATAGTGATCATGGAATGTTCAACCGGATGGCTGAATCCCAGGCTTTCAGCATGTAGCAACATGGTATTCATGTTAAAATTCTCCAGAAAGAACTTGTTCTGTTTGTTACACCCATGAGGGCGGTCACCAATGATCGGGTGAAAGATATGAGCAAAGTGTTTTCTGATCTGGTGCATTCGTCCCGTTTCAGGATCCACTTCAAGAAGTGAATAACGGGAGGTTGGGAATTTCCCCGAAGAGATCGGAATCGAATACCGGTTTAATGTTCTGAAATGTGTCACAGCATCCTGAGCCTTACCTGCTTCGTTTGTTAGTGGATGGTCTATTGTTCCCTCATCATCTGT
>JBKCJG010000069.1:0-3666 GCA_046301895.1 Flavobacteriia bacterium
TGTTGTATCTTTGTATAAGTTCTTTGGGGTCGTTTTTGGATTTGACAGCGATAGCGGTAGTCAGGTGTCAGCATGCAGAGGGTTGTTGTGAACCTCTATAATATCTTGCAGCGAACAATAATTGACAATACGTCATACGCACTTGCTGCTTAATTTACTGAATGTAAATTGGCTTAATCTCTCCGAAGTATAGTAGGTCAGACAAGTACTCTCTTCAGGACTCTGCCCATTAGTTCTGATTTTCGGGAGTTCATCCTTTTGGGCTGGTAAACGTGATTGTTTTAAGCGTTTATAAGACTTAAGAACATAAGCTGAGGATTTGGGTGTTCCTGTCCGTTCCTCAGTCGAAAACCAATCAGGAAATAAGCATGTAGAAAGCTTGAAAACTCGTCGTTTGGACGAGGGTTCGAACCCCTCCGACTCCACATTTTTAGGTGGCAAAAAACCTAAAAAACTTCTAAAACCCTTGATTTTGTTGAAAAGTCAAGGGTTTTTTATTTGCGGAAATTTTGATCTTTGGTGAGACTTTGGTGAGACTTTTATGAGTTTCACCAGGAGATTTGGAAAAGTCTCACTGGATTATTAACTTCGTAAATATAACATGCTATGAATGACACCTTTACACTAAATTTTGTTTCACGCAAAGTGAAATCACGCGAAGATGAGTCGCTGATCTACGTTCGCTTATCTTTAAATAAAGAAAGACGAGAATTTGGTCTGAGAATCCGGATCAAAACCTCAGAGTGGGATTCTAAAGCTCAGAGGGTAAAAGGTAAAACTGAAACCATCAAAACCATCAACGACCAACTTGAGCTAATTGCCAACAAGTACAAACGTGTATTCAGCGAAATAAAGTTCAATAAAGGTATTGTAGAACTGGATGAAATTATTGCGCGTTTTGATGGAACGGAAATACCCGGCAAAAGACATACCTTATTGGAAGCATTTGAAAAACACAATAAAAGGGCTTTCGAACTGATTGGCAAGGATTACTCAAAGGCAACCTATCAGCGCTTCCATACTACCAAGGTCCATGCAGAAGAATTTCTGAAAAGTAAAAAGAAAAAGGATATTGCGCTATCAGATTTGAACAAGGGTTTTCTTATCGACATGGAGCATTATTTCAAGTCCAAGAAGGATTGCAACCACAATACAACGGTAAAGTATCTTCGAATTGTTATGATGATCGCTCGATTGGGCATTGACTATGGTTGGATCAGTAAGGATCCATTCTTTGGATTCAAACAATCACTGAAAGAAGTAAAACGAGGTCATCTGCTTGATGATGAATTAGAGCGTCTGGAAAATACTGAGATCAGTAACAAGCGGATCGAGGTAATCCGAGACATGTTCGTATTCTGTTGTTATACTGGTCTTGCTTATGTTGATGTTTCAAAATTGAAACCGTCCAATATTATTACATATCCAGATGGAACACTTTGGATCAATCTGAGTCGAACAAAGACCGATGTTGATTCCCACATTCCGCTTTTACCTAAAGCAGTTGAGATCATTGAAAAATACAAAGGCCACCCGGAGACCGATATTAAAGGGACAGTTCTCCCGATTCGCAGCAACGTTAAGTTCAATGCCTATTTAAAGGAAGTGGCTGACTTGTGTGGTATTGAAAAGAACTTAACAACACACCTCGCCAGACATACTTTTGCAACAACAGTTACGCTGAACAACGACGTGCCAATTGAAACAGTATCAAAGATGCTGGGGCATAAAAACCATAAGACAACTCAGATCTATGCGAAAGTGCTGGACAAGAAGGTTGGAGCCGATATGAAAATTTTACCAGAGAAATTGTATGCAAAGTCTAAAGCTAATAAATGAAATTTCGGATGAAACCTTTAACAGGTTTCTTAAAGAATTAAGTTTTCCTACCAAGCGTTTCATAGTTAAGGTTCGCGAAGTATTTTTAGAACAGGGAATCGTTTTAACAACAAAGTCATTAAAAGAATCCATTGTCTCTTTTTTTACGACAGGGGAGGTTGAAAGTAAAAGTGATCCTCTTCTTCAATATTTAAGCGAAAATGAAGATAAATACGTAAATGAGTTAATTCGATTCATTGCAGAAATACAGGCTTATTTCTTTCGTCTTAATTCAGTGACACAAAAGGTGATAAAAAATAAATCAGATAAAGAAGAAATTTTTTCGACTCTCTATGATAGAATCGAAGATACATTGATACAACTAGGCTACACTTATCGTACTACGGATTTTGGTCAACAGGTAGAGCAACAGCTATCGGATTTAATTTACATGAATTTTGTCCCGGAAAGAAAGCTTGAACCAAACAAGATAGCTACAAAATATTTTCTTCAAGATATGCTCAATAAACTGGCTAATGAAGGTTTCATTTCAGAAGAATTTAAAAATGAACAAACACAATTCAGGTGGATTCATGGAGCATTCTATATTGACATTCACAATATAAATCAACTGGAGAAAGAAACGTTGAAAATTGATTGGAATCATCTGACGGATTTGGCTGATTGGCTTTTATATCTAAAAGATTCATGTGTTAAATATCCGTACGAAGATAATAAGCGGTTATTGGAATGGGTCATCCAATATGTTACCGTTAAAAAACAGGAATTTTCTAAAGGAACAACGTCCTATACTAGTTTAAGGAGAACGCTAAGGGAACGCAGGAAGAATTTAGGAGTTTATTTTACTCTTGACAAGAATAAACTATTCAAGATCCAAAAAGGTTCTCCTCCCCCTAGACGAATTCAGGAGGACTGATAATCAGATAAATAGCATAATTATTTCTTCGTTCATTATAACGGAGGGAGGATTTATTTGCGTACAGTGAATCCTCTTGTTGACCAATGCTATTCATATCATTGTAACCAAATTAAATACTAAATATTATGGCAAACATCGCAACAATTGACGAGCTAGACTTGCTCCTGACAGAGAAACTAGAAAAGTATTCTCAAAAAATCATCGACGCGCTTCAAGGTGCAAATCTGTCTCAACGGAAATGGCTGAAAGCAGCTGAATTGAAAAAACTGCTACCACTTTCCGATTATCGGATCGCTGAAATGCGAAACAGAGGGTTGCTGGACTATCAGAAAATTGGCGGAACCTACTACTATACAGTAGAATCGATCCAGAAATTGTTGAACGAAAAAGTGAAGTAATGGTAGCCCAATTTCAAGATCCAAGAGGGGAGTATTCCAAGCAGTGTCCGTACTGCTTGGAATATATTACAGTTGATCACCTCAATCGTGATTTTTGTCCTGAAAAGAATGGAATCAAGGACTTCTGTAAGAATCGCTACAGAAGACTCAAAGACAGTTTAAAGGCAATTGGTATAGTAATTGAAAAACCGGCATCCAAGCCATTAAAGATCACTATATCACGAGATAAAACCCATTCGAAAAAGACAATTGACGATGATATAAATGATTCAATAGTTGATCGCAACAAAAGAATCCTACATTCTTTATTAGGTTCTAAAGATCATCGTCAAATAGATTTAAGTGATCTTTTGCTTGAAGGGTACGAGATCGATTGTTATGACTCAGTACACGATACTTTATCAGGCTATCAAGTGCATAAAATTGGACTTTTTGCCTTGGTCTTTTTAGATAATGATCTGGTTTATATCACCTTTAAAAATAAGTTGAACATATGACACCATCAGAATT
>JBKCJG010000070.1:0-36216 GCA_046301895.1 Flavobacteriia bacterium
GCCGAATACCTTCACTCCGGATTACGACAATTTCAATCAGACATTTCAGCCGATCTTCACCTCCGGTTTTGATCCTTACGATTACACTCTGTTGATCTTCAACCGCTGGGGTGAGATCATCTTTGAATCGCGCGATGCAACTGTTGGATGGAATGGCTCATACGGTTCGAACAAGGAGATCGAGATGGTACAGGATGGAACTTATACCTGGAAGATCGAGTTCAAGGTCACCAAGAATGATGAACGAAAGGTGGTGCATGGCCATGTTAATGTTTTGAGGTGATCGAAATTTTATAAAGACGCAGGTGAAAACCTAGAATGGTCGGAATGAATTCCGGCCATTTTTATTTTAGAAGCTCTTTGAAACTCTTCGGATTTTGGTTCCAGCAGGAGGTATTTATTTCCCAGATCTTCGCTTCCTTTCCTTCATTATCAGGGAAAGTTCTCGCCCTGTTTGTCCTGCAACGGAAGTGTTCTCGTCGGCTCTTCTTAAAAGATAAGGCATTACCTCTTTAATAGGGCCATAAGGAACATATTTGGCTACGTTATAGCCGGCATGAGCTAAATTGTAGGAGATATGGTCGCTCATTCCAAGCAATTGAGCAAAAAATATGCGGTCATCATTTTTTTCGATTCCATGTTTCTCAAGTAGTTGAGTTAACAGCATAGCACTGTTTTCGTTGTGAGAACCCGAACACAAGGCCATGCAATCAATATTCAGAATGATTTGATCTAATGCCTTATTGAAGTCTGAATCGCATGTCATCTTATCCGATTGAATAGGGGATGGGTAGCTATTCACCTGAGCCCTTGCGCGTTCCTTTTCCATGTACGCACCCCTGACCAGTTTTACACCATACTGAAAGCCTTCCTTTCGGGCGATGAGAATCTCTTTTTCCAAATAGGCTAAGCGGTCGTGCCGATACATCTGAAGCGTATTGTAGACGATCGCTTTCTTTTTATTGTATTTCCTCATCATATCCAGGGTGATCCGATCGATGGTATCCTGAATCCATGTTTCTTCTGCATCGATAAACACCGGGACACTATTTTCATGAGCAGCAAGACAGATCTTATCGATCCTAGATATTGCAAGGCCAAGCTCCAGCTTTTCAAGATCAGAAAGTTTTGTATCGGGATCATTTGCTTTCTCAAGTATTCCAAATCTGGAAATACCGGTAACTTTAAAAACAGCAAAAGGAATATTTTTATCATTCTTTGCCGCATGGATCGTAGCAATAATTTCTTCAACCGTTGCATCGAAATCCTCTTCACTCGTTTTTCCTTCTACAGAATAATCGAGGATAGTACCAACGCCGAACTTTCCCAAAAGATTTATGGTATCTGCACAATCTTCAATGGTTTCACCGCCACAAAATTGTCTAAAAATGGTCTTTTTGATAATTCCTTTGATCGGTAAACCTACCTTCAATGCCGAATTGGTTGACCATTTTCCCATTTTCACCAACGCAGGGTTTCCGATGATCTTAAATAGCCAATATGCCCTATTCAGATCGCTATCTGATTTACTTTTGAAGGCAATCTGTGTATTTTCGAATGATACCATGTCGTAAAAATAAGGGCTTTTTCTTCATCTTTGTTCAATGAGAAGGTGCTTTCTTTATTTTTGTTCCCAACACTTATAAAACTGTAAATGCTTTTATTTTCATCAGATAGTTACGGGATTGAGATCGGCAGTGTAGCGTCATCGGGACTGACCGATTTATTGGCGACAGACTATCAATATTCGAGAATTGTCGTCATTGTCGATGAAAATACGCATGATCACTGTCTGGAATACTTGTTAACAACCTTTGAGAAGTTGAAGGATGCTGAAGTTATGCTATTACCGGCAGGAGAGGAAAACAAGGTAATGGAAGTCTGTTTTCAAGTTTGGCAAGCATTGACAGATTATAAAATCGGGCGAAAAGATCTGATCATTAATCTTGGTGGAGGTGTTGTAACCGACATGGGCGGATTCATTGCTGCGGTCTATAAGCGAGGTGTTGATTTTATTCATATTCCGACGTCATTACTTGGGATGGTCGACGCAGCAATTGGCGGAAAAACAGGTATTGATCTTGGGCCCTTTAAAAATCAGCTGGGTGTGTTCAAGCATCCTAAAATGATCTATGTAGATCCAGTCTTCCTGGTGACTTTACCTGAAGTCGAGCTCCTCAATGGTTATGCAGAAATGATCAAGCATGCATTGATCAAGGACAACTTGCATTTTGACGAACTCTCAAAAGTATCATCATTTACTGCGCTTAAGGACCCTGCGCTTATCGCTCGCTCTATCCGTATAAAATTTGAAATTGTAGCCAAAGATCCGGAAGAAAATGGGATTCGAAAGTTGCTGAATTTTGGCCATACTATCGGGCATGGTATTGAAGGGTATTTTCTTGATTCGGAGCCTATTGCTCATGGTCATGCTGTAGCATTGGGAATGCTTGCAGAGTCATTTATTTCGTTTCAAAGGGAGATGATCGCCCGCGAATTATTCGAACAGGTCCTTGCACTGATCTTGAAGCATTATCCGATGGTTTCATTCAATGATGAAATGATCACTTCCATTTGTGAAATCTGTGCAAATGACAAAAAGAATGCTTCAAACAAAATTAACTGCACTTTGTTGAAAGGGATCGGGGAGGGCGTGATCGATCAGGTCGTATCGGAGCAGGAAATCGTTTCGGCTCTTCAATTTATAAACAACTGTTCAAAATGACATTATGCTGATTACTATTCTTCTTTTGATCTTTACGGTTATCATCTTACCATTGATATCCTTTTATTTTGGAACACCTCTGAATACTCTTCAGTACGACACGCTGGTTTCCGGAGCGATTATCTTGCTCTGTGTCATCGCGTATTGTTTTGTTGTGGGCGAGTTGACAGGAAATAATTCACAGGTAGATAAGCTGTGGAGTATCATTCCAATCGTTTATGTCTGGTATATGACCTGGGTCGGTGGAATGGATGAACGAATGCTACTCATGTCCGTCCTGGTAACTATCTGGGGTGCTCGATTAACGTTCAATTTTGCGAGGAGGGGGGCTTACACATGGCGTTTTTGGTCAGGTGAAGAGGACTACCGTTGGGAGGTATTGCGAAAACGTCCAGGATTCAATAACCGTTTTGTGTGGATGCTTTTTGATCTTTTCTTTATCTGTTCGTACCAAAATACACTTATTTTTCTTTTTACACTTCCGATACTTTCTTCTTTGAGTGAACATTCAGCGGAGCTCGGTCTCGCCGATTACCTGCTCGCATTTTTATTTGTGCTTTTTGTTGTGATAGAATTCATTGCTGATCAGCAGCAATATGATTTTCAAACAGAAAAGTATAGAAGGATGAATGAAGGATTACCAATGGATGAATATTCGAAAGGTTTTGTATCAAAGGGCTTGTGGTCAATCGTCAGACATCCTAATTATGCATCAGAGCAGGCTATCTGGGTGGTATTTTATTTGTTTAGCGTTGTCGCTACAGGGGAGTGGATCAACTGGTCGATCGCCGGTTGTATATTACTGATCATACTTTTCAAAGGAAGTTCAGATTTTTCGGAAGACATATCAGCGGGAAAATATCCCGAGTACAAAGACTATCAGAAGAATGTTCCTCGGTTTGTTCCATTTTTCAAACGGAAAAGCTGATCAACTTTTGAGCCTGACCAGTTTTAGCTTGATCTCCTCGAGTTTTGAGATAATGGATGCATTGTCCATTTCTTCAGCTTCGGTTTTTGGGACAACATTGCTTTTATCTTTCAGCGCTTTTTTCGCACCTTCCAGTGTATATCCGTTGGTTTTTACCAAATGATAAATCTTGTTAAAATTTTCAATGTCCCTCACGGTGAACATTCTGTTCCCCTTTTTACTTTTCTTTGGTTGGATAATGGCGAACTCCTTCTCCCAAAATCTTATTAATGAGGTGTTTACACTGAATAGTTCAGCAACTTCTCCAATGGAATAGTATAACTTGGTTAGTTGTTTTAGTTCGATCGGTTTCAACGTCAGTACTTGAATAATTCTCAAAATTAGTTATAATTTTGCTTCACAATGCAAGGTTTCAAATTCACAGTTAATTATTTAGTATTCACGGTATGCTTTTTTTCTTTAGGGGCATTTGGTCAAACTACTGATAGACAGGATTCTTTGCGATTTTCAAATGTGGATACTTTACAATCTGTCTACAAGGATACTATTCAAAAGAAGAACAGTAAACAAGTGGATGAGATCATTTCATTTGCTAAAACTTTCCTTGGTACCCCCTATCGCTATGCCGGTTCAACACCATCCGGGTTTGACTGTTCGGGATTCATTTCCTATGTTTTCGGCAACTTCGGTCTGAATCTTGTTCATTCGAGCTATGGCATGGCTGAATTTGGTGAAACCGTTCGTATTGCTGATATACAGCCCGGTGATCTTATGTTCTTTAAAGGAAGTAATCTCAATTCGACACGGGTTGGACATGTGGCAATGGTTATTGAGGTAACGCCGAATGCCATTAAGTTCATTCATTCTTCGACATCCAGAGGAGTTGTTATCGACAATTTCAAAACCAGCAAATATTTTATTCCTCGCTTTATTAAAGCAAAAAGGCTTGACTACGGTCAGGGTTCAAAGTAACGATCTTATCGATTGTTTCCTTATATTTATTCCTCTAATACAATTGTATGACGGGAGATGTCTCAAACAGTTCTGGCTGGAATCAGCGCAGGCAATGGTTGTTTGTTTTTTTAGCAGGTTTATTCGTAACGAATGCCGTTACGGCGGAACTTATCAGTAATAAACTTATCGAGATTCCCGTTACCTTTCATCTCGGTGATCTTCAGATGGGGCCATTTGTTACGATTGTGGGGGTTATTCCCTGGCCCGTTGTATTTATCCTGACGGATCTGTTGAACGAATTCTATGGAGAAAAGGCGGTCCGCAGGTTATCTTGGATTACCGCAATCCTCATTGCTTATTGCTTTATAATCGTTTCGATTGCACTTCACTTACCAGCCAAAGAAATCCCCGGATCAACTCTGGCCAGCGATTCGGAATTCTCAAAGGTTTTTGGTCAAGCACAAATGGTGATCATTGGGAGTATTGCCGCATTTCTTTTGTCACAGCTACTAGATGCGACACTATTTCAATGGATCAAGAAGAAAACAGGTAACCGTTTTATCTGGCTGAGGAGCACCGGAAGTACCGTTTTTTCTCAACTAGTCGATACGGTTGCAGTATTATACATTGGCTTTGTATTACCCGGAGCTTTAACCTTCGGGGAATTCCTTGAGATCGCTCCTACCAATTACTTTTTAAAATTACTTATTGCTGTTTTACTAACACCGCTTATATACCTTGGCCACTATCTCGTCAAAAAGTATCTCGACGTAAAAGATCAGGTGTGAGAATGTCTTCTCATCAGGTGCCAGATCAGGTAGATCACAGCCAGAAAAGCAGTTCCAGCGCCTACTAAAAAGCCTATCGGGATTGAATCAAGATCATTTTCGTAGGTGAGGAGTGTTGAGGCTGAGCCGAACATAATTCCCAATTCAAGTGCAATAAACATTGTTCCAGCGCCAACACCGCGTCGATCAGGAGCTGAAAGGTCAGCTGTCCAGGCAAAGAACGTCGGGCTTGATATGCCTGTTGCTATTCCGAATATGATCGCAGCGATCGTGTAGGATACTATGTCTTTTGAATATCCGATCATGATCATACTTACAATGAGAAAGATCATTCCGATGATCAGTGTTTTTCTTCTTCCTATCCTATCTGATAAAGAACTGGTCATTAGACGAATTATAATTGTAGAAATGACATAAATCCCAAAAAACCAACCTTTGTTCTGGATACCCAGGTAGGCTGACATATCAGGGGTGAGTACAAATATGATCCCTGAACATGTTGCTGACAGGAACATGACCATTGCTGATGGCAGCACTGTTGGTTCGAAAACATCATTCCATCTAATCCGTAAATGCGTGATCTTGAACTTTTCCTTCAAGATGAGTGTTTCCTGCACATAGGCAAGAAGGATTCCGGAAAGTGCTGCAGTAACGGCGGCAATCATGAATAGTTGATCCATTCCGAGAACACTGTTGATGTATGAACCGAGGTATTGCCCAACGCCAATGCCCAATGAGATAAACGTTCCCCAAATTCCCATTCCTCTTCCACGCTGACTTTCCGGTAAAATATCCGTGATTAGCGCCGTTGCACCTGTAGGAGTAAAACCGGCACTGAATCCGTGGAAAAACCGAAGCAAAAGAAAGAACCAAACTGAAAATGAAAGCGGATAGAGAATAGATGTCAGAAAACAGACCAATACACCGATAACCATCACTTTTTTCCGGCCAATCTTATCGGACAATTTTCCCGAAAAAGGTCTGGAAATACCTGCTGAGATCGTGAACAATGAGATCACTAAACCCTTTTGCTCCTCTCCACCCAAAGCAGTTATGAAGTTGTTTAGTTCGGGTAGAATCAAGTTGAAGCTGGTCATGAAGAGGAACATAGAAAGCGACATGAACCAAAAATTCCTACTGTAAGAGACCAACATTCCACAAAGTTAATCTTCTACAACGAATTCGGATAAAAAATCCATTTACCACGTTATTAAACAGAAGCAATGTATTTTTGTTATTCATTAAAAAGGACAGTATGATCAGGGAGGCAACATTGGGAGCAGGATGTTTCTGGTGCATTGAAGCATGTTATAAAGATCTGAAGGGAGTAGTAGATGTATTTCCCGGATATTCAGGAGGTATGGTTGACAATCCTACCTATAAATCTGTATGTGAAGGCACGACAGGACATGCCGAGGTGGCGAGAGTCGTTTTCGATGATAGCCAGGTTAGTTTTGAGGAAATATTGGAAGTGTTTTGGTTCGTTCATGATCCGACACAACTCAACAGGCAGGGAAATGATATAGGAACTCAATACAGGTCGGCCGTGTTTTATCACGATGATGAGCAGCGCATCCTTGCAGAGAAGTTCAAGCAGCGTTTAACTGAAGAATCTGTTTGGGACCGTCCAATTGTGACAGAAATTTCCCCGCTTATTCATTTTTACAGGGCTGAAGATTACCACCACAATTATTTTGAACAAAATCCGAGCAACATGTATTGCCAGTCGGTTGTGCGGCCAAAGGTCGAGAAATTCAGGAGGGTTTTTGCAGAGCGATTAAAACGATAAAAGGGCTGCCAATTGGCAGCCCTTCTCTTATTGTTTCACAGGATTTTCCTGAATTTGAACCTTTCTTTTCTTATTTTGCATTGATTTCTTGTCACTGAAATTCGCTTTCTTCGATGTTTCCTGCTGTTCGTACAAATTGAACTGCTCGGCAGTTAAAATCGTTCTTAGGGAATTCTTTCTGCCTTCGTTATTTCCTTTAAGGGCTTCCGCTTTTTGTTCGGGAGTCATTACCGGATTGTTTCGCACAGCTTCATTTTTCTGGGCAACGCCAAGGTTCAATACTGCCACCTTTTCTTTTTGCTCTGTTGAAAGACCCAAATTAGTAGCCATATGTTCTGTTTGCATTGCAGCTCTTTCTTCTGCTGATTTCTCTTGTGAATAGCTCAGACCGGTAATTAGGGTCAAGGCAATACTTGTAATAAACACTTTCATGGTTCCCATTTATTTAGTTTAACTAAAGACGTACAATCCTACAAATCGGATGCTCGGTCGTTTAAAATTAAGAACAAAAGTTTTAGCGACAACTATTTCACACGCAGAATCTACGGAATTCTTTATTTTTAGGTTATCATGAGATCAGTGATTCCATTGTGCGTTCTTCTACATCTGCTCTTTTCCTGCAGGGTTACTGACCGTATCATTCATCCTGACACCACTCTTGATCTCAGCAAAAAAGGATTGAAGGAATTTCCCGCCTACATTTTTGAAAAGCAGGGTTTGAAAGTCCTTTATCTCTATGGTAATTCGATCGATTCAATTCCCTCCAGAATATCGGAATTACAGGATTTGGAAGAGCTTTACATCGGAAAGAACGACTTAAAATCATTACCACCTGAAATTGGAAAATTGAAGCGCCTCAAGATCTTATCAGCTCAATACAATGCGCTAAATGAACTTCCAGAAGAGATCGGAGAACTTACGGAACTTGAGCAATTGATTCTTAATCAGAACAGTTTAAGGTGTCTTCCCGGGTCAATAGGTTCACTTCAAAAACTTGAGAATTTGCAGTTAAAGATCAACCAGTTAGATAGTCTACCATATAATTTGGGTACATGTACAGGATTGAGGATCATCTATTTGAACAGGAACAATTTGACCAGTCTTCCTTCCAGTATTGGTAAGATACAAGGGTTGAAAGAGCTCTATTTAAGTGGAGCCGGAATGCTACTGGAGGTGCCTGAGTCCTTGTGTGAAGTTCGAAATCTCGAGATCCTCGAAGTCGATCAAACCACTGTACTTCCGACGTGCTTGCTCGTGAACCGTGCCAATCGCTTGACAATCATTTATCATTGATCCTTCTTGCCCTCCTGGATCATTGCAATGAACAGTGTTAGGTCGTAGGAGAAGTGCGCGCAAATACTGAACCATAGTCCAAAATGTTCAAAGCCCATTGAGATGAGCAGGATAAATGGCAGGACAACTATCCCGTAAAGAGACATTTTAATGTTTTTGATACCAAAGTATCCGTGAATGGCAACAAACAATATGCTAGTTATCAGAATTCCGAGGTAGTGTTGAATTCCAGACCGAAACAAGAGTTCTTCTCCAAACCCGGCGCAGAATGACAGGAAGATCGCATCCGTAAAATTCAACCGGAGGTCTTTGACAATCTTATCAATTTGCAGTGGTATTTTGTCGAAAATGTCAGCTTTCAGTGCAACAAGTGCAAAAAAGGCATAAGTGATTCCGAACAGTAATCCATATGAAACGGGAATGGTTTTGAAATTATTCAACTGAAGGAACTCTTTCAATTCAATACCTTCCTGATGTTTGAGAATAAAATAGGCGGGTAGGGGAAAGATCAGAAGCGTCACCAGCCCCAGCAAATAAAGGTGTTTTTTGCTCACATTTTAAAAATAACAAAAACCGTTCAATACAAAATGAGAAAGGCCATCTTTTCAAATGGCCTTTCTTTCATTCTATGCTTGTTACGGCATTTTGGGATCCTCAACTGTTGTGCCCTCACCAAATATTCCCGGTGCAGGATTTGCGTCTGTTGGAACGTTTTGATCAAGAGGGCAGATATTTGAAAAGTATTGGAACATTCTTGCATAGCCGTTCGCACCGTAGCTTCTACCGTCTACCCAGCCTCGAAGGACGTTATCGGGAAGGGTAGGGGATTCGTTTCCAATAGACTTGACTATGGTATTGTTAATGGATGCTATCGAAACCGCTACGAAGGACATTCTGCCTATCTCAGCTAAAGGTATCTGAAATAATACAAGTGTTGCATTCGGTTTTGGATCGAGTTTGTATTCGAAAGCAGACAGCAAAGGATTCTTATCACTATTCAATGGCATTAACCCCGATTTGCGTTCGGCATGCATGATCGCTTCAGAAATCGTGAATCCTTTGATCGTTCTCGCTAAAACATAGAAGTATTTACTATCATTGAACATGATCACTTTTCCTATCTTCCCTTTTGGTGAAATGATAAACTCTTCACGAATCTCTCCGCATAATTTTAATGTTGAAGGTGGTTTCATACTGATCTGAAGAGCTCGTGATTCCATTTCATCAGAGGAAATCTCTACAGGATCGATGCTTTCCTTTTCACATGAGTATACAGAAACTGCTGTAATACCAACTGCAACAACTGCTGCAGCTGCGATAAACTTTAACTTAGGTGATTTCATTTTGGTTGTTTAATTGGTTTCTACAAAGTTGCAACAGGCAGCTACTCAGAAGAATGACATAAATCATGAAAAAACAAGATTGTCCTGCTGTGAAATATTGGGTTAGAGCTGTAACTTCATGCATTTCGGGTCACCCAAACGGAACTGTTGAGGCCGTTTCAAAATAGCTTCAATTTTTGAGTCATTCAAGAGAATTTGACTCCTGCATTTACTCCCTTTGATTCTTCTTTTTACCGCGAATGATCCTAAATACTTGTTTTGTCGGGCCTGTTAGCCAATAGCAAGTGGGCTGTCCTTTTGAGACAGCCCACCTTCAGGAAATAATACCCAGCTCTTATCTTGGTTTCTTCGGATCCGTTGTAGAGTGACCATCACCTAAAGATGTGATGCCCTTTTCATCCTTTATAATGTGCTCGTCATCAAGATGTGTAATGCCTTTTGAATCTGATACCTGGCTGTCATCTGTTAATTCGCAACGGGTTCTGTCGAAAACGAAGATCTTACCGTGTCGATTGACTCCTTGTGAGCGACCATTCACCCACAATCTCAGATAGCCATCAGGCAGGTCTACATCGTCCATATCCACGTTCTTTTCATCAGAACCACTTTTCACGATTCTAACAGCAACTGTTGCTGCGATATAGTTCCTGTCTACGAGGTCTTTCATCGGGACTACAAATTCACGAATGTTGGTGAAACCCGGAGCATCGATCTGATATTCGAATTTCCCAATTGCAGGAATTTGATCCGCTGTCAATGGGAATTCGTTCGGTGATTGCATGATATGCATGTTAGCGCCTCCCATCATGAAGCCTCGGACAGTCAGCATTGTCAGGTGGAAACTGTGCGCATCGTTCCAGAAAAACGCTTTTCCGACTTTCTTTCCTTCATTTGTGATCAGGTATTCTTCAGAAACGTTTCCACAAACAGTTGAAGGATCCGTCAGTGTGAACTTCAAATTATCTGCAGATCGCTCCGTATTAGCAGATATTTCATTGTTGGGTTGGATTGTCTCTTTCTCACACGAGTAGACAGAAAGAACCGTGATACCTACCACTGCGAGACCTGCCAGCAATGTGTACTTTAACTTAGCTGTTTTCATATTGGTTGTTTTTAATTGGTTTATTCAAAGTTGTTCAAAAGTGGTTTCAGAAAATATGACAATTGTCATGAGAAAAGAAGATTTATGTGCTTTTAAATCCCTTTTATACCTTTTATATTAGTAAGTTATGCTTTTGTATTTCCTTTGTTGAGTGTTCGTTTCCAAGAGAAGTTTCGCCTTTTGAGTCATGAATCGTATGGCCATCCTGAATTTCACAATCTGTCAGGACGTATTTGAACAACTTTCCCGTTCCATCCTGTCCAAAAGCCTTTCCATCTATCCAAATCCGTATTGAATTAGCGGGTAATTGAACGTTCCAGTTCAGATTCCTTTCATCTCCGCTCTTCAGCATGCGAACTGCTGCTGTGGCAGCTATATAGGTGTGCTCATTTACGTCTTTCAACGGAATGACAAACTTATGCAGGTTTGTAAGCCCTTCTGAGTTCAATTTATACTCAAATTCACGAACGGCCGGAATATTGTTTTCGTTCAGGGGGAAAGCATCGCGTGAGTCGGAGATGTGCATTGCTGCTTCTCCCATGTAATACCCACGGATCGTCATAAAGGTCACGAATAGATTCTTTGCGTCATTGTAGATGAACGCTTTTCCAACCTTGATGCCATTCTGACTGATCAGGTATTTTTCGAGTACAGCTCCACAAACATGTTCATTCTCAGCAATGGTCAAACGGAGAAGGCTTGACATTCTTTCTGAATCAGATACAGACGGGACATTTGGTTGGATACGTTCCTTTTCGCATGAATAGACTGAAATACTGATTGCAATCAATCCAGCAAGACCTGCGAGGATCATGAATTTGAACTTCTTTTTCTGCATGGTTCTTTGGTTTTATAAGTTAAACCCACATTTAAAATAAGAGGGCTGTCCTTTTTGAGACAGCCCTTCAAATTCCAGTTTATTACTCCTGATCAGTTAATTGTTCACCATCTTGTGTCCAGCATATCTGCTTCTGATATTTGAACATTTGTCCTTTGATATCGCCGGTTCCGAACTCCGTGCCTTTGATCCAAACAGTCAGTTTTTCCTGGTTTTCGTTATCACCCATGTTCATGTGTTTTGCCTCTGCCGTTACAGCTATAATTGCTTTAGATTTCATAGATGTAAGAGGAATTCTAAACTTTCTTGTCTCTTGCAGGTTGTGTGCGGTGATGCTGTATTCAAATTTTGCAATGTTTACATTACCACGTTTGTCAACAGGCAATAATTCGGGTTTAGAAGCGACATGCATGTAAGCATCAGCAAAATAGTAGCCTTTCTCTTGAGAAGAAAGTTCAACATAGAAGTACTTCGTGTCATTGTACAGCAACGCTTCACCCATTACCCTTCCATTCTCTCTGATGAGTTGTTTGTTCACCATTTTTCCACAAATATCTCCATCCGGAAGAACCACTGAGGAACGATTTTCAGGAGAGTTTGGTGTTATTACTTCTTTCTCACAAGAGTAAACTGTCAACGCTGTAATGCCCAGTGCAAGTGCACCCGCAACAAATACATACTTTACATTTTTTTTCATAATCGGTTGTTTTAATTGGTTTATACAAAGTTGTGCCGATTAGCTCCGGAAAAAAATGACAATTATCATGAAAGAACAGGATTGATGTCTTGGTTTCCAGTAAAATGAACGGGTAATTTAATAGATTGCACTCTTTTTAAACCCTTCTGATTACGTTCCTTTTAGGTGAATAACGACGATTAATCAATGAGCGTTCAGCTTCGAAGAATGCTATTTAAGCAGGTTTCTTCATGCGTGTTTTTCTTATAAGGAAAAACGGATCGCCAACTGAAAGCATCGTAACGCAGCAGATCTACTTTTTTAAGGAAGGCATAGAAAAAAATGAATCGATACTTGGGAATCGAATCGGTACTTTAAGGAAGAAGGGTTGTTTAAAAACGCAGGTGTTTGACTGTATTTCTATTATTTATCAGCTGTTTCAATGATTCTATTCCGATCTTTAGATGCGCATCGACATACTGAGCAGTTACAACATTGTCGCTTTTATCGGTTTTCACGCCCTCCGGGATCATCGGCTGATCAGAAACGAGCAGAAGAGCACCTGTGGGAATTTTATTTGCAAAGCCGACGGTAAAGATCGTTGCTGTTTCCATGTCTATGGCCATTGCGCGAATTTTTTGCAGATAACCCTTGAATTCTTCATCGTGTTCCCAAACTCTCCGGTTCGTAGTATATACTGTACCGGTCCAGTAGTCTTTACCAACGTCCCTGATGGTTGTTGAAATTGCTTTTTGTAATGAGAAAGCAGGAAGAGCAGGAACTTCAGCGGGGAAATAATCGTTACTCGTTCCTTCGCCCCGAATCGCAGCGATTGGCAAAACCAGGTCACCTACTGCGTTCTTTTTCTTCAGGCCACCACATTTTCCCAGAAAAAGAACAGCCTTTGGCTGAATTGCAGAAAGCAGGTCCATGCAGGTAGCAGCAGAAGCACTTCCCATCCCGAAATTGATGATCGTTATTCCATCAGCGGTGGCACATTGCATTGGTTTTCCTACGCCGACGACGGCCACATTGTTCGTTTCTGCAAATTTTTCCACATAGTTGTGAAAATTGCACAACAGGATGTATTCACCGAACTTTTCCAATTCCTGGCCAGTATATCGCGGTAACCAATTATCAACAATCTCTTTTTTCGTTTTCATTGTTCAATGTTGTTTTTCAAATCCTACCGGAACCTTCTCACCAGCATATATGGTAACTTTCAATGTATTTTCTTCAGGAGGAATAGGGCAGGAATATCGGTGAGAATAGGCGCAATAAGGATTGTATGACCGATTAAAATCCAAAATAAGCGTTTTTCCCGAAGGAATTTCGGTGTCGATGTACCTGCCTCCGCCGTAGGTCTCATTCCCGCTTGTACTATCTCTAAACGGGATAAAAAGGTATTTCTTGTATTCCTTTTGTTTTATGAGTCCCATGTTCTGATAGATGGTCAGTCTGTATTTCTCACCGTTCAACTTAAAATCAGCATAACCGAATCTACGATAGATCGGCTTTCGGTCCGTTGTCGTCGGCATCTCGAATTTCTTTCCGATCGACTTGGTAAATTTTGCGGTAATCCGATAGTTCGAATCAACCTTAAAGAAAGCCAACCCCTCAAACTGATCGATCTCGTCCTGTTTCAGTATGTGCTTTGAAGAATCGATCATTTCCCCCATTTGAACAACGCGCAATTCAATGATCGAATCTTCGTAGGTCTGAGCATTTAAATGGAATACACAAAATATTGATATGCAAATAGATATATACTTCATCGTGAACCAAAGATTGAACTTCCGACGCGCACCATTGTGGAGCCTTCTTCGATTGCGATACCATAATCTCCGCTCATCCCCATCGAAATAATCTTGAAACTATTTTCGTCAGCAAACCACTTGTTTTTGATGCTGGTAAAGATTCCCCTGAGTTCGCTGAATTCCTTCCGGAGCTCCTTTTCATTCGGGGTAAATGATGCCATCCCCATAACACCTACAATTCGAATGTTTTTGAGAGCGCTGAATTGTTCCGAACCCAAAAGTACATTCGCTTCAACCAGGTCCAAACCGAATTTTGTTTCTTCCTTAGCAATGTGAAATTGCAGCAGGCAATCGATCACTCTGTTGTGCTTTATGGCATGCTTGTTAATCTCCTGAAGCAGTTTAAGGCTGTCTATCGAGTGGATCAGGGAAACGAAAGAGGCAATGTACTTTACTTTATTTGTTTGCAAATGACCGATCAGGTGCCAGTGTATGTCTTTTGGTAATCGTGCAGATTTATCCGTCATTTCCTGCACCTTGTTTTCTCCAAAATGACGCTGTCCTGCATTATAAGCCTCCTGTATAGCACTTGTCGGTTTTGTTTTGGAAACAGCCACTAGTGTAACGTGATCCGGTATCGCATCAATTATTTCCTGAAGCCTTCTACTGATCATTCGTTGATATTATAAATCGTTAATCCGCTTCTCAATTTAGGTTCCACCCACGTTGACTTTGGGGGCATGATCATATGGTTATCGGCAACTTTCTTGACCTGTTCCATCGAAGCGGGATACAGAATGAATCCGACCCTTGCCTTGCCTTTGCGAATTTTTTCTTCAACTGAACTGATCGGTTCTGCACCACTGATGAATTCTATATTCTCATCGGTTTTCAGATCACGGATTCCAAGGATAGGAGTCAGTACATAATTTGTGAGGATCTCAGCATCCAGGCATTTCACGGGGTGCAATGGGTCGATGATCCCTTTCTTGCATTCTAGTTGGTACCAAGCACCGTCCAGGCACATGGTAATTTGATGTTCATGGGTGGGCTTGCATGAATGATTCAACTTACTGATCTCAAAAGAATTTTCAAGCGAATTGATAAATTGATCCGCAGTAAGGTTATTCAGTGTTTTTACTAATCTGTTGAACTCAAGAATCTTCAATCGGTTCTCGTCGATAAAGAAAGCGAGAAAGAAATCTTCATTTGCATGTTTCGACGTACCATTTTCCACGCGCAGCTTTTTTAGTCCCGCTGAAGAGGCGGATCGGTGGTGACCATCAGCGATATAGGTGGCGTGTAATTTTTCAAAGGCCTTTATCATGTTAACCGTTTCGTCTCCGGGAAGGACCCACAACTCATGTTTGATTCGGTCGGTTGTTGTGAATTCGTATTCCGGACGAACTTTGGTGTATTTGTTCAATAAGTAGTCGATGCCTTCATTGTGCGGATAGGAGAGAAGTACCGGTTCCGCGTTGTAACCAACGATGTCGAGATAATTGGTGAACATCGCTTCTCTTGAAGTCAGTGTTGCTTCGTGTTTTTTGATCAGGTCATTTTCGTATTCTTGAACGCTTGCACCTCCAATGATACCAGTGAATTCATGACCGTCTTTTGTTTGCCTGTAGATGTAGAGATGTGCATCCTTATCCCTGATCAGGATGCCTTCTTTGATGAATTCATTGTATTTTTCACTGACAAGTCCAAATCGTTCTCTGGAATTTGGTTTTGTTTTTACTGTGCTTCCAAATTCCGGATTAATGATCCTAAGGAACGTGTACGGATTATCTTCCAGTTTTGCTTTGAGCACATTCTTCTTGTAGGAATAATAGGGACGTGTCGCGACGAGATGGACTTTATCCCGGACGGGTCTCAAGGCTTTAAAGGGTGCAATTTTGCTCATACTATCAAAAAATAGGGACGAATATTTATCCGTCCCTAAGCAAATATATCAAAGAAAACCTATTTCAATGCAAACTCACCGATGATCAAATTCGCTAATTCTTCACCGATCCGATCCTGAGCTTCGTTTGTTGCAGCTCCGATATGCGGGGTACATGCAATCTTCGGGTGGTTCAGCAGGTCTTTGCGTGGATTGGGTTCGTTCTCAAAAACATCCAAGGCCACCGCAGCAACTTTACCGGTATTCAAGGCTTCGAGAAGGTCATCTTCATTGATCACTCCACCTCGCGCAGCATTTACAATTCGTACGCCTTTTTTCATTCCGGCGAATTCCTTTGCTGTTATTACAGCGCTTCCATCCGCCTGTTTTGGCACGTGGATCGAGATGTAATCCATTTCAATCAAAACGTGATCAAGCGCTGAGACAGGTGCTATTGAGATCTCTGCCTGCGAGTTGTTCCCAAGGGGGATTGATATCATCTTTGCATCCGTGTTTCGATCTACAGCGATGACATTCATTCCACAACCTAAAGCATAGGATGCCAAGCTTTGTCCAATCCTTCCAAAACCAATAATACCGAGTGTTTTTCCCCTCAGTTCCACACCTTTACCAAAATTCTTCTTGAGGGTGGAGAAATCACCTGCTTCCATGTTCTTATATGAATCATGAAGGAAGCGTGAGATCGCGAACATGTGTCCCATTACCAATTCAGCCACGGATTGCGAAGAAGAAGCAGGTGTGTTGATCACAGTTATCCCTTTTTCGCGGGCATATGCTACATCAATGTTGTCCATTCCAACCCCGCCGCGACCGATCAATTTAAGTCCCGGACAGGCATCGATCACTTCTTTACGCACGGTAGTGGCACTTCTTACCAGTACCATTTCAATTCCTTGCTGGTTTACAGCTGTGGCAAGCTCCTCTTGTGGAACCTTTTCGGTAATTACGGTAAATCCGGCCTTTTCGAGCAAATCTTTTCCAAGGTCTGAAATTCCATCATTTGCAAGTATTTTCATTCGTTCAATCTAACGTTCAACATTTAATTCAATTATCCGTTCGTGCGCGCAAATTCGCTCATTACATCGGTCAGCACTTTCACGCTTTCGATCGGAAGCGCATTGTACATTGATGCGCGGTAACCGCCTGTGGAGCGATGTCCAGGAAGACCAACGATACCTGCATCCTTCCACATTTTATCAAATGCTTCCTGATGGTTTTCATTTTCAAGTAAGAACGTTACGTTCATCTTGGAGCGGTCTTCTTTTGCTACCGTTGTTTTGAATAGTGGGTTTGAATCGATCTCTGTGTATAGCAGTTCGGCTTTCGCATTGTTTCGCGCTTCCATTGCCTTTACACCTCCATTGGCCAAAAGGTTTCTTAGGTTCAGCATTGCAACGTATACAGAGAAGACCGGTGGGGTATTCAACATTGATTCTTTTTCAACTTGTTGTTTAAGGTCGAGATATGTTGGCATGAACTGAGATGAAGACTTTCCAAGAATCTCATCTTTCACTATGTATAGAGTTGCTCCTGCCGGTCCAAGGTTCTTTTGAGCTCCTGCATAGATCAGATCAAAATCAGCTACATTTATTTCTTTCGAGAAGATGTCAGAAGACATATCACACACCATCGGGAGATCCGATTGAGGAAATTCATGGAATTGTGTTCCGTAGATCGTATTGTTGGAGGTGAAATGGATGTAATCCACATCTGCCGGTATTGAATAATTTTTGGGGATGTACGTGAAATTTTTGTCCTCAGAGGATGCAAATACGTTTACATCAATTCCTACTTTTTTAGCCTCCTTGATGGCTCCGGACGCCCATGTACCGGTGTTGATATATCCTGCTTTTTTCTTTTCTCGCATCATATTCAATGCTACGATTGTAAAGCCTAGAGTAGCTCCTCCTTGCAAGTATGCGACTGAATAACCTTCCGGAATGTTCAAGGCTTTTTTTACCAGCTCCATTGCCTCATCCATCACTGCTACGAAGTCTTTGTGACGGTGAGATACTTCAAGGATTGAGAGTCCGTTGAAATCGAGCACGGCATCTGCTGCTTGTTTAAATACTTCCTGCGGTAAAATGCAAGGTCCCGCACCGAAATTGTGTTTCATTTGGTTGATCTTTTGATAAAATAATGCGTACAAATTTCAAAAAAAAAAGCTGTCAAATCTGACAGCTTTCGATATTATTTTTCTGCTTTTTTCGTTGTTTTCTTTGCAGCCGGTTTTTTTTCTGCTGCTGCCTTTGGAGCAGCTGTCTTTTTTGCAGCCGGTTTCTTTTCTGCCGGTGCGTCAGCTTTCTTTACCGTTTCTTTTTTTGCAGCTGGCTTGATGACCGGGGATGAAGACTTCTTCTTGCGGGTGTTTCCGTAAGAACCCATAGCACGTTTACCTTTTGCGGTTTTTTTATCACCTCTTCCCATAATAGTGAATGTTTTAAATTTTATCCTTGAATTGTTGGTACAAATATATTATTCTTTTTCAAATATTCTCCTTCTTATTTCATCTTCGAGTTCTTGTCCGCCGCGAAGGATCTTCCTGCACCATTTCAGTTTTAACAGTGTTTGTTCTTCCGGTGAGAGTTTCCAGTTGAGGTCACTTTTTTCAAGCCGCTGACGCAATACATTCAATGTGATTGCGACCGAAACAGAGATGTTGAATGATTCCGTGAAGCCGTACATTGGGATCCTGACAAATTCATCTGCCATATCGCTCACCTCCTGTGAAATGCCTCGTCTTTCCGTGCCAAATACCAAGGCCATTTTACCATTCAGATCGATATCGTTGATCGTCCGGTCGTTGGTGTGTGGTGTTGTTGCTACGATCCTGTAGCCTTCATTCTTTAGACGTTGAATGCAGTCAACAGTAGGCTCGTTTCCAAGGTCATAATTGAACATGTCGACCCATCTCCCTGCTCCTAAAGCGATGTCGCGTTGCACCTTATACTGATTGTCCTTCTCGATCACATGTAAGGATTGAAGTCCGAAGCAATCGCAGGATCGAAGCACAGCAGAAGCATTGTGTTCCTGAAATACGTTTTCGAGGACCACCGTCAGATAATTTGTACGTTCGGCGGCAATCCTTTCAAACATCTCCTTTTTAGACGGAGTAATAATTTCGTAAAATTCCTTTAAAACAGCGAGATCCTTGTTGTATGGCATTGTGCTTCAAGACGGGGTTCAAATCTTTTTATAAAGGTTCTTTCATAAAAAAGGGGAATCATATGATTCCCCTTTGATTTCTTTGCAGAAAAGGATTAGTTAACTTTTCCAGAAAGCTCAGCTCCAGCCTTGAAACGAACGACGTTCTTAGCAGAGATCTTGATTTCTTTTCCAGTCTGTGGGTTACGTCCTGTTCTTGCAGCTCTTTGAGATACTGCGAAAGATCCGAATCCAACAAGAGAAATTCTGTCTCCTTTCTTCAATGCTGACGCAGTTGCGTTTACAAATCCGTCTAGTGCTTTTTTAGCATCTGCTTTAGACAATCCAGACTCAGCTGCGATAGCATCGATCAATTCTGCTTTGTTCATAGTTTTGGTTTTTTGAATGTTTGTAATTAATTATCGAAACAAATATATCTGAATATCCATGCTGTACAAGCGATTTCAGAAAAAAAACCGCTTTTTTGTTGATAAATGCAGTGATTTGTTGATAAACGCCCCTGAAAAGCCCATTAATAAAGGTGTTTTCGACCAATCACACCTTTTCATCGTTGAACAGGTGACTACTTCAAGAACCAGTCATTTAGGCTGTTTCCCGCCAAGAACTCCTTGAAGTTCATTCGTCTCTTTCCTTCGGGCTGCAATTCCGTGACCTTAAAATAGTAATCACTGCAGGGGAAAAGGATCCCATCCTTCTCTTCCTTCAGTTGAACGTGATTTGTTACCGGCAATGCGGTTAGAGAGCCTTTGAAAATCTTAAAGGAACGTTGTTCACTTTTGCTATTCGACAAAGCGCACCATGCAGCCGGATATGGTGATAGTCCGCGCACAAAGTTGTGGACTACGCCAGCAGTTTGCTGCCAATTGATCTCGCAATCCGGCTTGAAGATCTTTGGTGCGTTTTTCAGTTCACCGTCCGTAAGTTTCAGCTGGTCGATTGCTTCCGCTTTATCCAGCATGATCTTTTCTACCGTAGATGCTGTTACTTTGGCTCCAAGTTCCATCAAACGATCGTGCAATTCACCAACTGTTTCATTTTCATCGATCGCAAGAGAAGATCGTTCGATCACCATTCCGGTATCGATCTCCTTTTCAATGAAGAATGTTGTGACTCCTGTTTCTTTTTCGCCATTGATCACGGCCCAGTTTATGGGAGCAGCACCACGGTAGTTCGGAAGGAGGGAGGCGTGCAGGTTGATCGTGCCTTTCGGGGGCATAGCCCAAACGGCTTCAGGAAGCATTCGGAATGCTACAACGACGAAAAGGTCTGCTTTAAGGGCTTTGAGAGAATGAATGAATGTTTCATCCTTCAGATTAGCAGGCTGCAGAATATTCAGGTTTTGCTTGGTTGCATATTTCTTGACCGCACTTTCGCTCACCTGTTGACCTCTTCCTGCCGGTTTATCGGGTGCAGTGATCACGCCTACAATATTGTAATCCATTAGTACCAGTTCATCTAAAATTCGAACAGCAAAGTCAGGTGTGCCCATGAACACAATTCTGAAATCATTTTTTTTCATCAGATCTCCTTTTTCTTCCAGTCAAACAAATTTAAATACAGCAGTGAGAATATTCCCATGCAACCGAAATAAACATATTCATTGGTCCATACCCATAAGATGTCAACATCGGCAACCTTAATAATATAGTAAGAGAAACCAAGATAGACAATTGCACAAATCACTTCAATTGTGAACGAAACTACTGTGTTGCCGCTTCCATTTATCGTTTGAAAGTAAACGCTGAAAACACCATACATCATAATTGAAATGGATATAAAACGAAGGATTTCGGCACTTTTTTCAATGTAGGCTTCTTCAGGATTTATCATTGCGATCATGTGTTTTGGATAAAAGATCGCTCCATGAAAGAAAATGAAGAGGAAGATAATGGTTAGCAGCTGGATCCTTTTTTGGATTCGTCTTAATGCGTCAAGATCTTGTTTGCCAATGTATTGTGAGATGTATGTCTTAGTTGTACCTGCAAATCCCCAAATAGGGACAAATGCGAGAAAATAGATCGATCTGACATTCTGTGAAACCGTTAGTTCAAACTTTCCGGTTTGCTCTAACCATGTAAAAAACATGGTCCATGTGGCAAGTGCCAGGAAACCCTGAAACATAAGTGGGCTTCCAACCTTGAACAGTTCTTTCATACTTGGCAGATTAATCGAGAAATGGGAGAAGAGTTCCAGTTGCTTTCTTTCTTTTGAAAAAATGAGAAATAGTACAAGGAAGATCATCCCGGACATATCCGCAATTGTCGATGCCCAGGCAGCACCTTTCAGTCCCATTTCAGGGAAGCCGCCATATCCAAAGATCAACAG
Source organism: Flavobacteriia bacterium (assembly GCA_046301895.1). Classification (GTDB taxonomy): domain Bacteria; phylum Bacteroidota; class Bacteroidia; order Flavobacteriales_D; family Crocinitomicaceae; genus M0103. The sequence goes on from JBKCJG010000070.1 coordinate 21,590, forward strand.
GTAATCTAAAAGGACATTTGTTAAGGCAGTTATCAATGCAGCTATCAGTACAACCCATGTTTTTCCGCTTGCCAGAAAGACCGCTTGCACGGAGAGTGAGATCATTGCAAAGAAAAGTGCATAGCTCCTTATACCAATATATTGAGCCTGTAATTGACTGAGGTCTTTGTGTTTGGAATAGGAGTGCAGCAAGTCCGGCATCAGGAACTGAATAAACAGGAAAAGCAGGATTGCGATCGAGAAGTGGGTAAGCATGGAGGTGCCGAATATCCTTCCGATAGCATCCGTATTGTTTTGCCCGATCCTTCTGGCGATAAGAATCTGTGCTCCGTCACCCATTCCTGCCAAAGCCATGTACATGGTAACGTAGAGCAGACCACCGTTTCCCACAGCATCAAAAGCAAGAGTGTCGTAACGACTAATAAAAGACGAATCTGTAATTAAGACGATCGACTGAATGAAGCTTGAAACCATTAATGGCACAGCGACACTTAGAATTGTCTTGTATTTTAGGTCCAGTGTTTTTGTCATTTTTGGTGTGCCCGGTTTTTAAATGTGATCAGTCAACCTGTATGACGAGACCTTTCAAGTATTCACCTTCCGGGTGAAACGCATTAATTGGGTGATCAGCAGGCTGGTGCAACTGTTCGATGATCCGCACATTTCTGCCCGATTCGATCGCAGCTGCAATAACCGTATTTGTGAAGAGGTATTTATCGACAACCTGAGAACAGGAGAAGGTGAATATCAGTCCTCCCGGTTTGATCTGTCTTATCGCATGGGCATTGAGCCGCTTGTATCCCTGAATTGCTTTGTGCCGTTTCTCTCGGTGTTTTGCAAAGGCCGGAGGATCAAGAACAATGATATCGTAATCTTCCGGAAGTGCTTTCATGTATTCCATGGCATCTGCTGCGATCGATGCGTGTCTGTCTTGAAAATTGTTCAGGATAACGTTTTCTTCTGTCAAGTGAATTGCTTTTTTGGAGCTATCCAGGGAATGCACCAATGTTGCACCGTTTTTCAATGCTAAAAGACTGAAACCTCCCGAGTAGCAAAATGTATTCAATACCTTTTTACCTTGTGCATATTTCCCTAACAGGTATCGGTTTTCACGCTGATCAATAAAGAAACCTGTTTTTTGGCCGGTTATCCAGTCTATGTTCAGTTTTACACCATGTTCTTTAGCGCAATGCGGCGTATCACATTCACCAAACAAGTATTTATCTTGTCCTTCGGCTCTCTGAGGCAATGTATCACTTGATTTTGAGTACACCGCCTTTAACTCTCCATCAAAGGCCTTTTGCAGAGCCACGGAGATCATCTCGAGCGATTTGTACATTCCTATGCTATGGCACTGAATCACTGCCACACGGTCATAATAATCCACAACCAGTCCGGGTAATGTATCTCCCTCGCCATGAACGAGGCGACAAATTGTGTTTTCATCGTTCAGAAGGTGCAAGTTTTTTCTTAGTCGAACTGCATTATTGATCTTCTCAATAAAAAACGCTTCATCAATGGCTATATCTTCGAAAGACAATATCCGTACAGCAATTGTTGCGTGCTGAAAATGACCACGTGCCAAGAAGTGGCCCTTGTGATCTAGGACTGTAACAGTATCTCCATCGTCCAGGTCGGTCGTTTCGGTTATGATCGCTCCTGAAAATACCCAGGGGTGTTTTCTCAGGATCGAATCCGTTTTGTGTTTATTTATCTGGACTATTTTCAAGCTGAGGACTTCTAAAAGTTGGTAATGGAGGCAAAAGTAACAAAACGATGTGGATTGTCTGTTCGGCAGATCTGTTTATTACCCGTTAATGTCTTTAATTTTATCCATTAAAATAAAAGATATGAATTGTACGATCCATGTTTACCTTTTGAATGAGCATTTTTCACCAGAACATGCCGCAGCTCATCACAATGGGGAAGAGTCCGAAAATAACCTGCGATACGAGTGGGAAGATGAATTTGCCGTGACGACAAAAGTAACATCTGTCGTCGTTCATGAAAATGCATCGTTCCCATTGCAAGGTCAATTGCCGGACGGAACTAATTTTAGTCATGATGTTGAAGCGATGTTACTTTTTGAGATCTGTTCATCCGATGCTCCCCCGACATATATCGGTGCATCCGTTTCTATTGTTGATTCGCACCAGATAATTACCGATGACACGGGATATGTTCTGCGTTTGTACTTAAAGGATTATGAACCGATGGCAAATCCAATCCCCGGAATTTATATTGCCTCAAAGGAGTTTCCTAAAGCTTTGATATTCTGATGCTTGAAGTTCAAAAAATCGAATTGGCTTATGATCGTCCTGTTTTAAAGGAGATCTCGCTAACGATCGCACCCGGAGTAATTTTGGGTATTGTTGGAAAAAGTGGGGCCGGAAAAACAAGTCTTTTGAAGATCATGAGTGGGCTCTTAGAGCCCTCATCCGGAACTGTGGAGTTGGATGGGCTTAAGGTTCGGGGGCCGCATATAAAATTGGTTCCCGGACATCCGGACATTCAACTTGTGAATCAGGATTTTCATCTGGACACTTATCACACTGTTGAGGAAAATATCCGTGAGCAGATACTTTACCTTCCTTTAAAGGAGCGTGATTCGTTAGTGGAGGAGTTGCTTGAACTCATGGAGCTCGCAGAACTCCGCAAGCAAAAGGCGACTACTTTATCCGGAGGGGAGCAGCAGCGTTTAGCACTTGCCAGAGCTTTGGCTTGCGAACCAAGGTATTTGTTGTTGGATGAACCATTTGTGCATCTTGATGGACGGTTGCGCAGTAAACTGATCAATTATCTGTTGGAGCTTCGTCGCATCAGGAATACCGGGATCGTTTTGGTTTCTCACGACGGTTCGGAAATGTTGAGTCTGACTGATGCGATCCTTTCCATGAAGAATGGTGTTGTTACCCGTAAAGGGAAGGCGTTCGATTTCTATTATCGGCCAAGGACTATTGAGGAGGCGAAGCTTTTCGGTTCGGTTAATTCGGTAAATTTGTCGGGTAAAAGGACTTTGTTCAGGCCAGATGAGTATGAGATTAGAGAGGCTCCGGATAATGATGTGCTAACGCTTAAATGGATGAGGTCTTTATTTACCGGTCCAATCCATGAAAATTATTTTGAAACAGCATGTCGAGAAAAGATCGTCCTTTACAGTTTTAAACCGTTGAATGATGTCAGATACATTGCTGTCAAAAAGAAAAAGTGACCGTATTTCCTTCAGGGAGATCCCATCACTCATCAAGGAAAGTGTCGTTGATTTTTTTGAAGAGGAGGGCTTGTTCCATGGTGCAGCTTTGGCTTACTATACTGTCTTTGCAATGGTGCCTCTGTTGTACTTGTGTATCATGTACTTTGGAAAACTAATAGGGCAGGGAGTCATGCTTCAAATCATCGAAGACCTCCTGCGCAACAAGATCGGTTTGGAGGATGTGAGCGGTATCATGGAGTTCCTTGGGGGGTTAAACTTTGAGAAGAGTAATTTTTTTATGGAAATGATGGGCATTCTTGTTTTGCTTATCACCAGCTCTGCATTCATTGTTTGTCTCAGGCGAAGCATCAATGATTTCTTTGATCTGCACATTATACATGCTAACCGGCGTAAAAGACTTGTCAAAAATCTTTTGTTTCGTCTGGTCTCTCTGGGTTTGGTTGCCGCAATTACTGTTATGCTCATTCTTTTTTACTTTGCGCAGGCTGTATTAATGTCTATGACAGACAGTATGCTTGATAATCATCAGATACTTGACATCATGGTTTCGAACATCGCGCGGCATGGTCTTTCTATCATCAGTAATGCGTTGATCTTTACGATCGTATTCAAGTATGTGCATGATGGCTTTGTTAAATGGAAACTTGCGATCTGGGGAGGCTTGATAACTTCTGTTTTGCTTTATGCGGGGCAATTACTCATCAAGTTTTATCTTTTTAATTTCTTTTTTGGTGCAAAGAGTGGTGGAATTGCCGGGACCTTGTTTATTTTGTTAGCCTGGGTTTATTACAGCTCGCAGATCATCTTTTTTGGCGCTAAATTCATCGCTGTTTATGCGAGGAAGGTTGGCAAGCCAATTCGAGTAAAAGATTAAAATGATTAAATTATTGTCATAAAAATGATGATTATTTAGGAATTACCTCTATCTTTGGTTTGTATCTAACTAACAGTTCATGCAGATCGGAAATAATCTTAAGTTATTGCGCAAACGACTTAAAAGATCCCAGGAGGAGGTAGCGCAAGATCTTGGCCTTACGCGTTCAACATATAGTGGTTATGAGAACGGAGTTGCACAACCTAATCTGGAAACTCTTGTTGCTTTCAGTGATTACTTCAAGGTGCCTATCGATGATCTTGTCAGAAAGGATTTTGAAAAAATGACAACTTCTGATTGGGAGCGATTAGATAAAGGATTGTATGCTGATGTTAAAGGTCAGAAGCTTCGGGTATTGACGGCTGTTGTTGACCAACAGGAAGATGAGTTGATCGAGTTGATCCCAATGAAAGCAAGTGCAGGTTACACTTCCGGATATGCGGATCCGGATTATTTGAAGGTTCTTCCGACCTTTAATTTGCCTTTTCTTTCTAAAAACAAGAAGTACAGGTCTTTTCCGATAATTGGAGATTCAATGCCACCGGTTGTGGAAGGGTCTTATGTCGTGGCAGAATACATTCAGAACTGGATGACGGTCCGTTCCGGCACACCCTGTATCGTTGTTACGAAGGATGAGGGAATCGTTTTCAAAGTTGTGCATAATTTGCTTGAAACAAGTCAGTCGTTTCAGCTGTGCTCTACCAATACATTTTACAAGCCTTACAATGTGCATGTGAATGATATTCTTGAAATCTGGAAATTTGTTAATTACATTTCGCCTGAGCTACCTGAAGTACGCATGGATGATAATGATCTGAGCAGATCGATCCAAGATCTCCAAAAGGAGGTACATGATCTTAAATTGTCCATGGGACGTTCATGATCAGCGCGCTTGAAACTTTCCGTCGAGCTTCACTATCCTTTCCTCAAGGATGAGTTCTCTTAATGCTGCTTTCAGGACTTCTTCGTCAGCATTCGTTTTTTCAAGGCAATCTTCAAAGGTGTTCAGTTGGGTAAGTATGGAGGGGAGCATTCTTTTTAACTCTGAAATAGAATATACAGTGAAAGTTTCCGACTGACAAACGTCACATTTTCCGCATTTCCCGCTTATTTGACCAAAATAACGCAATAATTGAACAGACCGACATTTGTTTGATGTGAGATACGAAAGCGCTGCATTTAGTTTGATTTCGGCATTTTCTTTTCTTTTCCGATAGGCCACTTCGGATAGTTCAAGATAATCATCCGGAAGTCGCTCGTGAGTGAGTGTCACTGAGGGTAGGGAACTACTCCACGAAACATCAATTATCCCATATTTTTCAAGTTCTTTCAGCTGATCTTTCACGTCTTTGTCAGTAAGCTTCAGGCGCGCAGCAAACTCTATTTCTCGGATTTCAAAATAGTTGTCAAAGATTCCCGGGTAACTTCTGGACATCAAAGTTGTTATCCCAACAAACTTCGGGTGTTGGATCTGAAAATTGTACAGTTCACGGTTTCCAACAGCGAACTTGACTTTGGTTGGATGGAATACACCTTCCGAGAATGTCAGGTCTCCATTCAACTCAAGGATCTTTAGTGAATTGTATGTTTCCATTGGATCTAATTGAAAACTATCGCATAATTTCCTGATCTCAAAATGGTACGTTTCATCCTTACCAGATCCGATAGCAATTTTTAAGTAGTTACATACTGCTCGGTAGATGAGTTTTACAACTGTTATACCCGGGAATTGGGATAGAAACCTCTCCCTGAGTATTTCGATGTCCTTTTGTTCCCAAAAAACGATTGTCTGTGACTCATTCCCATCTCTTCCAGCTCTTCCAGCTTCCTGGAAGTATGCTTCCAGAGAAGGTGGGAATTCATAGTGCAATACATATCGGACATCCGGTTTATCGATTCCCATACCGAATGCATTTGTTGCTACCATTACTGTGATCTTATTGCTCAGCCAATCATTCAGCATCAGGTCGCGATCTGCTTTGGTCATTCCTCCATGGTAGATACCAACACTTATCTTGTTTGCATGCAACAGGCGAGCAACATCCTTTACGCTTTTTCTAGTCTGACAATAAACAATACCGCATTGGCTTGAGTTGGATAAGCAGTGTTTCAGTATTTTATTGATCTTATTATCAGTATTATATGAATTATAGCTTAAATTAATTCTTTCAAATGATGACTCGTGAATTTTTGGGTTTTTAAGCCTAAGTTGATCGATTATATCTTCTCTCACCTTATCGGTTGCAGTGGCAGTCAACGCAACAATGGGGATTTCAGGGTGTATTTCTCTCAATTTGAAGATCTCCTTGAACGACGGTCTGAAATCGTGTCCCCATTCTGAGATACAATGAGCTTCATCAACGACAATAAGTCCTACCTCCATGCCTTTGAACCGTTCAATAAATACCTTCGAAAGAATCCTTTCCGGGGAAGTATACAGGAAATCAAGTCCACCAAATCTGGCGTTATCGAGTGTGATATCGATCTCCCGATAGCTCATCCCGCTTATGATGGCTTTGGCTCGGATACCTTTGCTTACCAGATTGTTCACCTGGTCTTGCATCAGTGCTATTAGCGGGGAGATCACGATGGTCACTCCTTCACGGGCTATACCCGGAACTTGAAAGCAGATCGATTTCCCGCCTCCCGTGGGCAAAAGAGCGAGCGTATCATGACCATAAATAACATCATCTACAATGTCTTCCTGGAGTGATCTGAACTTGTCAAATCCCCAGTATTTTTTCAATATTTCTCGACTTTTATCCATCGGTTGAACCGTTTTCAAAAATAAGGAAATTAATTTCTTCACGCCATTCGAATAACTTTGTATGCTCAATGTTTCTGCTTATATTCGTGCTTTGAATAAGAAACATATGTTACAAGACACCCTTTCAGTAAAGGTCACGCGAACCACTCATTCACGTTTCTCCGAGGTAGACTGGAATAACTTGCCCTTTGGAAAGATCTTTTCAGATCATATGCTCGTTATGGACTACAGGGACGGTGCATGGCAGCAGCCTGAGATAGTACCTTTTGGTAATCTGTCTTTGCATCCTGCAACTTCTGCAATTCATTACGGTCAGTCTATTTTTGAAGGTATGAAAGCCAACAAATCAGAGAATGGAGAAGTTTTGATCTTTCGGCCTGAAATGAATGCCCTGCGCTTCAGGGAGTCTTCAGAGAGGATGTGTATGCCGGTGATACCGGAGGATGTTTTTGTTGAATTGGTTCGTAAAACGGTGGAAGTGGACAACGATTGGGTTCCAAGTAAGGATGGTGATTCATTGTACATTCGTCCGTTCTTGTTTGCAACTGACGATTTTATTGGAATAAAGCCATCCGAAACCTATAAGTTCGTCATATTCACATGTCCGGTTGGCGCTTATTATTCTGAGCCAGTAAATGTGAAGATCGAGGAGTTTTATACCAGAGCTTCTATTGGAGGCGTCGGACGTGCGAAGACAGCCGGTAACTATGGTGCAAGCCTTTATCCAGCGCGTCAGGGTCAGATGAAGGGTTTTCATCAATTGGTCTGGACAGATGGAAAAGAGCATAAGTATATTGAAGAATCGGGTACAATGAATATCGTTTTCGTAATCAATGGCACCCTTGTTACGCCTTCTGAAGATGCAGATACGATTTTGAGGGGAGTTACAAAGCGATCAGTGCTGGATGTCGCAAAATCATGGGGAATTCCGATTGAAGAGCGCAGGGTTTCAGTTGAGGAGATCGTGAATGCTGCAAAAGACGGAACGTTACAAGATGCTTTTGGTGCCGGTACAGCTGCAACTATCGCACCGATTGCCAAGATCGGTTACAGAGATGAGATACTTGAATTGCCTTCGCTTGAATCTCGCCATATTTCGAATAAGATCAGGAACTATCTGGATGATCTTAAATCCGGAAAGATCGAAGATACATTCGGATGGTGTCTGAAAGTTTAAATAATTGAAAAGCTTCTAACCAAGAAGCTTTTTTTATGGAATTAGGTTCCTCTTTTCATCTGTATTAAAAACACTAATTATGAGATCGATCCTGGTTTTTTTAGCGATGATCTGCGTAAGGAATATAATGGCGCAGGCTGATTCGGTATACCTGATCCTGGAAGCATCGGACAAATCTTATAAAGGGGAGATTCAGAATGTGAACGGAACCTTTTCCTTTGGTTCTCAAACAGTATATAAAACTTCATCCCAAAAAGGGCAGTTCCTTCTGCGTCTGCCAAATGATGTTTCACTCACCTACAAATTGGTGCATCCTTTGTATAATTCTGTCTCAGGTGAGAAGAAGATCAACATTCGAGAACCCGGCGATACCGTGCGACTTGTAATCGAAATGATGCCTTTGAAGAATATTACACTCAATGAGGTGGTTGTTAAGGCTCCGGGAATTCCTGATACGGTGTTCATGTCAAAAAGGCTCAGTGTGTCTGATTTTGAGGTCCAAAAGGACGGGCGACTCGTTTTATTGACATATCCAAAACAGTTGAAAAAAGGAAGTGAGTTGTTACTCTATGACGGGGTGGAAGTCATCAATGCATTCAGTGTTCCCGGAACGGCAGAGCAACTTGTTCGCGATTACCGTGGAAACGCACATGTCGTTTGTTCAGAAAATGTTTACGGGTTGCATATTGATCAGAACACAGTCGGAATTTCGACCTTGGACAAGGCCTATTTCATGAAGTATCTTGCGCCGGTGCTTGATACAAACAAGACAAAGCTCTTCTTTTCAAACTTTAGCAAGGATTATCCCGCCTTTAATTATTACACTTACGATCAGCTCGATTCGACGTATTCGAAGATCGTACATATCGAGGATGCGTTGATGATGGAATTGTACCGGGCAGAATATAAATGGGTGGACGTTCGGACCAAGTTGTGGGCGAAGAATAAGGAGTTGGAAACAGGAGTGGATGCGGAGATCTGGGTCGGGGCTAATTATTTTACGCAGTCCATATACTACAAGGAACTGTATGCTCCGCTTTTTTACAAGAACGATACTGTGTTTGTGTTTGACTATTACAAGGATGAGTTGTTTCGTTTTGATTCAAAAGGAAATTCGATCGACAGTATCGCAATCTATCACCATTATCAACCAAAAGCTACGGGTTGGAAAAAAGAATTGATTCAGGATCGTCAAACCGGAGAGATCTACGCTGTTTATGACAGGGCAGGATATACGTATCTCGGATTGGTGGATACGAAGACGGGTGAAATTACCGAGAAGGTGAAGCTGGAATTCAGGTATATCGATAAAATTGCTGTGAATGACAATTTTGTGTACTATGTTTATCGGCCTTTTGAATCCACGCAGAAGAAATTTCTGTATAAAGAGCGTTTACCCTATGAATTTGGCAAAGCAAAAGTACCTTACGGAACCGATACCTCTATAGAAACAGGTAAGTGATCTGAATAGCCGCCAAGGTATTTCCCACTGCCATAGGATCTATAAGGAACGGTCTTTCCTTTGTATTCGGATAGCATAAAGTCAGCAGAGTAGATGGTCCCGCTGTTCATTTTCACCTTGATCCCTTTTTTCTTCACAAGACCGTATGACACAAAGATATGATCCAGCACGTCCCATTCCCCATTGTAGTGGTGGGTTCCGCCGAATTGACCGGATGCTGCAACGATCATTGGTGTCAGTTTTTCTGCGATCATCAGTGGGGCCTTATCTGACGGGTAATCATTGAGGTCTCCCATGAAGAAAAGCTTATAATTTGGCTGGACATTCAACAACGAATCAATGAAATTTCTTGCTTGACTAGCTGCTTCCAATCTTTTGGGTTCACTTTCCGCTTGTCCTCCGATTCTGCTCGGCCAGTGATTTACAACTCCGATGATCGTATCCTTTTTATGGACGAATTTCCCCCAAACGATATCTCGTGTTGACGGTTCGCTTTTTCCAGGCAGGCTATAGCGAATATAGCCACTTGCTACAAGTTTTAGTGTCATGCTGTCATATGTCATTGCAACATCTATACCTCGAGTATCCGGACTTTCAAAGTGCACGAGTCCGAAGTTTTTCCGGCTGGCTGAGCGTTGGTTAAGGTCTCGAATAACAGCAGCATTCTCGATTTCGCAGAATCCAATAATCAGGGGAGATTTGAACTGTTCGATCACGTGGTTGAGGTGGTCCAGTTTTTCAAAATATCTTACAGAATTCCATTCATTCTTTGAATTTGGGAGGAATTCAGCATCATCATTCTGACCATCGATCGTATCGAAAAGGTTCTCAACATTGTAGAAGGCAATCGTTCGGGTTTTCTGCGCCTGAGTGTTGGTCGCAGATAAAATGATAAAACTCAGAACTATGATTCGCACCATCATTTTTTCTTAAAAATAAGCCGTTAATTTTGTTCGATCAACCAGTTTCTGGCAAGTGGACCTTCGTTAAATATTAAGTCAAGTATTGACAGGTTGGAAACAAACGAGCCATCTGCGTCTGCTTCAAAGACTTGAACATATTTTTTGATTGGTTCAGTTTGAGAGAAATCGCACGATCTGTGATCCATCGCAATGTTTTCTGAGATATAGGAGTCAGAACAACTATATGAACCATTCAGTTCCAGCCATCGATCGACACGATACATGATGTTCAGGTTGAATTGGATCAGGTTCTTTTCTTTCTGAAAGATCAATTCTTCGATCTCCATTCCATAATGATCAAAGAAAGGAGCAGAGGAATAGGCACTTTCAATTCCTCTCCAGTGGATCTTTTGCCAGGCAGTTTGTTGACTGATCTCAACTTCGTTCAACGGTGTTTTTGATCCATTGTGTTTCATCACCGGTATCGATAATTGCTGCACTCCGTTTGACGTTAAGATTTCACAACGCGTCCGATTCGTTTGTTTGATGAAGTGCTCTCTTGTTTCAATAATAGGACACACGGCTCGCAAAAGCTGTCTGTAGTATTGGATATTCCCGAAATAGGTGATCGGAAAAACGCTGACCACTATTCGATCAGTTTGAATAAGCGCTCCCAACGAATGCCGATGTTTGGATCAGCACTTTTTGAGAACCAGACCATCGATGCTTTACCTACGATATGATCTTCAGGTACAAATCCCCAAACTCTTGAGTCAGCAGAATTGTAGCGGTTATCTCCCATTAACCAATAATAGTTCATCGAGAAGGTGTATGTCGTTACCTTTTTCTTGTCAATGTAGATTCCATCCTTCTTTTCTTCCAACTTATGTCCTTCATATGCCTCAATTATCCTTCTATACCACGCGATATTGTCGCGGTTTATCTTAATTGTCTGACCTTTTTTCGGGATACGGAATCTTGTGAAATCGGTAATTGTATTATTTACATTCAGATCTTTCGGGAAATGACTCAGGTTGTTCAGCTGATCTATGGCGGTTGCTTGATATCCTTTAACATCTGAATACTGAGGATACAGGGTGAGTGTGAAAATAGCATCCGGATTTGCAGCCTTCAACGCATTGAGTTCCTTTTTTGTCAGGTTCATCGTGTAGGTTTTTCCGCGGTCTTGTGTGTAATAGTCGTTTCTACTGGCTTCCAAACCGAACTTTTCGCGCATCGATACTTCAGAAGGAGCAGTAAAATTCGTTACTGTATATTGGAGATTTTGGAACTCAGGAACAAACGCCGGTTTTCCATTGACAAACAGAACAGATTGCTTGATCTCCAGCCAGTCTCCCGGAAGGCCAACACAACGCTTGATGTAATTTTCTCGTTTGTCAACGGGACGGTAGATCAATCCGAAGTGGGAGATCAATGCGCCGTTTTGATGTGCTACCTTTTCTTCAGCGAGCATTTTACGCGCTTTGTTCTTGTAAGCGTCCAACTGTTCGATCATCTTCTTGTTGAGGAACAGATTGGCCAAGCTATCTGCTAAAGCGACATCCGCGTTCTTTTTTGAAAGGCTGTCTGCATAGAACTGTTTTGCTATTTGATATTGTCTACCAGTTTCAGGATCGCTCTGATAAAGGTAGAATGCCTCATTGATAACAATCCCATGGTAATCATGTCCCATAAGACCGTCAGGCATTCTTGGATCAAATACAGCGGTATCTCCCGATGGGTAGTTGAATACAACCACATCATAGCGGTTAATCTTCCCGATTCCGGGCATCCGCGTATACTTTGAAGTTTCTAGTGTTGAATAAGAACGAATGTTAACCCATGGCACGTTGTTGTGTACCAGCGGGAATGAAAGTGGCGTAACAGGAACTTTCGGACCGTAGGCGAGTTTGTTTACGAAAAGGAAATCACCGACCAGCAACGTCTTTTCCATCGATCCCGTTGGGATCTGAAATGGTTCAAAAACATATGTTCGGATAATACTTGCAGCAATAATCGCGAACATCAGAGAATCACCCCATTCCTTGACTTTTGATTTTGCACCCGGTTTTGCACGAGTTATGGCATCAAATGCCAAAGCAATAGCATGACCGATCACGGGAAGTGTTAATAAGAGCGCCAAGTGGTCTCCGAGTTTGCGTTTCTCTGTTTCTACACTATTGGCCCAATTCGTTTCCGGAAGAATGTCATTTTTAGAATTAGCGATCTTCGCCATAATGAGGTATGGGAAAAATATTCCCTGAGCAGTATCAGCCAGTGAATAATAACCAAACCGTCTGATGTAGGATGTATTGGCTACAGACCACATTACCAAATGAACTCCCGGGAAAATTAAGAGAAGAGACCAAAACGGTTTCTTACAGCCAAGCTTGAATGCAACGTAATAGTTGTATACAGGAACAAGTCCTTCCCAGGAACTGTGACCAGCTTGTCGGAAGCTTTTCCACCACATGGCAAGATAAGGGTGAACAAGCAGGAATAGGTAAAAATAGAGTACGTTCATTATTTTTCAAGATTTAATACATCACTCATTGTAAAGATGCCCTTCTTATTAAACAGCCATTCAGCTGCAATCACTGATCCTAATGCAAAGCCTTTACGGTTATGTGCTTCGTGAGAAATGGTTATTGTATCGATTGAAGACGAATAGCGTATTATGTGTGTTCCCGGAACGTCCGGTTGCCTGTAAGAAGTCACTCCAAGCTGTCCTTCATTTGTATGCGGTTCCTTTTCCTCACCTAAAACCCATGAAAAATAGTCGTGATTATTTTCCAAGATACCGTTTGCAAGAGTGATCGCTGTTCCGCTTGGCGTGTCAATTTTTTGAAGGTGATGGATTTCCTCCATGCTTGCCTTGTACCCAATTTGACCTTCTATTAAAGATGCCAGACGCTTGTTGATCTCAAAGAAAATGTTCACCCCAATACTGAAATTTGAGGCGTGTAATAAACTTCCGTTACATTGGCTAATGATTCTCTCCACATCCGGGAGTTTATCGGTCCATGCTGTTGTTCCAACAACTACAGGAAGTTGCATTTGTGCACAAAACGTTATGTGTTCAACGACCAGTTCAGGTCGTGTGAATTCAATGGCAACATCTGCATAAGATAAATCAGCATCCGCGAGGGGAGTAGTGGAATTGATCCTGGCAACAATAGCGTGTCCTCTTTCCGCAGCAATCTCTTCGATGACCTTGCCCATTTTTCCGTAACCGATTAGTGCGATATTCATGAATTAACAAAAATAGCAGTTTCGACAAGTTAAGAGAACAAATTAACGAAATTTAAAATTGAACTTAATTCCGCCTGAATTTGCACTGAAATAGGCAGGACTTATCGCTACACTCAGGTCTTCAGAAATGTCGAATTCGACAAAGTGCGCTTCAATACCAGCATCCACGACCTGCAGCAAATAGATCGCTCCCATTCCAAGTATTGACAGATCGCGCCAATCCAGGTATTGGTTATATAAGGTAAGGATTCCCTGATCATCATACTGTTCCCAGCGCGGATCCGGCGTACCTCCATTTTTCCGGACGGTATAATCTGCTTTCAGCGCTTTTTGTGTTATTTGGTTGGTAACCAGTAAATAACCTGTTGCACCCATTCCGGCATAAATCAATGGCACTTTCCAAAAAGCATTTTTTTTACCTTTTGGCATTGCAATATGGTTATATACTTGTCCAGCACCCGGAACAACAGCAGATAAGATCACCGCTTTTTTAGGTGAGTGAACCTTCACGGAATCAACCAATGATGAATCGGCCTCACTAACTTGTGAAAAACAAGGAATACATGCTGCAATAAGAGCACTAACGAGAAGGGATCTCATTAACGATTCAGGATTTCAATAATTCTGTTCAGATCTACTTCCGAATTGAAGTTAACAATGATCTTACCACTTCCCAAGGCGGACTTTTTGATGGCAACTTTCGTTGAAAGTTTGTCGCCCAAATGTTCTTTGAACGTAAACTGAGACGGGCTTATAGAAGCGGATTTTTTTCCTGCTGAGGCAGGTGCTGTGGAATGCGTTCGTGGTTCAACATATCCTTCACGGATAAGGGCCTCCGCATCTCTTACCGAAAGACCGTCTTCAATGATCCTGTTAAAGATCTTCATTTGAAGTTCTTCGTCACCCACTGAGACTAAAGCCCGTGCGTGCCCCATAGACATGATGCTGTCCCTAACACTAGCTTGAATATCAGCGGGCA
>JBKCJG010000071.1:0-20243 GCA_046301895.1 Flavobacteriia bacterium
TTTTCCGAGGGTATTGTCTACGATGTACTTTGTGATGTACTTAGGAGTATAGAAAACTCCATCTTTCTTCCTCTTGCTCTTGGTTTTATCTAACTGTTCCCCACGGAGTTCAGCTTCTACATCATCCACTTCATTTAAGGAATGCTCGAAGATGTGCCCCAAGATGTTTACATCCACATCGGTGTTGAAGTCGTATTTCGATAAGACCAAAAGATCATTCTTTAACACATCATCATCAATCTTCAGTACTTCAAGAACATCGTCCGGTGCGAATAATTCACCCCCAAATTGCGGAATAACTTCTCCGGTCTTCTGGTAGGTATAACCACGGTATAAGTGACCAAAATAAGTATTGACCATTTCGTACAAGGGGCGGTAGTAGTCGTCATCAGCTCCAGACCACTTCTCAACGATATTGACGATTGAGTTCGTTCCCACTAAACCTTTGTCCTCAGCAAAGAGTAAGAACAGAATCCGATCGAGGAACTTCTGACTCTTCTTGAACAGGATCAGTTTATCGTGATCAGGATTGTTCTTAACTGCATTTTCGTAAAAGCTACGTTTGAAATTTGAGTAGTCTTTGTAAAGTTTTTTTGAGATCTCTTCCTCATGGAATTTTGTCTCTTCCCTTAACAACTTTGGAAGGTTCTTGTCCAACAAGCCTTCCTTACGGAGATAGAGGAAAAAACGCTTAAAGGTTTCTTTGTCCAGATTGTAAAGGTCAAACTCCTCATAATCGGTTGCGTCGTCAATGTAGAATCGCAACTTATGGAAGTTGGAGGATATTACATAACTGCATTCCTTGTGGTTATTCTTATAACCAAATGCCTGATCTTTTACTGCTTCAAGGTTCTTGGTCTTGTTGTCCTTCAACTCAATGACACCTACTACTTTCTCATCCTTAAGAATGGCCCCATCTGCTTTCTTTGCGTTGGTCTCGTTTTTCTTTTCTGTTTCAATGTTGAATGGATGCTCCGGATACACGGAATAACCCAATACTGATCCAAATACATCTTTAATGAACCCTTCCTGGTACTGCTCCTCTTTGGCAACTTTAATGTTCTTAATCTTCTCAGGAGAGTATACACGTTTGTATTCCAGATAAGCACTTTCTATGATACTTTCGTCAATTTTGCTTAGGTGTTTTTTGACTATTGATTCTTGAAATAATGGCATTTTCTATTTTCCTAACTTCTAATTAAAATCTCTTTAGATGATGAATATAAGAAATAAGATTTAATCTTATTTAGGAGGCCCTTTTTCATCTGTATACTTCCTCTGAATATTTGGTTGCTTGTTCCCATCCTCCTTCATTTCCTTCCTTGCTCCCCCCTTATTACCCCCTTCCTGGTATCCCCCCGTCAAAAAACCGGTTCTAACCCTGTAAAGGGGGTATAATCCCCAATTTAACACAAATACCTTTAAAAAATTTTTTGGGAAAAATTGACCCCTTATTAAAAAAACACCCTCAAACCTCAAGAAAAAATTTTGGTAAAAAATTGCTAAATATCGGGTATTCATGCGGTTTTTAGCTGTTTTTGCGTTCTATCTTGAAAATGGGTATATGAAAATAGCACGTACCATACTATACCAGATAATTGCACTGGATCCAGAAGCTTTACTGAGGTATAAGGCAACAATGTTTCAGGCTATTCCCAAGTGTGACGAATTTGAGGGGGGATTAAAGTTTACAGCAAAAGGTAAGTTCATTCAAGGTAATGTACTTATTTATCTCACTTGGAGGGATGATTACACCATTGTATTCTTTACATCTGATGGAGTGCCCCAACAGACATATATCGGAGTATACTTTGATATGCTAATCACTATGCTTGATTTCATCAATTCAGGGGATTATGAAAGATAATAAAAATGAAATGGTTATGTGGCGAATATATCAGGTTTATGTTTGGCCGGAAATTCAGCGAAAGACCAAAGTTGATTTAGTATTATTCTACAAGAAAAATATTGATTTTCTAAGAGGAAAAGACAAATGGGAAATCGTCTTTGAATTTTATGTTTTCATTTTTGAATCCTGCATTCATCGAAAAAAATTGTCCTTGAATCCATTGGAGTGTCGGATATTTCTTGCAAATATCTTGATTAAATGACAAGTACTATCAATGTAAAGACAGTATGACTGAATTAATGAAAAGGAGACTATTGGATTATGTTTTCAATACACACTATTTGATAGAAATGATCCGGTTGAGTGAAAATGACTTTGACAGGTTCAAAGTTGACTACAGCTATTTTCTACCCGAAACGGAAGATGAGATTATTCTGGAGTATTCAATATACCATCTGTTCAAATGGATAAAACGATTGAAAATCCCGATCAATCGGGACGAAGTGAGGGAGTATATTTTGGAGAAAAATGGAGGTTCAATTGATCAATGAAACCCCTATTTGTTTTAACAAATGTTTTAACAATAAATGTAAAAACCCTCATAAACATTGAGTTTAAGAGGGTTTGAATGGTGGTCCCACCTGGGCTCGAACCAGGGACCCACAGATTATGAGTCTGTTGCTCTAACCGACTGAGCTATAGGACCGGGAACTGACGTGCAATTCGGTGGCAAATATACTATTCTCTCTTCAAATGGCAATTGATGAATGAAATTATTCCTTCGGACTTTGATCTGAGCGCAACCTGAAGATCAGCATCGTGAGTATTCCAAACAGCACTGCTGCAAAGACAAGGTGGCTCGTCTGCACCAATCCGGGCATATTGGCATATGCAAGTAAGACCCCGCCGATCAGCTCGAAGACTAATAAAACGAAAGCCGATCGGATGATCCAGTGCTTTTGCATTTTTTCATTTTTCCAGACCATGTAGACCAAAAGGATCAATACCAACCAGGAGAAACTTCGGTGAATGTAAAAGGTCATTCCGAGTTTTTCTGTCCAGACCTCTCGGCCAAAGCCAAGTTTTGTAAGCTCGTCAATGTATTCGCGCACTTGTGTCCCGAGAAACATCTGGTAAAAGGTAATTGCAAAAACGGCAATTGCCAACCACCTCATCGTACCGTTCATTGGGATCCGTTTCTGCTGAACCGGACTGATCATGTGTAAGATGTAGAGCTGCATTCCAATGATCACAAGGGCCAGGAGCATGTGCACCGTGATGGTCCAAGGAACAAGATTGGAAGCGACAACGATCGAACCAAACCAGGCCTCTATCGCCATCAGGATCAAATTGACAAGCGACAGTACAACGAGTTTCCGTTTTCGGTATTTGATCAAGATCCAAACGAACATAGCGAGCATGAAGTTCCCTGCAAGGAATCCGAACAAGCGGTTCACGTATTCCGTCCAGGTTTTGTTGGCATTAAAGGCTTCTTCTAATCTCAGGGTCGGGTCATTCATGATCTTTGAAGACGTTTCATTCAGGCCCACCGCATTGAGAAACTTACAAAACTTTTCGATCTTTTTGGTGCGCTTCTCGGAATAGATCTCCCGGTAATTCTCCGGTAATGCACTTTCTTCTGTCGGCGGAATCCACTCCCCAAAACATTTTGGCCAGTCGGGACATCCCATTCCACTTCCCGTAATCCGAACAAAACTTCCTGCCACCACAACCAAATAGATCAAGACCAAGGTGATCCAGTTGAAGCGAACGAAATTTCTTGTATATTCCATAGTACAAATGTAACAGAAAGGTCCTTGAACGCTGCCGCAAACCGATGAAATCAAAACATTTCAAGGTTTTATTTTGTTCTGTTTATCTTTGAAAGAAATGAGGATCACGATCATAGGATGTGGATGGCTTGGAATGCCTTTAGCTCAGCAACTAGTTGAGAAGGGGTACACTGTTTTTGGATCTACAACCCGCCCCGATAAACTTGCTTTACTCCAGAACAAGGGGATACAAGCATTCCTCTTTGACGGCGTAACTAATCGAGCGATCCCCTCCGAGGCGCGGGATTCCGAATTCTTGATCCTGAACTTCCCTCCGGGAAAAACAAGCAATTATGCGGAGCAGGTTGCGTATATTCTGGATCAGATGAACGTCACGACGCAGGTTCTCTTCACGAGTTCAACCGGTGTTTATGAGGATCTGGAAGGCCCTGTGACAGAAGAAAGTCCGATCAAGGAAGATCATGCAGTTACGCTTGCAGAAAACATGGTACGCTTGTCCGGAAAGGAATTCTGTATTGTTCGACTGGCGGGTTTGATCGGCGGGGAACGGCATCCTGTAAAGTATCTAAGCGGAAGAAGTGTATCCGATGGGAATATGGTTGTGAACCTTGTTCATCGGGACGACGTTATCGCCGGTATCGAGAAGATCCTATCCGGTGATCGGTGGAATACTGTCTACAATTTTGTTTATCCCGAACACCCTTCCAAAGCAGCTTACTATTCCGAAATGGCCAAAAAATTGGGAATTATTGAACCAATTTTTGAGTTATCCGTTAAGATAGGAAAATGTGTATCCGGTAAAAAGATGGAAAAAGAGCTTGGATTTATTTATGGACATCCTATCTAATTTTCAAGGTTTTGAAGCAACTCTTTCTAGAAACGGAGCAACATTTGCCGTACTTTTGCGTCTTAGAAAAACCATGAGGGTACTTGTCTTTCTATTATTGCTGATCACCATGTTTGAAGTTCGTGCTTCACACATAGTTGGTGGCGATATCTATTACGATTATCTTGGGAGTAATAATTACCGCTTTTACATTACATTGTACAGGGACTGCGCTTCAACAGGAGCCCAATATGACAATCCGCTTTCGCTCGGTATCTTCACTCAAAGCGGGTTTTACCAGGAGATCTCCGTTCCGTTTCCGGGCAGTAATATCCTTCCTGTGGTTTTCAATAACCCATGTGTCGTGCCACCCGGAGGCATCTGTGTTGAGAAGGCCGTATATACCACGGTTGTCAACTTACCTCCTATCCCGGGAGGCTATACTGTCACTTATCAACGTTGCTGCCGAGGTCCGAATATTACGAACCTGACATCCCCGGATGATACCGGAATCACACTTTTTGCAACTGTTCCCGGCCTGGAAACGGGCTTTAACGTAAACAACAGTCCCCGTTTTACCAATTATCCACCGCTCTTGTTGTGCAACAATGACGATCTTGTCTTCTATCATTCTGCTACCGATCCGGACGGAGATCAGTTGGTTTACTCTCTTGTTACACCCTATGACGGCGCTTCTTCAGCGGCACCGGCACCGGCACCTCCTCCTGGTCCTCCTTACTTCAATGTTACATGGGCGGGTGGATTTGCGGCACCCAATCCATTGGGTCCAGGTGCATCGATCAGTATCGATCCGGTCACAGGAATACTGACGGCATCCCCTCAGATGTTAGGTCTTTTCGTAGTTGGGGTGCGTGTACAGGAATACAGAAACGGCGTCCTGGTCGGGCAAACGGTTCGCGATTTTCTTTTCAAGGTATTCAACTGCAACATCACGATGCAGGCCATTCTTCCCACACAGGAGCAGCTTGCGACATTTACTTCCTATTGTCAGGGGCTTACGATACAGTTCGAGAACAATTCATACGGCGGGACGAATTATTCCTGGGATTTCGGGGTTTCCGGAATCACAACGGATGTGAGTACTACGTTCGAGCCTGCTTATACCTATCCTGCTGCAGGTATTTATCAGGCAATGCTGGTAGTCAACCCCGGTTGGCCCTGCACTGATACCGCATACATGGAAGTGAATGTCAACAATGAATTCAATGTGTCTTATACCTCCAATGATTCGATCTGTATTCTGAACAACAATTTTAACTTCGTTGGAGCCACCGATGGTCCTGCAGCTTCTACTTTCAGTTGGGATTTTGGTCCTGATGCTTCTATCCAGAGTGCGTTAACCATGAATGTGAATAATGTTTCATTCTCCTCAACCGGTTATCATCCTGTAACCTTAACCGGCGAATACGGTGACTGTGTCGCAGAATTCACGGATTCCATCTATATCTTTCCGGAGCCGATCGCAGGAATACAATTGCCAACGGGGTACGAGTGTGAAGGATTAACCATAACATTTGGTAACAGCTCAGTTAACACGAACACCTATTCGTGGGATTTCGGTGTGAGCGGTGTGACCTCCGATACCAGCAATCTACAAAGCCCAACCTACAGTTTTCCGGCAGGAGGAACCTATACCGTCGAACTCATCAGCGGTTCTACCGGCTGTTTCGACACGACGTATCAAGATATAACGGTTAATGAGCTTCTGAGCATCAGTTTTACGCACGACGACTCACTTTGTGTCACCGACAACCTTTTTAATTTCGACGGTGTCATGACAGGACCCGTTACTACCCAGTACCTTTGGGACTTTGGACCGAATGCCAGCCCTTCAAGTGCCTCAACGCTGGACGTTAGCGGGATAACTTTCGATACCTACGGGACTTTTCCGGTAACGCTAACGGCATCGTTTGACAACTGCTCGGAAACGGCAACGTCAAGTGTTTTCATTTTCCGGGAGCCAACGATCAACTTCAGGGTTGAACCGGGACCTCGCTGTGCACCTGCCGAAGTACAATTCACTGATCTAAGTGTGGCCGATTCACCTTTGCTCTACACCTGGCAATTCGGAGACGGAGGAACATCTACCCTTCAAGATCCTACACATCTCTATACTAACCCAGGTTCATACAGTGTATCGCTTGGTGTGATTGCTACGGAAGGATGTGAAGACACTTTGTATTTGCTGTTGCAGGATACTGTAATCATTCGCGAATCGCCGGTATCACAGTTCACTGTTGATCCGGAGAGAACGGATATCTGCCATGCAGAAATCACCTTCACAGACCTGACGATAGGAGCTACGGAGATCTTCTACTGGTTTGATGACAGTACTTACTTTATGGAAAATGCACTGCAGCAGCAAGTGTATTCTTACACGACAAGTGGAACTCATTATCCAATGCAGGTAGCCATCAATGAATGGGGATGCCGTGACACGAGTTTTCAGGAATTGTATATAGAGCCATTTGTGATCTATATCCCGAATACGTTCACACCGGATGGAAACGAGTTTAACAATGACTTCAATCCTGCATTTGCACTTGAAGTTTATGAATGGGAGCTCCGCATATTCAATCGGTGGGGCCAACTCCTGTATGAGACGAATGATCCGGAATTCGGCTGGGATGGCAGCTACAATGGCAAATTGGTGCAAGAGGGTGTATATGCCTACGTACTGCGTTACGTTTCATGCGAACAGCCTGATGGTTGGCAGATGATCACCGGGCATGTGAACCTTCTCAAGTAACCTCAAAGATTTATAGTAAGCGTGATCTTTGGAACAATATTCTGTTTCCAATTCGAAGATGCATAAGCCCTATAACGATAGAATCCTCCTATTCCGATCCCGTAGAATTTTGTTGTGAGGATGCCATTCACGATAAGTCCTGCTTCAGAGAATCCTTTCTCCATTGTACTGAACTGAACCGAATGAGCATTCGTAGATGTGAATTCTCCGAATCCAATGGCATGATGCAGAGCGATCTGAGGTTCGTTCCATTTTGCCTGAGTTTTAAATGCATTAAAATTCATTCTGATATACAGCGCCACCTGGCTTTTACTGTAAAATTCCGATGGGGCCATCGTTTGGAAGGTATTAGGAACATCCAGATTCCAGTCGCGCCCGGTACCATTGCCAACATGCATGAGGGTTAAAGGTACATCCCCTTCCGTATGTTGCCCGGACAAAGTCCAGGTAATTTTTCCAAGACCTCTGATCGGAATGTCCTGCTGAAGTTCTGCGATGATACGATCATATGAAAAATCGGATTCTAACACGCCTTTATATCCCTTGGTATATTTCAACTGTACCTTCGGCCACCGCGTTCCCTTTGATACACGCTGATCTCCCAACATCATGACCTTTTCGCGAATGTTCCAGGTAAATTCGAGAGACGTCTCAGCCAGATCGAACTCATCGATCGAGGTGCCGGAAACGATTGAATTTGCTGGGAAATAAAGATAATCTTCGGTTGTCCAGATACGCTGGTAATTTCCAATGAGCGTAAGCTTCATGTTGGAACGAATATTTCCGGATAACGAGATCTCTCCCAATCGCTGACGATCCATGTTGGTGATAAAGAACTGGCGGTAAAGCGACGTATTGTTCAGTGTGAACGCATCCTTCTGAAAGGAATATCCTCCTCGTTCCAAAAGATCCTGCTGGTAGCGGAGGTTTAACTTAATTCCATTCCGTCTGTTCAAATAAAAGGTCGAATAACCGCCATACTTGAATTCCTTGTCTCGTGTGGCCCAGGCAAAGTAGCCACCGATCGTTGCAAACTTCATGAACTTTTTGGAGGTTTCCAATCCTACACCAAACCGGTACTTCTCATAGAGGTTATAATTAAGCAGTCTTTCGATGTCAAGATTGAAATTACCCAATGGGATCTTTCCCTCAGCGAGGGCTGTCAATGCAGTCAGTTTTTGATCCAGCTTCTCTGCTTTCGAGAGACTGTCCACCATTTCATAGGTTCGTTTCTCCTGATCCGTTATTGCATAGATCCGCATGGTATCCCAATCCTTGTCCCTGACATCCCCTGCCCCATTAACCGTTGTTACGGTCACATTATCAAAATCGCGCTTCCTAATCCCATCCGGATCGAATTGGACATTTTTCACATACGTACTCCCCTTTCCGACAATATTCAAATGTTCAACCACCACCAGCGGTCCCATATCCAGTTCAGTACTCAGTTTCCCGGGGAACCATTTTCTGTTTTGAAGGAACGCGTATTCCTGAATAATCGTAATCTTCATTCCCGTTGTATCTTCATACGGACTGGCTGTCACTTTTTCGATCGCCCAACCATTGGAATTGATGTACAGATGGCCGGTCATCCCTTCAAAATTCCTACCCTTTCGCGGGCGGTAAAAGATCGTGAAGGTAGTATCCTGGTTGACGATGGTCGTATCTTCCAAAATAAACAAATACCGTTTTGTTCCGCCAAATGCGATCGGGTTAATATAGGTCTTCCCCATCAGATTGAACTGGTTCTCGTAGAAACTGAAGGACTGCATTTCGTTTGCAAAAGTCGAGAACATCGGGTCAGAAAAACCGGAAACCTTATACGCTGTGATCTCTTCTTTATCGCGTGACGGAGGGATGAACGTTCTGGTTGAGGCACTCTCCAACATGAACAAGTGTTGCTCCCGGAAGAACCTTCTTATTTTAATTTCCGTAGAGTCGGTTGTTGTATCCGAAATAGCTGCAAGGGCCTGCTGGTCTGCCGTGAAAATGAACTTGCTGTAGCTGTCGTAACGGAAAGCATCGTTTTCCATTGGATTGTTCTTTTTCCGGTTTTCGATGGCCAGATCGATGATTCGGTGAGCAGGATTTTCTCCGGCAACCACCGTGACCTCCTGAATATCGCGGATCAATGAAGTCATGTAAATCGTTTGATCCACTGCATCCTTGAGAAGGATCAGTGTATCCCGATAGCCACTCAACTTCAGATTGATCCGTGTTGCTCCTGTTTGAAGGTCGATCACGCCATCAATATCGGCGAGAAAAGGATTGCCAACATCCGGTTTTACCTTCACGAAAGGCAAAGCGTCCTTTGAATCAGCATCCTTCACAAAATATCTAGTCTGCGCATTCAGGTTGGACAGCAGCAGGATGAATAACGTTGTCAGAAAAGACCTCATGGATTAAAAGTAGTATAAATTACTAAGACCCGATCACACCGAAAAAGTTACAGAAGGAACGATTTTCTGAATACCTTTGAACCATGTCAAAGTTCAGCGATCCAATCAACATTATCCGTCACCTGTCTTTGAGCAGGGTATGGAATCTTGTTCTGCTTCGATCGTCTTATTACCTATCCCGAAGTACCCGTAAAGCGAAACAATGGGGACTCCCCTTCTCGCTTTCCATTGAGCCTACCACGGCCTGCAATCTAGGATGTCCGGAGTGTCCAAGCGGTTTAAAGCAATTCACACGACCGACCGGAAAACTTGATCTTCACTTGCATCGCAAGATGCTTTCCCAAGTGAAGAACAGTGTCTTTTACATCAATTACTATTTTCAGGGGGAGCCTTTTCTACATCCACAATTCCTGGAATTGATCAAAGATGCCAAAAAGGAACGGATCTACACCTCTACGTCTACGAACGGACATTTCATTGATGCCAAAAAAGCCGCAGAGATAATAGATTCCGGTTTAGACAGGCTGATCATTTCCATAGATGGCCTGACGCAGGAAACCTATGAGAATTATCGGGTTCACGGAGAGTTGTCAAAAGTGATCAGTGCCACAAAGCATCTCTTAGCTGCTAAAAAAGAGTCGGGATCCTCAACACCGCACCTCATCTTTCAATTTCTGGCTGTGCAGCCGAATGAGCATGAAATTCCTGCTGTCTTTTCACTTGGAAAAGAGATGGGCATCGACGAGGTACGGATCAAAACAGCCCAACTATACGATTTCAAGAACGGCAATCCTCTCATGCCGCATGATGAATCCTATTCACGTTACAAATTACAGGCTGACGGGACCTATGCACTCAAATTCAAAACAGGTAATCACTGCTGGCGCATGTGGTCCGGAAGTGTGTTGACGTGGGATGGCAAAGTTGTGCCATGTTGCTTCGATAAAGATGCCCGGCACGTTCTTGGATCAATCGAGCAGGCTGATTTCAAGGAAGTTTGGAGAGATCAGCGTTACCAAGCGTTCCGACAAGCCATTCTCACAGACCGCAGCAAAATTAGTATTTGTCAGAACTGTTCTGAGGGAGCGAAAGTTTGGGCGTAAAAACAGTTGGTTTTCGTTTTATTCTTAACTTACCCACTAAATACTACTACAATGCGCTTTATTCTCTTTATTACACTGCTATCCTATGGATGCTTTTCGTTCAGCCAAAGTACCTTTCAGCTAGCTCTAGGAGGAGCACAAGAAGATTTCGCCTATTCTTTTCAACAGACAGAAGATAACGGATTCATTGTGGCCGGCAGAACCTTCAGTTTTGGAACAGGTGGTTGGGAATGCTATATGTCTCGATTTAACAGCAATGGAGACACGCTATGGACAAAAACTTTTGGCAATGTCCTTTACGATGAGTTGCAAGATGTTGATACAACGAGTGATGGAGGTTTCATTGCAGTAGGACATACTACAACAACCGATTGGAGTGGCAATGTATATCTCATCCGTACAAATGCAAACGGAACCTTGCTATGGTCTAAAGAATATGGCGGAGCGACGGGGCTTTCGGATAAAGGATATTCGGTTCGTGAAACATCTGATGGCGGTTTTATCATTTCGGGTACCACAGCATCCTTTGGTGCAGGTGGAGATGATGTATACGTTCTTAAAACAAATTCAACAGGGACCGTCTTGTGGACAACAACCATTGGTTCTGCCGGTGTCAATGAGGCCGGACGAGAAGTACAACAAACCAGTGATGGCGGTTATATTGTTGCAGGATATTCTGACGGTCTTGGCACGAGTTTTTATGATGTTTACCTTGTTAAACTAAACGCAACAGGGACTGTTCAATGGAAAAAAACCTATGGCGGAAGTTCTTATGACTTCGCTTACACCGTTCAACAAACAACCGATAATGGCTATATCATAGGTGCTACTACCAGCAGTTTCGGAGCAGGAGATTATAACGCGTATTTACTGAAAACGGACGGCAACGGGGTCTTGCAATGGAGTAAAACTTATGGTAAAACAGGAGAAGACCGCGCTCAATGTGCCCGTCAAACATCTGACGGAGGCTATATTCTTTGTGGTCGATCCAATAGTTTTGGAGCAGGAAATTTTGATGCAACGCTATACAAAACCGATGCCACCGGAAACCTGCTCTGGACCAAAGGTTATGGAGGATCAGGCGATGATCAAGGTTGGTATGTGCGGGAAATCGGAACAAATTCCTATGTTTTTTGCGGTTATACAGTAAGCTTTGGTGCCGGAATAAAAGACGCTCTTTTGGTTAAAACCGATGCTAATGGTGCCCCGGGATGCAACGTCATTACAGCCACAGGCTTCACAGCTTCCAGTGTTACGAGCGTAACTTCGACAGTAGGCACATCGTCCACAGGAGGTGTATTGATCAATCCATCCACGGCCGTTCGTAACACGCTTTCTGTGAGAACTGTGGCATGCGCCGCCAGCGGATCCTGTACCATTAATTCAAACTTTACCGCTTCGTCTCAATCCACTTGTTTGAATGGAACCATCAATTTCACAAATACTTCCACCGGGGCAAGCACCCAAAACTGGTTGTCTAATGGAACAATCTTCAGCAGTCTGCAAAATCCATCCCTGTCCTTTCCACTTGCAGGAACGTATGAAATAAAACTTATTAGTTTCAATGGTGCCTGCACAGACACAAGTAGTTTGACGATCCTCGTTTCAGCTCCCAGTTCAGCCGCTCTGTCAACTACTTCCTGTCAAAGCTATACTTGGCCATTAAATGGACAGACTTATACGCAATCCGGGATCTACACAACGACTATTTTAAATACAGCAGGATGTGATTCAGTTGTAACTTTAAACCTGACCATCAATCAGGCGACTAATTCTTCCGAAACAGTCAGCAACTGTGGAAGTTATACCTGGCCTGTAACCGGGCAAACTTACACCCAAAGCGGCACCTATACATCTACCTTTACAAACAGCTCTGGATGTTTGTCGACACAAACACTTTACCTGACCATTAATCAGGCGACCAATTCTTCCGAAACAGTCAGCAACTGTGGAAGTTATACCTGGCCTGTAACCGGGCAAACCTATACACAAAGCGGTACCTATACATCCACCTTTACCAATAGCGCAGGTTGTTTGTCGACACAAACACTTTACCTGACCATCAATCAGGCAAGTTCTTCCATATTGACAGAAACAGTCCTGGATTCATACGTATTAAATGGGCAAACCTACACCCAATCAGGCACCTATACACAGGTACTGCTTAACGCGGCAGGCTGCGACAGTACTATTACGTTAAACTTAACCGTGAATTATTCCGGAATTACAGAACTTCTGGACGGCATTCGAATTTATCCGAATCCAACTAATGAAAACCTCACACTTGAATGTACCCCATCACTGCAAGGTGACTATATTTTATATGATAGTCAAGGCCGCATTGTAATTCAAGGAACAATAACAGAAGCAGTTACCCAGATCTCATTGGTTCATCTCGCCTATGGCAGCTACAATCTCCGACTCGAAAACCACAATTTGCCCTTGCGAATTGTGAAGGGTTCAAATTAAGCGGAATTGTCGTTAGTGGTTTTTGATCTTCGTTCTCTGTTATGAAAAAAATCAATGTAGCGATCCTGTTTTTCCTTCTTTTTCTGCTTGTATTCATCGTTTGGTACAGCCCAACTTCAGACAACAAGAAAATCAGTGAAACGGCACCATCTGAGCTAAAATCGGAGCAACAAGATCTTTCCGTCACGACTGAAAATGAAGACACATCCGTTATTCCCATACCATCCGATTACAGCCAGTTAGAACTGCCGGCATATTCCCAAAAAGATGCGATCATTCGCCATTTTGCCTATACACTCTGTTACAATGAAACGCATGAACAAGCTTCATGGGTTGCCTACGAACTCACATCCGATGAATTAATCAAGCGCTACGACCGAACCGATCGGTTCATTGTTGATGCTGCTGTTTCTTCTGTTTCAGCAGATGACCAAGACTATCGGAAGTCTGGATACGACAGGGGGCATTTAGCACCTGCAGGCGACATGTCATGGTCGGAAACTGCCATGAAGGAATCCTTTTACTATAGTAATATGAGTCCCCAAGTTCCGAGTTTTAACCGGGGGATCTGGAAGAAACTGGAAGAGCAAGTGCGATCCTGGGCGGATGAGCTTGGTACTATTTACGTGGTCACCGGTCCAGTTTTGAAAGGCAGGATGGGTTCTATTGGAGAAAACAATGTTGCCGTACCAAATTATTACTACAAAGTGATTTTGGATAATACAGGAAAGGAAACAAAGGCAATAGGATTTATTCTGCGCAATGAGGGATCGAAGGCATCCTTGTATCACTATGCTGTTTCAATCGATAGTGTTGAGAATTTTACAGGAATTGATTTCTTTCCCGGATTATCAGACAAAACAGAACAAAAAGTAGAACAAACCCTTTGTACATCCTGCTGGAACTGGGGTACTCAGAAAGAATCCAAGCATTCCACCAAAACGAATTCTACCGCCATTCAATGTTCCGGAATCACTAAAAAAGGATTGCGTTGTAAGCGTAAGACCAAAAATGAAAGTGGAAAATGTTATCAGCATGATTAACACGAAACCGTTCGGGGAAATTTCATCCACTTCTATGAATGTCTGTTATCCAGCGTAACTCAGAGGACAGGTATCGGCAGTAAAATCAAAAAACGCCACTACAGGTAGCGGCGTTTTAACTAAAAATATGGTTTTGAGAACGTTTTATTGTTCTGATTCTTCAAAGATTCTTTTTGGACGCATTTTCTCAAAAACACCAAGTGTGATCCAGTAAGGAACGATGAATCCTAAAAGGAACAGCAACAACCAAAAGGCCATTCCGAAGATGCAAAGGAACAATACAATACCAAAAATGCTCATCTTTATACGTTTTAAGTGTAAGAATACGGTTGTAAAAATAGCAAAATATTCAAAAGGGCAAGAAAAAAATAGGTTTCAAACGGTGAAATTACTCTCTGATAAAAGACTGCGCTCTTCAACAGCTGATCGCAGCTTCACCAATGCTTTGTTCAACTCTTTCATTTTAAAGCAATTCCAATCAGCATATTGCCTCACGGTTTTCGTATAATTAGCCATTTGAATGTTAAGGAAACATCAAGTTTCACGGACACGTATCGAAGCATTATCACCTCAGGTAAAAAATCACTATTTTTACAGCATCATACAGCCCATGATGACGAAACCGAAAAAACACCTATTGGCCTTCGAACAGGAGTACGATTTTGACATGATCGGTTTGTGCTCGCACCACAATGATTACCGCGTTGCCTGGAGTATCAATGAAAAGCTGAACATTGGTCTGACGAAAGCAACAGAGGACTATGTGATTACCTCAAAAAAAGGGACTCCAGTCTCCCAGCACTCTTATTACGAGTTCAGGGATTCAGAGAATCTGATAGAGTTCTATCTGATCAAGAACAAAGCACTCGGAAAATACCTGATCCCTGAAAAACCGGCGATCGATTACTTCCTGTTCCTTTATGAGAATCACCTTTGGGAACCGGAAGACCTTCTGACGGAATTGAAAGAGATCTCCAGTATACTTGGGGGATTTGTGTTCGATCCTGAGGAGATCGATTCAACGGAACATCTCGTCTTTAACTGATATGTCCTTTGAAACGCTCGGGGATCAGACATTTGGCGGGTTGATGATACAATGAAATTTAGCCTATGAAAAAAACAAAAATAGTAGCGACACTCGGACCAGCATCCAGCGATAAGGAAGTGTTGCGTCAAATGTTCCTGGCAGGGTTAAATGTCTGCCGATTGAATTTTAGTCACGGTGCTTATGAGGACCATGCGACGGTTGTACAAACGATCCGGGAACTGAATGACGAAACAGGTTTGAATGTTGCAATCCTTGCCGATCTTCAGGGACCAAAGATCCGCACCAATGAAATGGAGAACAACGGTGTGGAGCTCATTAACGGAAACGAAGTACTTATTGTGACCGAAAAGGTATTGGGCACAGCTGAAAAGTTCTCGATCAACTATGCGCAACTTCCTGCAGATGTGAAACCCGGGGAACGCATTCTTCTGGATGACGGTAAGCTGGCTCTTGAAGTGGTTCGCACAGACGGAAAAGCGGAGATCGTTGCAAAGGTCATACACGGTGGGATCCTTTCCTCCAAGAAGGGGGTTAACTTCCCGAATACACGAATCTCTATGCCTTCTTTAACGGAGAAGGATCTTGAGGACCTTCACTTTGCCCTCGACCAGGATGTGGACTGGATCGGTTTGTCATTCGTGCGTTCTGCTCGAGATATTATCGAACTTAAACACATTATTTACAACCGTAAATGTAAGGCGAAGGTTATCGCAAAGATTGAAAAACCGGAAGCGATCGATGAGATCGATGAGATCATCAAAGAGAGTGACGGTCTGATGGTTGCACGCGGAGATCTTGGGGTAGAGATCCCTTATCAGAACGTACCCATTATCCAGAAAATGCTCATTAACAAATGTATCCTTCAGGCGAAGCCGATCATTGTTGCAACACAGATGATGGAGAGCATGATCTCCAATATTACCCCTACGAGAGCCGAGGTGAATGATGTCGCCAATGCGGTACTCGATGGAGCGGATGCAGTGATGCTGTCCGGAGAGACTTCGGTCGGTAAGTTTCCGGTTGAAGTGATCAAGACGATGTCGAATATCGTCATGGAAATGGAGAAATTCGACGGGATCTATAACAAAGAGGAGATCCCGGAAAGGGATCAATCGCGTTTCATTACCGATTCGATCTGTTTCAATGCCTGCCGATTGTCACAGCGCGTTGAAGCGACAGCTATCCTGACAATGTCATTCTCGGGTTACACCGCCTACAAAGTGGCATCGCAGCGACCAAAATCTCAGATCTATGTGTTCACCAGCAACAAGCAGATCCTGACACAGTTGAATTTGATCTGGGGAGTGAAAGCGTTCTATTACGACAAACACATCTCAACGGATCATACGATCGCAGATATCAAGTATTTATTGCGCAAGGAAGGGTTGCTGCAAACGGGGGATCTTGTGATCAACATCGCTTCCATACCATTGGAGGACCGTGGAAGTTCGAACATGTTGAAGTTAAGTTACGTGGAGTGATCTCATTCTTCATTAAAAATATTCAGGTCGGGAGAAATTCCGGCCTTTTTTCTTTCAGATCACTATTTAAAATCGCCTGTTGAAACAAATTTCAACGAATATGTTAAACCGATTTAATTTTCAGGTGTTAATCCTTACTAATACGTGATTTCAATATATCTTTGTATCCTCAAATTAAACACGAAGGAATGAGCGCTTTCTCTAATAGACACATTGGTCCGAACGACGCTGAAAAAGCAGCCATGTTGGGCAATATCGGTGTAGGTTCAGTTGCTGAGCTGATCGACAAAACAATACCTGCACACATCCGACTTAACCGTGAACTCAAGGTATCAGCTGCTTTGAGCGAACAAGAATACCTGAACCATGTCACAGAACTGGGCAAGAAGAACTCGGTTTTCAAGTCATTTATCGGGATGGGTTACAATGAGACGATCGTGCCATCTGTTATCTTAAGAAATATCCTGGAAAATCCGGGTTGGTATACAGCATATACCCCCTATCAGGCGGAGATCTCACAAGGCCGATTGGAAGCTTTGCTGAACTTCCAGACAATGGTGTTGGAGCTTACCGGGATGGAGGTCGCAAACGCTTCTCTTCTGGATGAGGCGACTGCAGCATCAGAAGCGATGATCATGTTCTGGAACTCACGTTCACGAAACGACGTAAAAGAAGGAAAAAACAAGTTCTTCATTGCTGATTCTTGTTTCCCGCAAACAATTGATGTTGTAGAAGGCCGCGCAAAGAATCTGGGAATTGATCTGGTAGTGGGTAACGCTGAAACCCATGCATTTGACAACATGTTCTTCGGTGCATTGGTTCAATATCCTGATTCGACAGGAAACGTCACCGATATCAAAACATTCATTACGCGTGCTAAAGCACAAGGATTACAGGTTGCGGTAGCTGCGGATATACTATCATTGGTCATCCTGAACTCACCGGGATCTTTGGGAGCTGATTGTGTGTTGGGTTCTTCCCAGCGTTTCGGTGTGCCAATGGGCTATGGTGGTCCTCATGCTGCGTTCTTTGCTGTAAAGGATGACTACAAGCGTAACATTCCCGGTCGAATCATCGGTGTATCAAAAGACGCTGATGATAATATGGCTTTGCGTATGGCGCTTCAGACACGCGAACAGCATATCAAACGAGATAAAGCAACTTCCAATATTTGCACAGCACAGGCCCTGCTAGCGGTTATGGCTAGCATGTATGCCGTTTATCATGGTCCTTCGGGAATGCGTGAGATCGCGTTGCACTGTCATTCACTGGCTTCAAAAGCAGCAGACGGCCTAAAAGCAATGGGTCTCCAGATCGCTTCTGCGAACTATTTTGATACGATCCATGTGAAGGGCATTCAGGCTTCTGCGATCCAGTCCATCGCTGAAGAACACGGCATGAACTTCCATTACCTCAACGATCATGAATTGACGATCAGCTTTGGGGAACCTCATACGATCCAGGATGTTCAGACGATCCTAACAATTTTTGCAAAAGTGGAAGCTAAAAATGCACCGACGGTTACTCCTGAATTGCATACAAATCTTGCGGGAGCTTTGATGCGCTCTGATAAGGTATTCACGCATCCAACATTTCATTCACATCATTCTGAATCCAAGATGATGCGTTACCTGAAGCGTTTGGAGAACAAAGACCTTTCGTTAGTACACAGTATGATCCCATTGGGTTCATGTACCATGAAACTGAATGCAGCGTCCGAATTGATGCCTATCACCAATCCTCAGTTCGCGAACATGCACCCGTTTGCTCCGATCAATCAGGCAGAAGGTTACCACGCAATGTTCCGTGAATTAGAAGCTGATCTGTGCGAATGTACAGGCTTTGCAGCCATGTCACTTCAACCAAATTCGGGAGCTCAGGGAGAATATGCAGGATTGATGGTGATCAAAGCGTATCATGAAGCAAACGGTGATTTCCAGCGCAAAAAAATGATCATTCCTTCTTCTGCTCACGGAACCAACCCTGCGTCCGCTGTTATGGCAGGATTCGAAGTGGTTGTTACCGGATGTGATGAGATGGGTAACATCGATATCGAAGAATTGAAAAAAGTTGCCGATGAACTGAAGAATGAACTGGCTGGTTTGATGGTTACGTATCCTTCAACTCACGGAGTATATGAAGAGGGTATCCGTGAGATCACTTCCATTATTCATGAGAACGGCGGACAGGTTTACATGGACGGTGCGAACATGAACGCGCAGGTGGGATTAACAAATCCGGGGAACATCGGTGCTGATGTTTGTCACCTGAACCTTCACAAGACATTCGCGATTCCTCACGGAGGTGGAGGTCCTGGAATGGGTCCGATCGGTGTTGCGGCTCATTTAGCTCCTTTCCTTCCGGGAAGTCCATTGGTGAAAGCGGGTGGTGAAAAAGCCATTCATGCCATTTCAGCAGCACCATATGGTAGTGCACTGATCCTGTTGATCTCTTTTGGATACATTAAAATGCTCGGTGCAGAAGGATTGCGTCACTCTACGGAGGTAGCCATCGTTAATGCGAACTATATCGCAGCAGCATTGAAAGGACATTACGACATCCTGTACACCGGAAAGAACGGAACAGTTGCTCACGAGTTGATCCTTGATTGCCGGGAGATAAAGAAAACATCCGACGTTGAAGTAGCGGATATTGCAAAACGTCTGATCGACTTTGGTTTCCACGCACCGACTGTTTCATTCCCGGTTGCAGGAACGTTGATGATCGAACCAACAGAATCTGAAGACAAAGAAGAACTGGACCGTTTCATTGAAGCGATGATCAAGATCCGTCAGGAGATCAAGGAGATCGAGAACGGTCATGCCGACAAGCAGAATAATCTGTTGAAGAATGCACCGCATACTGCAAATTGCATCATTAACAAAGACTGGAAATATCCGTACTCTCCGCAGGAAGCAGCATACCCGGTTGAATACCTGAAAGAATTCAAATATTGGGTACCTGTTCGCCGTGTAGACAATGCTTATGGAGACAGAAACCTCGTTTGTTCTTGTCCGAGTGTTGAGAGCTATAAGAACGTTGTAGCGTAAGCTCTTCAAAAGAAATACTAAGCATCCCTTTCGTTTCGGCGGAGGGGATTTTTTTTGAATTCAAGGGTTCAATACCCCATTGAAGCATTGACCTTTTTTCTTAAATTAAAAAAGAAAAAGTTATGCCTACCTACTCCAAGAACAAATTTCGCAGTCAATCAACGCGTCTTCAAAATTGGGATTACCGTTGGGATGCCGCCTATTTCATCACAATATGTACACAGGACAGATCGCCCTATTTCGGTGAGATATCGAATGGATAAATGTATTTGACAAACATTGGTGTGTTGGCCGATGTGTTTTGGTATGAAATAAAAAATCATGCAAAAAATGTGGTGTTGGATGCATTTGTGGTTATGCCCGATCATGTACATGGGATATTGCTATTGACGGGAAATGATGGGGAACATGG
>JBKCJG010000072.1:0-13611 GCA_046301895.1 Flavobacteriia bacterium
CAAAGGTGATACAACAGCTCCATTTGTAATACCAGCAGCCAATACTTCCGTTCCAAGGACATGATATGTTAGAACATCCGCCAAATTAGGCAAAGCCAAAAGACCTGCTGTATTCGTGTTCAGTGCAGCTGCAAGTTGATCAAATGCTGCGTTATCCGGAGCAAATACTGTCAGTGTTGAGAAAGGATTCGTTAACGCAGGAAGCAATTCCGCAGTGATCACAGCAGTAGCCAAAGTACTGAATCCGTTATCCAAGGCAACATCAACTACTGTTTCGTTTGACAGAATTACTTTGTTTATAGAATGTACCACACCATTATCAGCGAAAAGATCTGCGGCATTTACCATTGCGTGGTTGGCGTAAACAGAACCTGACGATGTTTTGGTTAATTTAATAGTATTTACAGGATTCAATGGTGTAACAATTGCTCCATTGGTCACATTGGCAGCAGGAACTTCTGTACCCAATACGTGGTACAATAAGATATCTGAAAGGTTTGGCAATGCCAGTAAGCCCGTTATGTCTGTATTCAGGGATGCCGCAAGATCAGCGAAAGCTGCGTTGTCCGGAGCAAATACTGTAAGAGTAGCAGTGTTACTTTGCAATGCAGTTACCAAGCCTGCCTGCTGTAAGGCTGCTGCCAGGGATGTGTGGTTAGGGCTTGTGGCAATAACGTTGTTGTAAACGTTAGTTTGTCCGAAGGACGATAGCGATGAGAGGGTGAGGATTAATCCTCCGAGAGCTGCTCTCGTTCTTAAAAAGTAAATGATTTTTTTCATGTTTATTTTGTTTAATAAATTACTACTAAACATTAAACAAAAAGTTCTGAAAAAAGTTCTCTGACTAGTTCATAAAAAATATAAATAGCTGAACATTAATTATATTATAATTAATTCTTTAAACAAATTTTTTGAAGATCACACTGGCAATATGTCCTCCGAAACCGAAAGTATTACTCATTGCAAACGTCATCTCTTTTATTTCGAATTTGTTCATAGGAAAATGAAAGAGATGCTTAAATTCAGGTTCTATTTCTGTCGTATTGATTGTTGGAGGCACAATTCCTTCACGGAGAGCCATTACGCAGGCAATGCCTTCGATCGCTCCTGCAGCACCTAAAAGGTGGCCGGTCATGGATTTGGTCGCAGACACGGCTAGCGACTTGCGTTCACCAAAGACTCGTTTCGCTGCGATCAATTCTGAATTATCACCCAGCGGTGTTGAAGTTGCATGCATGTTGATGTGATCGATCTGATCGGCAGAGATCCCTGCTTCCCTCAATGCTTCCTTCATACCCAATACTGCGCCATCTCCTTCAGGATGTGTCCCGGTCAGGTGATATGCGTCCGCTGCCATACCGCCGCCAACTACCTCTCCGTAAATTGTCGCTCCTCGGTTTACTGCGTGTTGGTATTCTTCGAGGATCAGAGCTCCGGCACCTTCACCCATGACAAATCCGTCACGACTGACATCAAATGGTCTGGATGCTGTTTCGGGAGAATCATTTCTGGTTGAAAGGGCTTTAGCTGAGGAGAAACCACCGATTGCAGCTTCATTGATAGCTGCTTCTGATCCACCTGTAATGATCATGTCAGCTTTATCCCATTTTATATAGTTAAATGCCTCTATGATCGCGGTATTGGAAGTCGCACAGGCCGAAACCGGACAAAAATTCACACCGCGCAAGCCGTACTTTATGGAAATGATCCCGGATGCGATATCGACAAGAATTCGAGGGATAAAGAATGGTGTGAAGCGAGGCGTACCATCTCCTTCACAGAATTCCCTCATCTGATCCTGAAAGGTTTGTATGCCACCGTTACCAGAACCCCAAATCACACCTATTCTGTCTTTGTTTAACTTCTCAAAATCCACATTTCCATGGCGTACCGCTTCGTCCACAGCAACTAAAGCATATTGAGAGAACGGATCATATTTGCGCAATTCCTTTACGTCAAAATGATCTTTGGGATCAAACCCTTTCAGTTCGCAAGCAAAATTCACCTTGAATTTCGAAGTGTCAAACTTTGTTATCGCTGCAGCGCCGCTGACTCCATTTTTGAGGTTTTCCCAGTATTCGTTTAGATTGTTTCCGATCGGAGTAAGCGCACCAATTCCAGTTATTACAACTCTTCTCATTGTGAATGGTTAAATGTATTATTTGAAGTGGATGTGATCTGTTCAGAGGAAACCGAGTTCTAGTTTCGCTTCTTCACTCATCATGTCTTTATCCCAAGGTGGATCGAAAACGATATTGACCTTAGCGCCTGTTATCTCTTCAATGGTTGATACTTTATCCTCTACCTCTTTTGGGAGTGACTCAGCCACAGGGCAATTCGGCGAGGTTAATGTCATTTCGATCTCCACAAATTTATCTTCATCAATTCGTACCTCATAGATCAAGCCAAGTTCAAAAATATCGACAGGTATTTCAGGATCATAAATTGTTTTAAGGACCTCAACGACTTTGTTTTCTATTTTGATTATATCTTGTTCCATTTCAGACTATTCGTTTTTCAATTGTGTAAGGGCTGTTAATTTCATCTTTTTGACCATGCTGGACAATCCGTTCGCTCTTGTCGGCGAAAGATGTTCTTGCAAGCCAATGTCTCTGATGAAATGAAGGTCAGTCTTTGCTACTGTTTCAGGCGATTCATTATTCATCACGCGGATTAACAGACCAATAATCCCTTTTGTAATTATGGCATCAGAATCCGCTGAAAAATGCATTTTTCCATCAACAATGCTTGAATCGAGCCATACTCTTGACTGACAGCCTTCAATGAGCCTGTCATCCGTTTTTTTTAGAGGATCAATAAGTGGGAGTTCCTTCCCCAATTCAATGATGTATTCGTATTTTTCCATCCAGTCATCATAGACAGCGAATTCGTCAATGATCTCTTTTTGTTTTTCCTCGATCGTCATGTTCTGCGATTACTTCAGCATTTGAATACTGCGTTCAACTGCTTCAATGAATGTATCAACTTCTTGTCGTGTATTGTAAAAGGCAAAAGATGCTCGCACTGTTCCCGGTATCCCGAAAAAATCCATCAAAGGTTGTGTGCAATGATGACCGGTTCTAACCGCAATTCCTTGTTTATCAAGTAGAGTGCCGATATCAAATGGGTGGATATCCTTGTGAACAAATGAAACGACTGAGGTTTTGTTCCTTGCCTCACCAATTATTTGAACTCCTTCGAAGGTGTCCAGCATGTCCTGTGCGTAATCTGCCAGTTCTTTCTCATGGCGCATGACGGTTTCAATATCAAGACCTGAAAGGAATTTGATCGCTTCTCCCAAACAGATTCCTCCGGCAATATGAGGTGTTCCTGCCTCGAATTTGAATGGAAGTTCGTTATATGTCGTCCGCTCAAATGTTACTCTGGAGATCATGTCGCCCCCCCCTTGATAAGGAGGCATTCTGTCCAACAAGTCTTCTTTGCCATAAAGAACACCTATACCTGTTGGACCAAAAACTTTGTGACTTGAAAAAACAAAGAAATCGCAATCCATGTCCTTAACGTCCACAGGCATATGCTGAATGGACTGTGCACCATCCACCAGAATCTTTGCTCCTACAGCATGTGATTTCTGGGCGAGTTCTTTTACGGGATTAATTGTGCCAAGAGTATTCGAAATATGAGTGACAGCAACTAGTTTTGTTTTATTACTGAGTAATTTATCGAATTCTTCAATGATCAATTCACCTTTCTTGTTGATCGGCGCAACCTTCAGTATGAGTCTTTTTCGTTCACAAAGCATTTGCCATGGGACAATATTCGAATGGTGTTCCATTGCCGTAATGAGGATCTCGTCTCCTTCTTTAAGCAATTCACCAAACGAAAAAGCAACAAGATTGATACTATCTGTCGTTCCTTTTGTGAAGATAATTTCTTCTGATTTTCTGGCATTTATAAATTTCTGAATGATCCGCCGAGCTTCTTCGTATTCTGTTGTTGCCTTTTGGCTCATGAAGTGAACTCCGCGATGAATGTTGGCATTATCCTTAGAGTAATACCTATTGATCGCATCTAGAACTACTTGTGGTTTTTGTGAAGTCGCACCGTTATCAAAGTATATAAGGTTCTTCCCGTAGATCAACTGGCGAAGTGCAGGGAACTGTTCGCGAATTTCCCTAACACTGAATGGTTTTCTTGTTCCGTCTGACATAATTCGTTGCAAAGATACAAAAAGCGTTATTTTGAATTATTCTAAACAAAGGAAATTATCTAAATGTTTTTGTTTTCATTTTTACCCAAAAGCATCAGAAACTCCTCGTTGCCGTCTCCGCCAAGAATAGGAGAAGGTATGTGGTCCTTGTATTCTAGATTGTTAAGCTTTCCACATTCTATTATTTTTTCAATCACCTCCGGATACAGACTTTTGTTCTTAACGATCCCGCCTTTGGCAATATTCTCTTTTCCTACTTCGAACTGAGGTTTTACTAGAACCATTACAATGGCACCGGGTTTTAGAAAACTATGTATGAAAGGAAAGATCTTTTCGAGCGATATGAAGGACACATCTATAACACATCCATCGACAACCTCAGGGATCAGTTTGCCGCTTAACTCTCTGACATGTGTCTTTTCAAGATTGATTACGCGCTCATCTGATCTTAATCGCTTGTGCAGTTGGTCTTTTCCAACATCTACACAATAGACTTTAGAGGCTTCATTCTTCAACAGAACTTCCGTAAAACCGCCTGTTGATGCACCGATATCCAGAAAGATCCCTTTGGCAACGGGCAGGTCCCATTTTTCAAGTGCAGCTATCAGTTTCAAAGCTCCCCTTGACACCCAAGGAATTTCTTCTGCGATCATCTCTATCTTGCAGTCAATCGGAAACTTTTTCCCGGTCTTGGTTATTAGCTTTCCGTCGATTCGAACACCGGTTTCGCGAATAATCTGTTCCGCCCGAACTCTAGAGCTGACAAGCCCTCGTTGAATTAAAAGTTTATCTAGGCGTTCTTCCATTTTGTAAAGGTAGAAATAAACAGGGGTGGGGAATGTAAATTCGCTTTAATTATTGCCATTTCGGATCGCAGAATTCCGAATTCAACGTATCTTTGTAATTTAAAAACTAGAAGTGAAATCGATCTATATTACACGCCGAGAAACGTTCAATGCTGCCCACAAGTTATGGAGGGAGGATTGGTCTGAGGAAAAGAACTGGGAAGTTTTCGGGAAATGCAGTAATAAGAACTGGCACGGCCATAATTTTTCGATCTACGTAACTGTAAAGGGAGCGCCGAGTGAAGAGACCGGATTTGTTATCAACCTCAAGGACCTTAGTAAATTGTTAAAGGAGTTGGTTGTTGAACCTTTGGATCATAAGAACCTCAATATGGATGTCCCATTTTTAAAAGGAATGTTGGCATCAACTGAGAATATGGCTATTCAGATCTGGGACAGGATCAACGATCCTATCGCGAAGGC
Organism: Flavobacteriia bacterium; assembly: GCA_046301895.1. GTDB lineage: Bacteria > Bacteroidota > Bacteroidia > Flavobacteriales_D > Crocinitomicaceae > M0103. Next base: position 5,440 of record JBKCJG010000072.1, read on the forward strand.
CGGGGGGGAACTTGTTAAAATCAAACTGGTCGAGACAGAGAATAATTACGTGGAATACTACGGAGGAAGAGAACCATTCTAACTTTATTTTGTTTTTTACGTAAGAGCAAAACGAATACATGAATTACGACGATAAAATAACAAAGGATCTTTCCGGTATCTACGAGAGTGTCCTCACACAGATAGGGGAAGATCCGACAAGGGAAGGACTTCTGAAAACGCCTGAACGAGTTGCAAAGGCAATGCAGTTCCTGACACACGGTTACGAGATCAACCCGGACGATCTCGTAAATCAGGCGATCTTTCATGAAGAGTATTCTGAAATGCTAATTGTCAAGGACATTGAGGTTTATTCGCTTTGTGAACATCACATGCTTCCTTTCTTCGGAAAGGCCCACGTTGCATACATTCCTGACGGGAAGATCGTAGGATTGAGCAAGATTCCGCGTGTTGTTGACGCCTATTCGCGTAGACTTCAGGTACAGGAGCGTTTGACAATTGAAATAAGAGATTGTATACAGCGAACACTCAATCCCAAAGGAGTTGCTGTTGTAATTGAGTGTGCCCACATGTGCATGCAGATGCGTGGTGTTCAAAAGCAGAATTCCGTAACGACCTCCAGTGCTTTTACAGGATTGTTTCTTAACAATGACGCCACAAGAAAAGAATTTATTAACTTAGTACAAGCAAAATTACACTAACATGAATAATCAAATTATTGATCAGCACGAAGGTCTTACGAAAGAGATATCGAGAGAATTCTTCAGAAGCGTTTATGGCTATATGTTTGCAGCACTTGGCATTTCAGGTGTAATCGCATACATGGTTGGAACAGGAGAGCCGATAATTATTGGGGACAAAGAAATTCCTAAATTTATGGCTGAATATTTCTTCACTCAGACTGGTTACTCTATCTGGTTCTATGTCGTAATGTTTGCTCCTCTAATTCTGGGAATGGTTATACAGGGTGCCTATCATCGTCTTTCTCTCGGATTATTGATGATTCTTTACGTCACGTATTCGGTGCTAATGGGAATGTGCCTAAGCACTATCTTCGTTGTCTACACCCAGGCTGCAATTGCAACTACATTCTTTGTAGCGGCTGGTGCTTTTGGAGCAATGGCTGTTTTGGGATACACCACAAAAACAGACCTAACCAAATTCGGAAGTCTACTTTACATGGTGTTTATCGGAATGTTTATCGCTATGTTGGTGAACTGGTTCGTAGGAAGTGAAATGATCGATTTCATTATTTCTATCTTAGGTGTTTTTGTCTTTACCGGATTGACAGCCTACTATATGCAGCAACTCAAGGGTGTGTCGGGTGACACCTCACTTTCAGGATTAGACAGGAGCAAACTTTCTTTGGTAGGTGGAATGCAATTGTATATTCTATTCATTAATTTGTTTCTATCCTTGCTTAATTTGATGGGTTCAAGGGATTAATCAAAATACGATATAGTGAGAAGCCACCTGTAATAGGTGGCTTTTTTATTATAACATATCTTAACCGCCGAAGTATAGGTCTGTCTTGATCCTTCACTATATTTGAAAAGAACGCGCGATTTATGTATTTGAGTTTTGGTCCTGCAATGTTTATGAGCATTGTCTTTTTGGCGATAGCTATGTTGGGTTTATAAAATTTGAAATGAAAGTTCAAGGCTGATATTAGGAACCTTCACAACATGGTCTATCTGGAAAAGAGATCGCAGAAAGGATATTACACGATCATGGCTTGAATGATGTTCAGGTAGTTTCTGTCCCCGACGATCTTACAGATCATTATAATTCCATGAACAGATTGGTCAGCGCAGGTATTTAACGTTTTCATGCTGCTTAATAGAAGAGGTGGTTGTCACAATAAAGTTTCATCCGACCATGTTATCACTTCAAAATATTAGTTATTTTTGAAAAAAAACAACACGTCATGCCAGATAATTTCTTTGAAAGTTCAACTGTTGCAGTAGGAACGATCTTTACGATCATTGCATTGGCAATCCTTACTTGCGTGATGATTTGGGGATGATCTCCAATCAGCAAATGATATCGAAGCTATTCGGAAGAGTAGCTTTTTTTGTACCTATATATTGCTATCTTTAGTGGATAATCATAATCGCTGATGCCATTCAATTCCATTTTTGCCTGGATCATCAAAAAAAGGATCCATCAGATCGATCTTTTTCGCAAATATCCGCTGGAAGTTCAGCAGGAATTGTTCGAACGCATGATTTCTCAAGCACAGTATACTGAATGGGGATTTAAGCATGGTTTTGCTTCAATTGCATCATACGATGGTTTTAAAAAGGCTGTCCCGCTGCAGGAATACAATGACATTAAGCCCTATGTTGACAGACTGATGTCAGGTCAGCAAAACCTTCTTTGGCCAACCGATACGAAGTGGTTTGCTAAATCGTCAGGAACGACATCAAGCCGTAGCAAATTAATACCCGTTACCAAAGAATCGCTGGAAGATTGTCATTACAAAGGCGGAAAGGATCTCCTTGCTCTATACTACACGAATCACCCGAACAGAAAATTATACAATGGAAAGCACTTGATCATCGGAGGAAGTGCCCAGGTGAACCAATTGAGCGCTGATTCATATTTTGGAGACCTATCGGCCATTATCGTCAAGAATCTTCCATGGTGGGCTGAAATAAGACGCACACCGGCAAAAGAGATTGCTCTCATGAGCGAATGGGAATCGAAGATGGAGAAAATGGCAATTAGCACTATCGAGGAAGATGTCTACATAATTGCCGGGGTTCCGAGTTGGACAATGGTCTTGGCAAACAAAGTCCTTGAAATAACCGGAAAGAATAACTTGAAAGAAGTGTGGCCTAATTTGGAGTTATTCATGCATGGAGGAGTAAGTTTTGAGCCATATCGTCAGCATTTTAATCGCTTAATCCCTGATCCAGAAATGCATTACGTGGAAACATATAATGCATCCGAAGGATTTTTTGGTATCCAGGATTTGGCAGGTTCGAATGAACTGCTGTTGATGCTTGATTACGGCGTCTATTACGAATTCATTCCCATGAACTCATTTGATGGGGTGAATTCGAAAGAAGTGGTAAATTTGAGCGGAGTTGAGACAGGAATTAACTATGCACTGGTGATTACAACAAATGGAGGGCTGTGGAGATATATCATTGGAGATACCATCGAATTCACTTCAGCGGCGCCATATCGATTCAGAATAACGGGAAGAACCAAAAGTTATATTAATACATTCGGTGAAGAACTGGTTGTAGATAATGCGGAGCGGGCGATTGCTTTTGCATGTTCAAAAACAAATGCGCAAATTCGTGATTTCTCGGCCTGTCCCGTATACATGTCTGGAATTGATAGAGGAGCACATGAATGGTTGATCGAATTTACCAATGAACCTGTTGAGCTGGACCGATTCGTCTCACTTCTCGATGAACACCTGCGCGAGATCAATTCTGATTATGATGCAAAACGATATCAGAATATGATTCTGGAGAAACCCATCGTGCGGAAGATGAACACAGGAACATTTGATGAGTGGCTGAAAGTGAATGGAAAACTGGGCGGACAGAACAAGGTCCCGCGACTTTCCAATAACCGAGATATCGTGGAACAGATCTTGCAGGTTTCATCAAGATTAAATTTAAAGGTGTGAGAATAGTCAGTCTCTTTTTTACGGTAGTTGTTTGTTCACAATTGCTTAACGCACAGAACGGGGATCCTGATACTTCAATCGTTTGGAGACTTGAGGGAGAATATACGATCGGGAAGAATGAAGTTTGGTCAACAGATATTCTTGGGAATGTATACATCACAGATCAAAAGGTTATAGAGAAATTTGATTCGACCGGTGTCAAGAAATTCTCACAAAGTGTCAAGTCTTTCGGAAAGATTACAGAGATACGACCGGTCAATACCATGAAATTGGTACTTTTCTCCGAAGATCAACAAATTCTCTGCTGGATGGACAACACGTTGACATTGGGAGAGGAGTGTATTGATCTTTCTAAATATGGAATAGGCCTTGCTACTCACATTGCAGCTTCCGGGCAGCCGGAGAAATTATGGGTGGTGGATCAGTTGAATTCAACATTACTGCTGCTTGACCTTGGTCGTTCGAACCAATCGCAGGAGATCAAGAATTTGAAAGGGATACTTAATATGGCAGATGTTACAGGTATCTCTGAGGTGAACAACGAATTATTTTTACTCGACAATAATGGGATAATCTACCATTTTGACCTTTACGGGTCAATGATCGGAAAACACGAGTATGATGGAGTAAAGGGGTATGCCGTAAAGCAGGATGCTATTATCATTCTGACAGATAGGACCTTGATGATCAAACATTTTTCAGACGAGCACAAAAAGACTATTTCAGTTCCGATCGGAGCAGTTGATGAGTTCAGAATCTCAGGTTCATATTTCTATTTTCGAACCGAGAATAAAATTTTAAAATACTCTCCCATTTTTCAATAATATTTCCATCTATTATTGTAATTTAGTCGGTCTAAATTCGAAGGAATATGCATGTCGCTGTCGCTGGAAATATTGGGTCTGGAAAGACTACGCTAACAAAAATGTTGGCGAAGCATTATGGTTGGGATACACATTTTGAAGATGTTGAACAAAATCCCTACTTGAATGATTTCTATGAGGATATGCAACGGTGGTCCTTCAATCTTCAGATCTATTACCTGAATAGCCGTTTTACCCAGATCCAGGAGATCAAGGAAACGGAGAAGAATGTGATTCAGGACCGCACGATCTATGAAGATGCGTTCATTTTCGCACCGAACCTGCACTCGATGGGGTTGATGACCACGAGAGATTTTGAGAACTACTTTTCGCTCTTTAATTTGATGGATTCTTTCGTATCGTCTCCTGATCTTCTGATCTATTTACGTGCAAGTGTACCGACTCTTGTTAACCAGATCCAGCAGCGCGGGCGCGATTATGAGGAAAGTATCCGACTGGATTATCTGAAGCGTTTGAATGAGCGCTATGAAGCTTGGATCTCAACGTATGACAAAGGTAAATTATTGATCATCGATGTGGACAATAATCGTTTCCCGGAAAGTCAGGAAGATCTCGGAAAGATCATCAATGCGATCGATGCTGAGATCAACGGTTTATTCTAAATTCCCCCTTTGGAGGGGGATAAAGGGGGGAGGATACTTAATTTTTTAAAAATAAAGAACTCCTCTGATTCAATCCCAAATTCCAAATCTCAAATATGATAGTAGTTACTGGTGCTGCAGGTTTTATTGGCAGTTGTTTGGTGAGCCGTCTGAACAAAGCCGGTTATGATAACATTGTGGTGGTCGATGATTTTTCCAAAACGGAAAAAGCAAAGAACCTGGAAGGAAAAACGATCTCATCAAAAGTCGGGCGTAAGGATTTCATAAAATGGCTTGGCGACTTCGGTCAAGAAGTGGATTTTATCTTTCACATCGGAGCTCGTACAGATACAACGGAATTCAACAAGGAGATCTTTGATGAACTGAATGTGAATTACTCGATCGATGTTTGGAATGCGTGCGTGAAGTTCAATATTCCACTGGTTTATGCCAGTTCAGCTGCAACTTATGGTTTGGGTGAGCATGGTTACAAGGATGATCATGCTGTGATCTCTGAACTGAAGCCGCTGAATCCTTACGGTGATTCCAAGAACGATTTTGATAAATGGGTCCTACAGCAAACTGTTCATCCTCCTTTCTGGGCAGGATTGAAGTTCTTTAATGTTTACGGACCGAACGAATATCACAAAGGCCGCATGGCAAGTGTTATCTTCCATGCTTTCAGACAGATCAATGAAAATGGAGGAATGAAACTCTTTCGTTCTCATAATCCCAACTACGCAGACGGTGGGCAACTGCGTGATTTTGTATACGTAAAGGATGTCGTAGGAGTTTGTCTGTTCTTGATGGAACAAAAACCGGCTTCAGGGATTTATAATTTAGGTTCCGGAAAAGCAAGGACTTTTCTTGATCTTGCAAAGAACACCTTTACAAGTATGGATCATGAAGAAAATATCTCATTCATTGATACTCCAATCGATATTCGGGACAAGTATCAGTATTTCACAGAGGCAGATATGTCGAAACTACTGACTGCAGGGTATAAGGATGGTTTCCATTCCCTGGAAGAAGGCGTAAAGGACTACGTACAGAACTACCTGACCGGCCAAAAGTATTATTGAGACCTCAAGGCTGACAGATCAGTGTATCATAGGATGGGGAAAATGCTGCCCATATCCCTAGTGCACCTCCTTTAATGTTTGTTGGAATGTTCGTTGGAGTTGAAAACGGGTTACCTGCAGAATACAACTGTGCATACTTTTTTTCATAGAATTCGAAAACATCACGGTCCAATTTGGAAAGTTTCACTACCACCGTGTCTCCCAAGCGAAAATATCCGCGTTCCTCCTGTGGGATAGTTTCATCATCCCAGCTCATGGGGTTCTCGTATGGAAATTCGAAGGTTAGACCATCGAAGAATACATCGTCAAAGAAAGGATTGAAAGTTTTTGTGAAGACATTCTCATTCTTGTATTTTACTTCCCAACAATAGGCATCAGACTGTCCTGCAGGATCAGAAAGTTTACCATACGACCAGCCTAATCCCGGTTTATTCGTTTCCTCTTTCCAGTAAAGATCTGTCAGAGGGGTAGGCGGAACAATCGTTGTGGTTGAAGTATAGGTATTTCCTTCATAAGTTACAGTGAGGTTGTACGTTTTCCCAACCTGTCCTAATAAGGGACTTGTGAGAGTGGTGTAGGCGCAAAGATGGTAGTTTACGAGTTCAGTTGCCGGTATTCCAAAGATAGCAGCCGCCGCATCCAAAGCAGGACCAGTCAGATCATCCGTGCAGATCTCCTCCAATTGGTACGTATTTGTACCATCGTTCACTGTGACGATAGCACCTGTTATAAAGCCGTTCAGGTAGGCATCCAGATTGGTTGGTGCATAGATATCATTGGTGTTTGATAGCAACACGATCGGAACGGACCCTGTCTCTATAGATCCATCGATCACAAGCTGTTCCTTATATCCCGGAATATCGATATTGACTTCCTTCGTGCATGAAACCAATGATAGGAATGATATACTTACTGCAACTAATTTCTTCAACATAGCTTAAAATTCAAAGTTCCAAGTAACACTCGGGATAATAGGGAAGAGGGTGACCTGTTTCACAGTGATCTTGAAATCACCGGCTAAGAAATCTCCGTCATTGTCAACATATAGAAAGAACGGGTTTGCTCGGTTGTACACATTGTATATTGAGAATGACCAATTGCTGCGAAACTTCTTCTTTACCTGAATACTTTCACCTGTATCTTCATTCACTTTTGTTTTGAATGCCTTGTCATAAAGTGTTGCAGACAAGTCCAGACGATGATAAGGAGCCATTCGGGTAGAGTTGCGTGCTCCATAATTGAATAGAAGGTTCTGGTCCTGAACATACCACGAAGAAGGAAGAGTAAGTGTATTTCCAGTAGCATAAATGAAAGAAGCTCCAAAAGTCCAGCGGTCATTCAACTTGTACCCTGCAACAAGAGTCAGGTCATGCCGACGATCGTACTTGGCAGGGAAGACTTCACCATTATTTAAATCATCGAACTTACGTTCTGTTTTAGCCCAGGTATAACCAACCCATCCTGTTAGTTTTCCGTAAGAACGTTTAACAAAGAATTCGATTCCGTAAGCCCAACCTTTACCGAATACCAGATAATTGTCAGTGTTGTCGTTCACATCATCTCCGGGAAGCACTCCTTCTGCATACTCGATCAGGTTGTTCATCCCTTTGTAATAAACTTCCACAGAAGCTTCATAGCGGTCGTCTTTGAAGTTTCTGAAATAACCCAGTGATGCTTGCCAGCCTCTTTGAGGTTGAGCTATATCGGTTGTAGGATACCAGATATCCGTAGGTAAAGAAACTGCACTTAATGAGGTTAAATGGACATATTGATAATTGTAGGCATACCCCCCTTTGATCGAACTATTGTCTTTCAATAACCATCTGAAAGATATACGCGGTTCAAGGCCATGGTAGAATTTGATCAACTCGCCATTGTTGTAGCTGAATGAAGTATCCGGCTTACTGATGTCCCCTTGAATGTATCGTGTAAATGGTCCAACATGATGATACATACTGTAACGTAATCCGGCATTA
>JBKCJG010000073.1:0-3565 GCA_046301895.1 Flavobacteriia bacterium
AATCTGATTGTTATTATAATTTAAACCGTTGATACTCATCCCCCAACCCTCTTCCGGTGAGCCGGGTAAAAAATAATCTCCGACATAATTCGGTGATCCAACAGTCCACCCATCCTTGGCAGGGTCAGCGACAAATCCAAGTTGAGAACCAAAAGGACTCCTTGGATGATAGCCCGCAGGTGCGGCAACCGTTGATGCAAAAGCACCACATGGCCCAACTGCCACTTCAACATGGTTTCCCTGAAGAAAGGCATTATTACTTACTATCTGACTCGCAGAGTCGAAAGAGGCGAAAGAAACACAAGTGACCAACAATAATTTGAGCAAATTCAGTGTTCCGGTTATACTTTTAGAAATCATAGTTAATCATTTAATTATCGTTGAAATTGATTTGCCAAATAAGTGTTCCACTCTGAAATACTCCATGTTTTTGCATAATCTGTATTCAGTTTAATTGTCACTTTCCGCGAACTGAAATCAAGTTCATAGCTAACCAAATTGCCGGTTCGCATGTTGAAAAATTGCTGAGCTTCGTCCACCGATGAAAAATTAAGTTGAGATATATCTGCTAAATATTGTTTAGTTAAAGCAGAAGTTGTGGGCAATATCAGACTCTCCCGGGTAAGCACTAATCCGGAACCATCTGAAGTATTCCCGCGATTTTGTGATACACTAACATCAGATGCACTGATTTTTGATTCTGTGAAATGTTGGGTTCTTTCTTGGCCAAAGGAATTAAGGCTGACCCAAACCAAGGTCATGGTTAAAATAGTTTTTTTCATAAGATAGTTATTTAGACGGTCTAAAATTAGACCGAAAGAACTATGGAAAAAATACTTATTAATGAGTATTTTTTCATCTTATGCGAGCAAACTTTCAACCCGGATGACTAACCAAAATGTTATCAAGGAACTGACTCATCTGCATTTCGCATCGGTTTAATGGTTGCCGAGATGCGGAATGATGATAAGAATTGTTGAGCCGTCTCCGGGTGATGCGGAAATATTCATTGTTCCGGAAAAGAACCGAATCCTCCTTTCGATATTCTTTAATCCAAATCCCTTCACCTCTGTTTCTAAGAATCCGTTCCCATCATCATCGCATGACAGAACCATCTCCTCTTTGTACCAGAAAAGCTCGAGTTTGATAAGTTGTGGATTACCATGCTTCAACGCATTCTGAAGCAATTCCATTGAGATTAGATACAGACATGATGCTACATCCTTTTGAATCCGATCTGGAAAATCATACGTCTGGTAATCAAGCTGGACAGGCTTGATCTGTTCCCTCATAAAATTGACTTGATCAAGTAATGCTCCCTTCAGAGCACCTTCTTCCAATGAAATGGGCATTATAGTATGAGACAAACTTCGTATGTAAGCACCTATCTCAATCAATGATTCCTTGGTGTCTTGATTTCTTTTTAGCTCAAGAAGATGCATGGTTCGTGCAATGAGGACCCCGATCTTGTCATGTAAAATGTCGGAAAGAAGTCTTCTTTCTTTGATCCGTGCATGGTCAATAGCAATGATCGCATTGCTTTCCTCTAATAATAATTGCTCCTGAAGGATCAGATTTCTCTTGAATGCATCGACATAGTCCCGGATCAATAATCCTCCAAAAAGCATCATTTCATAGAGAATAATTAGACTGATCCAATTTTTACTTAAATCAACCTCTATGATCTGAAACGAATTCAGGATCATATGCAAGCCCCATAAAATATGTGGGAAGAATGAATAAATCACATACTTTACATTTGGGTGTTTTAATTTTACGGAATAATAGACCCCAAGGATTAATAATAAAATATTCAGGAAAAAGATCAGATAGGTAATATATGAAGGGAGAAGAAGCCATTCATATTCTTTCAAGATAAGACAGATAATCGAAAAGGCGGAAAGAATTCCAACGACCCATTGAAACGACATAATAAGACGATAAATAGTCCTTACGCCCGTTTTAAGATCGAGTAAGTCGGCAATAAAAATCCCAAGAAATAAATACCAATAACAGCCCGAAAAGATTCTGAATTCACTGAAATACAGGAAATCCGGGAAGAAGAAATTCTTTGCTACGCCCATGTTAACTGCTACATAAATGACCCCGATAAGCGAATAAACAATGTAGTAAAGGTATTTTCGCTCATGAGTTTGCCTGTAGATATAAAAGTTCAAAAGGAGCAACATAATCGCAAACCCGCTGAAAATAAAGAAAAGTGCCAAAGAATTTTGCGTTGTTTCAAGTAAGTCCCGTTCTTGGGTCAGTGAGACTGAAAAATCGAAAAATGACCATTGCTTCTTTACTCTGGCGATGACCGTGCTTTGCACTTCAACCTCTGGAATTTTAAAGGAATAGGCATTCAGATGGACACTTTTCCCCCTTGCACGGTCACCGGCATTAATTGGTTCACCGTTACAAGGATAAATGGTCAAACTGTCAAGATGGATATTATTGAAGGCCCATCGAAGATCTGAATTCAAACGTGAATCGGCAAGAGTCAATTTACACCAAACCGTCATGTTTTCATTGTAGCCAAATGAGATATTATCGGACAAAGCACCCGGTTTCCAGCTAAATTTAGCGGTGTCCTCTATCGAATACCTGGAGCTCGAATCTATAAAATAATAGAAACGTGCACTTTGCCCTATTGCATTAAAACTGAAGAGCAATAATACCAGTACCGTAAATCTATAGCTCAATAATGCCTTCATAAACTAATTTTAATAGTTCACCGGTGCTTGTTGTATTCATTTTACGATGAATATTACGCCGGTGCGTATCAACCGTCACTTTACTGATGAAAAGTTTGGTCGCGATCTCTTTACTTTGATAACCAGCCGCAATAAGTTTGATTATTTCCGTTTCCTTCTTAGAGAGTGTTGAAACAGGGCTGTCAACATCCTCTTCCTTAAATATTTTCTCAAGGCGCATGGAAGGATTATTGCTGATCGCGGGAAGTAACTCATTAAGACTCGCCTCTTTTTTCAGAAAATAGTCAACGCCGATATTCTTTGCCTTCCTTAAAAGGTAGTCCTCATAGTGCCCGGAAAGAACTATGACCGTTGTTTCTGCCAGCGCCGTTTGGTTGCTTTTTATGAGTTGAAGCCCATTATCACTGCCGATCTTGATATCACAAATGAACACGTCAAAAAAATGTTGCTCTAATAGTTCCTCACACTCTTTTTTTGTATTCACCGTAAAGATTTCGGTTTTGTTTAAATGAGCCGAGAGTAATTCTTTCAGACCAAGGCAGAACAAGTCATGATCATCACAGATCAACATTTTATTTGGCTGTAGTATTTCCTCCACTTTAGACTAAAAAAAACGGACCGTGTTTCCACGGTCCGTCATAAATATATGAACTATTTCTTAGTTCTTCATCACGCGGATGTTCTCGATCTTCTGATCACCATTCGATACGCTGATCATGTACACGCCTGTGTTCAGGTTTGTCATGTCAACATCGAACTCAAGGTTCTCATAGTCTTCGAACGATCCTGCATAAACAGTCTTCACCAGTTTGCCCATCATGTCGTACATGGCAACAGAGTAGTTACCTGCT